>CADCDY010000016.1 GCA_902800245.1 uncultured Prevotellaceae bacterium
TCTCTTAACTAAACAACCCCACTTTCACTGGTGTGAAGCGGGGTTGTATTTTTTCTTATTTCCTTCGTTAAATCTTATACGCAACGACCCGCTTCACAATTGCTTGCAAAGTAAAAGTAATAGCCGTAGAAATACTGATTCAACTTATTCATTGTCTCGTTTTTTTGTTTATCGCCTGCAAAAGTATAACTTTTTAGCGAATCTACCAAACATTTTGAAAGAAAAATTGCAATTGTGGCAATAATTTGTCACGTTATTCGTCCATTTGGAACAATGGGTCCTCAGGCATCACCATGATAGGCTTTTGCTCGTAGTCCTTCAAAAGCTTTTCGGAGACGTACTGCTTGTCAACCACCAGTCGGAACATGTATTCGCGGAACCAGCTGGCAGTCATAATCAGACAACCCTGCTGTCCCCACGAAGCGCCCCATGAGTTCTCGACCTTCCACTTCAATGGCTGGCCCTGAGCGTCGAGGTCGACAGCTGTCAACGTCATGGCATGGGTGGAACCACTGTCAAAGGTGGAGATGCGCTCAGCCTTCGTCATATTAAAAGAGGTGTTGAACAACGAGGCATAGTCGAAGTTCTCCAAGTCGCAGTAGCCGCGCTTGCGGTCAAGTTGTTTACCCACGTCATAGCTGCTGTAAAGCTTACGGCCATCCTTCAGCGAGGCAATGGCAAGTGTCTCAATATCCTCTATCGGCAGGTTCAGATACTTCCAGTTATGTCCGTCGTAAGTATGGCGGTCGTACTCCACCTCGTAGGTCTTGTAGTACTCGCGACGAGGGTCGTTCATCACCATAATAAAAGTACCGTTGAGTGGACCTCCGACAATCTCCTGATAGAACTCCTTCGGAGTGTACTTCTTCGGAGCAGTGATGGCCTTGCCATTCTTATCCTTGAAAGCAAAGGTAAACTCCTTGACGGGCTCGCCCAGCGTGATGACCAACATATGGTACACCTCGGACAGCATCTCGGTCTTGCGCTGGTTAATGGCAGTAGCCTTCTTGCCCTCAGCCACCATCTTGCGCAACTCCAGTCCCATCTCGCGCAATTTCGACTTGATGATAGACGCCATCTTCGACGTATTCTCTGCCGAATAGGTCTCAGGCTGGATGTCGGCAGGCACGAGACCGTATTTCTCTGCCAAGTCGGCTACACCACAGAAGGTGCCACCATCGCTGATGGGATAGTGGAAGAAGAACTGGACGCGCTGGTCGTCAATGGGCTTCTTGCCTGTGTCAATAACCCCCTGCAACATCAGATTGGCTTTCTCCAGCTGGTCCCAGAAAAACAGGTAGTCCTGCGACAACTCAACACTCAATGAATCGGTGCGCTTGGCGAAATTAGAACGGAGCACATTCAAGCCACTAAACATCCAGCAACGGCCCGAAGATTTCTGGTCGGTAATAGACTGTTTCTTCGTTTCCACACTGAAATAGGTGTCCAACGCGCCTGCATTGGCCTGATTCTTGGCCAACAGGTCTATAGCATTGGCTGCCAGTGCATTACGCAAGGCTCGATCCGAGGCAGTAGGCGCATTCTGTTTTTCTATCTGTTGCAACATCTGGGCGGAGATGCCCCCATCCTTCGTCTGGGCACTGGCAGATAGACAAGCAGCCAGTACGACAGCAAATATCAATTGTCTTCTCATTACTTTTTCTTTGTTGTTGTTTTCTTTGTAGTCGTCTTCTTAGTGGTTGTCGTCTTCTTAGCAGTCGTCGTAGTGGTCGCCGTCTTCGGAGGCGTGTAATATCTCAAAGCCTCAGGCATCCACTCCTGAATCTGCCTGATACGAGTGGCATCCGACGGATGGTCACTATAGAGGTCGTTTTGCTGGCTGTTGCCATTCTTTGCGGCCATACGCTGCCAGAAAGATACAGCCACCTGAGGATCGTAGCCTGCCATAGCGGCAAAAATCAACCCCAAATGGTCGGCCTCACTCTCGTGATTGCGCGAATATTTCAGGTTCTTGAAATTGAACTGCTGTGACAATGCCCACTGACCAATAGACTGTGCGGTAGCACCCACGCCAACAGCTCCGGCAATAGCTGTACCGATCTGAAGGCCATATTGCTGCTTCATCTGCGTACTCATCTGCTCAGCAGAATGACGAGCGACAGCATGGGCTATCTCATGACCTAAAACGATGGCCAGTGAGGCCTCGTTCTGGGTGACAGGCAACAGCCCCTCGTAAACACAAATCAGTCCCCCAGGCATACACCAGGCATTGACCTGATTGTTCTGAACCAGATTGAACTGCCATTTGTAATACCGCAGGTCTTCTGACATACCAGCCGCTCTCAGATAGTTGGTAACGGCCGTAGCCAACTTCTCACCTACCCGCTTCACCATTGCTGTATTCGTAGCGTTGGTCGACAGTTTGGCAGTCTTCATAAATTCCTGATACTGCTGCGTGGAGAGGCTCAATATCTCACCGTCGCTGACCATCAGGCTCTGCTGTCTACCCGTAATGGGCACTGTCTTGGTGGTTCCGCAACCCACCAATACGACGGCCACCACTGACATCAATAAATACTTTATCTTCTTCATAATACCTATTTATTATTATAGTCTCTGATATCTTTTCAACATTTCCAGCTTCTGATGGCCGTCAAGCATTTCCTGAAGGATAAAACGACCTTCAGGGTCTGAAGGTTTGCAGAACATCTGCGAGCGTTCCATGCCCATGACTTCCTGCAGGACCCACATCATTCCTCGTGCAAAGCGACGCACGCCAAAGTTCCTCAACAACAAATAAGGAAAGCCACTCGTCTTGAGCGTCTCAAAACGGCGTTCCGTCTTGAGCAACAGGAAGAAATAATCAATGACGACACGCATATTCAGACGCTGCGCCAGAAAGAGGCGATAAACGTCTTCTATCGTCATAGGTTTGTTCAGAACATAGTAATCGTTTGAAGACTGACGCAGGTTACGCAACTCCTCATCATAATAGCGGGCTACGTAGGACGGAGTCTTAGCCTGTTCGTTCTGTTCTTTCATCTCCTCAGCCTCAGCCATCCAGTCAATACTCACATCCTGAGGAGCACGCAGGCCGAACTCAAACAGTCGTTCAACGCCCCTGTAGCAGATGCCTGCCACAGCCTGACGCTGCGCCAGTTCGTGTAAAGCCTGCCACTCTTCGGGTTCAGGACCACGCTCCAGACATTCGCGACGATCGGTGGCCACCTGTATCAGTTCAAAGAATAATTGTTTCATACTTTAGGTTTTTTCTTTATTGGGCAAAAGCGCCAACTCACGAAGAGCCGGCGCTTATACGTTATCAATAATCAGCTCAGTCCTAACAATGGCTTCAGGTCGTCCTCCTTATTTAATATATAAACAGAGGTGCCTAAGAAAGCAAGGAAGAGGAAGATGAGACAAATCTTTGCACGGCCAGGACCTGCCTTCTTAACAGGAACAGTGGCACTCTGCAGGGTGGTAAATGCTGGTGTTTCCATCTGTACCTTAGCCTCGGCAGCCAGCATCTGAGCCGCTACTTGCGTAAATGCATTATACTGAAGCTGCATTTCGTTTTCCAAATCAGTCTGTTTCTGGCGCACGGTCTGAAGGATAATGTCGTTATTAGAGTCCATAAACTCTGCATACTTCTGACGAGCTTTTTCGTAACGTTCCTTTGTCTCTCTGTAAATCTTGCGATTGTAATCTAAATCAACACGAGCCTTCGACGTACGATAGTCAGTAATAAATTTCTGCAGACGGTTCATTACCGTATCAGCCATCGTAGCACAAATGACAGGATTCTGATCGGTTACATCAATAGTAATAACCATCGTTTTCTTGTCCACATCACAGACAACCTTCTTGTCCAGCACTTTGACAACATCAGCTTGTTTCTTTGTCAAGCGGAAGGGGTCTATTGTCTTTTTTTCTTCCTTCTTTTCAACAAACAAACCAATGATAGCCTTCATTGTACCGCCAATTGCTGCGGACCACCAGGGGACTTTCTGTTCCTCATTCAAATAATCATAATAAGTCATCGTACGGTCTGGCTCACCCTCTTCCTTATCACCCTCGATGGTAACGGGAACATCAAAGAGAGTGGTTTTGAAATCGGTTGAGTTAACCAAATCTGGATAGAGCGTGGGAAACAAAGCCTCAGTTCCGAAACCCGCATTACTCAAACCAATATTTACGCCAAAGGAGCTGGCAAGTGACGCCAAACTACTTCTACCAGAACTATTGCTGGAGATTTCGGGCGAAAGCATTACCGTACATTGATAATAATTAGGCAGCGACAAAGTTAAGATGGCAGCCACCACAAAGGTAATGGGCAACACCTTATAGAACAGCCTTTTATGCTTTTTCAGATCATTGAAGATCTTTCCGAAGTCAATAGAAGACTCATCTTCAAGCAACTCTGTATTTTTAATATTTTCTTCCATATTCATTTGATTTATTAGAGTCTAGAGATAGCAAGCATAATAGCGGCAATACCAGTCAAGCTAGAAGCAACGGCTGCGATTGCCGTCCAGTTGATGGGCTGTTTCCTCTTCTTGGAAGGTACTATAATCTCACAACCAGGTTCAGGCTTGGCACCATCAGAAACAATTCCTACTGTACCATTCTGATATACAATGAATGCCCTGGACTTCTTTGCATGATGCCCAAAGCCACCAGCCATCTCTATATAGTGCTTATAACTCTTACCTTTCTCATAGAAGACGGTATTGGGGTAGAACACTTCACCTGAAATCGTAACTGTTCCTGTGTACTCTGGCACAAAAATAGCATCACCTTCACGGAGCAATACATCCTTGTCACCACCAGGGTTCTTCAGTGCCTCGTCAAGTTCAATACCTACAACATAAGTGTCACCAGATTCAACTTTATTCCAAGCAATTGAATCCCCTCGTTCAGTAAGAATACGTGTAATGGCTTTACGAGTCTCTGCTGCACGTAAACGCTCTTCCTCATTCATCCGGCGAACAAGGCGCGAGCCACGTGTATATGCTGCATCGGTTACGCCACCAGCCATCGTAATGGCATCACTCAAACGTAAGTTCTTCTTTTCAAGTGTGAAATTACCTTCATAGTTAACCTCGCCAGTAACAGTAATATTTCTCGGCATCACATAAGCAGGGCTTTTGCGTACATGCACCACATCATAAGGCTCGAGGGTAAAGCTCTTATCACCACTGATAAGAAGTCCGTCCTTCAATTCGAAAGTGAAGGTCTGTGCAATTTCAGTAGTTTTCTTAGTTGCCTTCGGGTCGTTAATACGCCTACTGACATCTACACGTGAGAGGTTTGCACCATCCCTCAAACCACCGGCCTGAACAATCAGATCCTCAACAGTGGTATTGTCAGCATACTCATAAGTACCTGGATTCATGACCTCACCTGTGATGGTAAAGTTACGTTCCTTACGTAATTCCTCCTGTGTGGGAATGAAGACAACATCCTCGTTCTGGAGAGGAACGTCGGCCACTGTGCCTTCCATAATACCTTTGGCATCAAGAGAAAGAATCTCCAGCGTACGGTCTGCCTTCAGACGATGGATAATGGCATGATCTGCAAAAGCATCTTCTGTCAAGCCTTCGGCAGCCTCAATCAATGAACGTACAGAAGTAACATTAGAACCCAATTGGAACTGGCCCGGGCGGAATACGGCACCCTTTATCTCTACCATATTTTCAAAACGGTTAATCATGCCGTCGACAGTAATATTATCGCCATCCTCCAGTTTAAAGGTTGACATATCGAACTCACTGACATTATAAACCGCATAACGCTCACCAGCCTCACGAACCAGACGGACACTCTTTTTGTGAGCCTCACTGGTAAATCCACCAGCATATTTTATCAATGTGGCAACGCTCTCGTCCTTACGCATCTCGTAGAACATCGGACGCTTAACATTACCGGTGATACCTACCAAAGCTTGATACGGCTCTACCTGGATCACGTCATTATCCTGCAAACGGATATTTCCTGCCAAACGACCATTAAGGATATAATCGTAAAGGTCGACAACAGTAACCAGACGACCATTGCGGTATACCTTGATATTACGCAGGGTACCAAGACTGCTGGTACCACCTGCACGATAGAGTGCATAGAACACATTAGCAAAAGCACTCAGATGATAAGTACCTGGGGCTCGAACCTCACCCATGATATTAACCTGTATGGTACGAGTGTTACCGATCGTCACTTTAAGGTTACTACTCTGATAACGGGAACCAATGGTAGAACGCAGTTTACTTTGGGCACCTGCCACACTCAGTCCGCTAAGATAGATAGGGCCATAGCCTGCAACCGTGATTGTTCCCTCAGGAGAGATGGTGTGTATCAGCGTATGCTGTGAAGCACCATAGATGTCAACAACCACCTGATCGCCAGGGCCCAATACATAAGAATCAGGAATGGGCATATTGACGTTAGGCTGGAAATTAGGATTAGCCTGACTGAAAATGTTACGGCCAAACACCTGCTTGCCATTGGCATCAGGAGCTTGGCCCTGAGTGGCTTGAACATCATTCTCAACAGCCTGCACCTCAGAGGCAGCATCATGCTCTACTGTACCAGTAGTTCCAACACGAGCTGTCGTGACTTCCTGAGATGTTGCGCCGTCGCTGTTACCTTGCATTCTCTCAGCTGCCATGGTTACTGCACCATCAGCCGCTGCCGACAAGCCACGGGACGAAATCTGTTTATCATACTGATTGCGCAAACGACGAATCTGGTCAATTCTAACTCCCTTTTGCATCAGTTTGGTTACAATCTGAGCCTGTGACGTTCCAGCCTTTGTCTCAGAGGCAATAAACCCTATCACCTGCTGGTCGCTCATTCCTTGGGCAGAAACGCCCAAAAACATCGTTAAACAAAGTGTTGTTGCTAATAAAAATCTTTTCATCATTAATATGCTATTTTTTTACTATATCACATAAACGGCTACAAAGGTACAACAAATTGACGAGATACACAAACTTTTTTTTCTTTTTTTACAAAAAAGAGCCATCGCCCGACTTGGGACGATGGCCAAACAATTCTTTTCTTTAAAACTACAAAATTATTTCAAACCACGATTGTGGAGCGTGACGTTGAGCAGCATCACATACTTACGATACTGATCCTTGTTCAGGATGTAGTCCATCCATGCCAAGTCCTTCTTGATGGCCTTTTCTACCATCAGCTGACGCTCCTCGTCATTCATCTGTGCAGCAAACAGCAACTCTGATGTGAAGGTCTTGTGAATCTCCATGAAGCCCTCAACCTGATCTGTAGAAAGATTCAAGGCCTGACAAAGCTTCGTCACATTGACGGTTTTCATGTTGTATGCCTCAGCCTTGTTGAGGTTGGCTGCTGTCTCATTCTCTGCAAATGTCATAGTCATGCTCATCAGAGCGACCATTGTCAAAACAATCTTTTTCATTTTCATTACCCTTTCTTAATTTAATTAATACTAAAGTTATCCTGTTAAATCAACAGCTCTCTCGCTGATTGACGGTGCAAAGTTACGGCGATTTTTACTATCTTACAAGTTTTTGGCAAGAATTGTGTGCGCAAACAACCATTTTCTTGACGGACGTCAACATATCTCGAAAAACGTTGACAAAGGTCAATTCTGCGTGTTTTTTACTCGTTTTTTTGGTAGTTTACGCGCTTTTTATTACTTTTGCATGCGAAATAAGAAAACCGTAAAGAAAATATGGAGAAAAAGAATCAATACATGGAAGTGGCCTACCAGCTGTTTGTAGACGGAGAGAATGGCCAGGAGATGACGGAAGAGGCCACCAAGGAGCGTCCCTTCCAGTTTATTACAGGTTTCGGAGTAGCCCTCGACGCCTTCGAACAACAGGTTGCAGGTTTGCAGAAAGGTGATAGTTTCGACTTCACCATTACCCACGATCAAGCTTATGGCGACTACAGGGACGACTTGGTACTCGATTTGGATCGCGAGGTGTTCAGCATCAATGGTCATTTCGACCACGAACATATCTACGAGGATGCCATCGTTCCACTTCAGAACGAGGAAGGAAACCGATTCTACGGCCGTATTGTCGAGGTGGGTGAAGAGAAGGTGACGGTAGACCTGAACCATCCGCTGGCAGGCGAGGATTTGACCTTCAAGGGTACAATCGTCGAGAATCGCGAGGCCACAGCAAAGGAGATTGAACATCTTGCGGCTCACATGGCTGGTGGCTGCGGTTGCAACTGTGACGACTGCAACGGCGGCTGCGATCATGAACATCACGAGCACCACGAGGGATGCGGATGCGGTCATTGCCATTAAAAAAATAAGAGGCAAGAAATCATGAACACCTTCGGACAAATATTCAGACTTACGACCTTTGGCGAGAGTCATGGTGAAGCCATTGGTGGTGTTGTCGACGGGATGCCTGCAAATATCCCCATCGATATTGAATTCATCCAGCAGGAACTGGCCCGTCGCCGCCCTGGACAGAGCCATATCACCACCAGCCGTCAGGAACAGGACCAGGTGGAACTGCTCAGCGGTGTGTTTGAAGGCAAGTCGACAGGATGTCCTATTGGCTTCATTGTCAGGAACACCAATCAGCATTCTAACGATTACGACAACATGCGCGACCTCTACCGCCCGCTGGAGCATTGGCCAAGCTGGCTCTACGCCAATTGGGCATACGCATTTGTGCCTACACCTCACAGGTTGGAAACATCGCTCTCGAGGGCAATTACACGCAATACGACCTGAATCAGATTGAAAGCAACATCGTACGTTGTCCAGATGCCGCAAAGGCCGAGCAGATGATTCGTCTCATTGAGGAAGTAAAGGCTGACGGAGACACCATTGGCGGAGTGATTACAGGTGTCATTCAGGGCTGTCCTCCGGGATTGGGTTCACCAGAGTTCGGCAAGCTGCATGCTCAGTTAGGCGCTGCTATGCTCAGCATCAATGCCGTCAAAGGTTTCGAATATGGCGAGGGATTTGCCGGTGTCACTCAGCGCGGTTCCGAACAAAACGACATATTCACAATGGGTCGTGATTCCGTCGTGACCACCAAGACCAATCATAGCGGAGGCATCCAGGGAGGTATCTCAAACGGTCAGGACATCTATTTTCGCGTTGCTTTCAAACCTGTCGCCACCCTACTTCGTGAACAACCGACGATTGACATAGATGGCAACGAGACCATATTGAAGGCTCGCGGACGTCACGATCCTTGCGTGCTTCCAAGAGCCGTTCCAGTGGTCGAAACAATGGCTGCAATGGTCATATTAGACCAATTTTTATTACAAAAAACGACGAAAATGTAGTTTTTTAGGATAAAAATACAAAAAAAAACACAAAATTCATTGTGATTTAAAACTTTTATACTATCTTTGCACACAGCTATCGGTGGTTTGTGAAAATCGCGACAAGCATTAGTTAAGTCTAGTTTAGTTTTTGTGTTGGTTAAGGGCGACCAAATTTGGTCGCCCTTAAATTTTGTCTTTTTCGATAAAATTGCTGAGTGTTATGACGTCACTCCAAGCATCCTATAATCTCATGAATATCCTTACACCCGTGTTCGTCAAGCCAGTCGCTGATACCATCCCTCACCTTGATGGTCACCGCAGGATCCAGGAAGTTGGCCGTACCAATCTCAATAGCCGTAGCACCAGCCATCAGGAATTCAATGGCATCCTTCGCTGTTGAGATGCCTCCCAAGCCTACCACAGGTATTTTCACCGCCTTGGCCACCTGATAGACCATACGCAGGGCAACGGGCTTCACGGCAGGGCCAGACAGACCGCCAGTGCCTATTGACAGCACCTTTTTGCGGCGTTCTATGTCGATAGCCATACCCATCAGCGTATTGATAAGCGACACGCTGTCAGCACCCTCCGCCTCCACGGCACGGGCAATTTCAGCAATATCCGTCACATTGGGCGACAGCTTCACTATCAGCGTCTTATGGTAGGCCTGACGTACAGCCTTTACCACGCTCGAAGCCCCCTGACACGTCACGCCAAAGGCCATACCGCCGTCCCTTACGTTCGGACACGAGATATTCAGTTCGATGGCTGGAATTTTCTCTAATGCATCAATACGTGCGGCACATTCCGCATAATCCTCAGGCGACGAACCACTGACGTTGACAATCATATTCGTACCGATATCCTTAATCTGCGGATAGATATGCTCACAGAAGTATTCCACGCCCTTGTTCTGCAGTCCCACGCAGTTCAACATCCCACTGGCAGTCTCTGCCATACGGGGATAGTCATTACCTTCACGAGGTTTCAGTGTCGTACCTTTCACGATGATGCCGCCCAAGCTGCCAAGGTCTATAAAGTCCTCAAACTCAACGCCATAGCCAAACGTACCACTGGCCGTCATCACTGGGTTCTTCAGTGCCAGCGCACCTATATTGACTCTTAAATCTGCCATAACAAACGTTTTGTGTTAAAAACCGGTCCTTCCTTACACACACACAGGTTACCCTCTGTCGTCTTCTCAACGCAACACAGACAGGCGCCCAGTCCGCAGGCCATCATGTTCTCCAGCGAAGCCTCACACTCGATGTCCTTTTCCTTTGCATAGCGGGCTACAGCCTTCATCATCGGCGTTGAACCGCAGGTGAATATCTTGTCGAACGGCTCGGCAAGTACACTATGGTTGGTCACAAAGCCCTGTTCACCCATCGTGCCGTCCTCTGTCGTTACGCACACGCGCCCGTACCTATTAAAAAAATCCAACTCCAGCACATCCTTCGCACTGCGACCACCCAATAAGAAGGTTACCTCACACCCCTGCTGCTTGAGCTCAGCGCCCAAATAAAGCAATGGTGCCACGCCTACGCCGCCACCAACGAGCAGCGTCTTGTGCAATGCGTTTTTGCCGCTTTGGATTGAGAAACCATTACCCAGAGGCAATACGCAGTTCAACTTATCGCCAGCCCGGAGACGTCCTAACTGACGAGTACCATCTCCAATCATGGCAACCATCAGCCAAAGCTCGTTTTTCGTTCTGTCTACAAAGTTAATAGAGATAGGGCGGCGCAGAAACGTTGCAGGCGAGCCGTCCACGCGTAGCTCCGCAAACTGTCCTGGCAGCATTTCCGGCAGTGGTTTCACGTCCGTCACTCTCATTAGGACGTGTTTTTCACTCAGCTGTTCTACGCTGCTTACCGTTAAGTCAAGGATATATTTCTTCATAACGGGGGCCAAAGGTACAAAAAAATAATCGAAAGCCCAAATATATTAGGGTAAAGTTATTTTTTTGCCGGAACAAACGTCTCGTAAGTCTGATCGTCGTAATAAACACGGATTTCAGTAACTTTTCGAGGTATTTTGTCAACTATTTTGATTTCTTCACGTACTATTTCAGGGCGTGTACTTTTTACACTCTGCGAATAAAGCGTCGTTGAAACCGGATTTTGCTGCATTTGGGATACAGCAGGAGCAGGGGAGTCGAAATTGATCATCTGTTCCTGACCCTGAATTTGACCCTCCAACATACCCTGATCGGAGCCTTCGGGGTGGGTGAGGTACATCTCTCCGACACCATATAGTAACCACTCGATACTAATGTCAGGAATTTTCGTTTTGATGGAATCAATGATGTTAAGAGTAGGACGTGTGCGTCCATTGAAAATGCTACTAAGGGTAGCAGGGGACTGTTGAAGGAAATCTGCGAACACCTGTTGGGTCATGTGTTGATCCTCCATAATGAGTCGAATTCTGTCTTTTGTTTCCATTTGAGTCTAAAATAGGGGCAAAAAGCCCGTTTTACTTTCAGTTTACAAAGGTAAAACAATTTTTTGAATTGTGCAAGAAAACTAAAGAGAATTTGTATTTCTTAACTTTGGATTTCTGGTTTTAAATTCTAAATTCTAAAATATGAATGACGCTGAAAAATCTTTAGAATTACAAAGTTAAATTTACAGGCATAAATCGTTACAAATCTTTAATTTAAGGTCTATATCATAAATAACTGGTTATAAAATAGATAATTATGACATAAATATCGTAAATAGGTTTATATGCAGACATCTAAAAATCACAAAGCAGTGTAAATTACATGCTTCACTTATAACTTTCTTATTAATTCTTTGATTTATATCGAGTTATGATTGCTATAGATGCAGTGTATAAAAATGAATATTGAATTCTGAATCACAAAATTCAAGTTTGTATATTTAAATTTAATACGTTGATTTAGATTTACAAATCGTTATGTTTGGGACTTAATTTGTAAATATCATCAGATTTCTATAACCGTTTGATTTTATGAATCAACAAATCAAAATACTAAAATTTATTAAATATAAATTCCGGTTATCAAGAATGGGCGAAATTATTCATTTAGAGCGAATTCTGAACCAACGGGCGAAAAGCAGAAAATTCGCGAAATATGAGGGCTTATTTTTCAGCAAAACACTAGTGTAAATCGGCATTTGAGGGCAAAAATTCATGTCTGGTGAAAAAGATATTCTAGAAAAAAATGGCCCCAAAACAGGGTCATTTTTAGTGAAGTATAAAGAAAATTAACTCTTTCATGAGGTCTCCAGAACCCGTATTTGGGTTGTCCAGACCCTTACTTTTGGCATCCATTTCGCGTAGTTTACCAATAATCTGTAGCACCTTCATGGCGGAGTAGTTTTTCATACCTGTGACATACTCACGTGCAGCCCAAGGACTTCGCAATTCCAACCACTCTGCCAATGCCTCCTGACTGTTCTTTTGGGGGCAATAATGGGCAATCATCAGATTTTGGAAGTAAGAAAAGAGCAACGGGAGAAAAGCATAGATGCTACCGGCCTTTGGATTTTCGTCAAAATATTTGATAATCAGGTTTGCTTTGTACACATTGCGGTTGACAATGGCGTCGCGCAACTCAAAACCATTAAAGTCTTTACTCACCCCTATCTGGTCCTCAACAACCTGGGGAGTGACCCGTTTGCTATCCTCAGGTAGACTAAGCAGCACTTTATCGAGCTCGCTGGTCAGACGCGTAAGGTCAGAACCTATGGAATCAGCAATAAGTTGGGTAGATTTCGCATCAATAGATGCTCCTTTGGCCTTCAGATAGCCTTCGATAAACGGGGGAAGGTCACGTTCCTTGAGTTTTGCACTCTCAAACAGCACACCAGCGTCACGAATAGCCTTCACATACGCCTGTTTTCGCCCGTCAATCTTGCCGTTTTTGTGGCATATCACCAAGATTGTCGATGCCATAGGCTGTTTCAGGTACTTCTCCAGCGCCTCTGTATTCTTGATATTCTGAGCCTCTTTGACGATAACTACCTGATACTGGGCCATCATCGGATAGCGCCGTGCAGCGTCAGCCACCTGCGGAGCATTGACGTCAGAGCCGAATAGGACGGTCTGGTTGAAGTCCCTTTCCTCAGGCTGCAACACGTTTTCAGCTATCCAGTCGCTGATTTTATCTATATAATACGGCTCGTCGCCCATCAGATAATAGACGGGCTTAAATTGGCGAGCCTTCAACTCGCTCATCACGCTGTCGTATGTCACTGCTGCTTGAGCCATGCTGCAAAAGTACTAAAAAACCGCGAATTACACGAATTATACGCACGAAATTTTGCTTTTTTGCCCACTTATTTGTATATTTGCAGTCGAAATGAACGAACTAAACCTGCCAACATACGACGTCAAAGTGCGTGGAACGCGCGAAAAGCCCGAAATATTCGACTTTCTGCGCAAGCGTTATGTAGCGTTGACTCCCGAGGAGTGGGTGCGTCAGCATTTCACCCACTGGCTGGTAGAGCACAAGGGATTCCCAAAAGGTCTCCTGGGCAACGAAATAGCCCTGAAATGCGGCGAAAAAACATTGCGTTGCGACTCTATATTATATAATAAGGAGGCCAAGCCACAAATGATTATAGAATACAAAGCACCCACCGTGTCAGTGACACAGCGGGTGTTCAATCAGATATCGGTCTATAATCTGCTGCTCCACGTGGACTATTTGGTCGTGTCAAACGGCATACAGCACTATTGCTGCAAGATGGACTACGAAAGCCAGACATACCGCTTTCTGGACGATATCCCAGACTACGAAGCGTTAACCGCTAGACCATAACCATTAATCCTCTGCCTCTGGAACTTCAGGAGCATCAGTCTCAGGGTCAGCCTTCTTCACCGTTCGGCGGATTGAGCGCTTGCGGGTCTTCTTCTCCTCCTGACCTGTAACCTTGTCAATTTTGACACCGGCCAGTTCCGGATCGATGAGGATACGGCCACAGTACTCACACACAATAACCTTCTTGTGCATCTTGATATCGAGCTGGCGCTGGGGCGGAATCTTATTGAAGCAACCACCACAGGCGTCACGCTGCACGTAAACAATTCCCAGACCGTTACGGGCATTTTTGCGGATACGCTTGAACGACGTAAGCAGACGCGGCTCTATCTTTGCCTCCAGGTCCTTCACCTTAGCCTTCAGTTTCTCCTCCTCGGCACGGGTCTCCTCCATAATCTCGTCGAGCTCGCCCTTCTTGATATCCAGGTCCTGACGACGGTCGTCGATAATCTCCTGATTCTGAGCCAGTTCCTGTTTCTTTTCCTCAATACGGACAGTAGCCTCCTTGATCTTCTTGTTGCAGAGTTCAATC
The DNA here is from genome assembly GCA_902800245.1 of uncultured Prevotellaceae bacterium. Lineage (GTDB taxonomy): Bacteria > Bacteroidota > Bacteroidia > Bacteroidales > Bacteroidaceae > Prevotella. The sequence continues at coordinate 14,568 of CADCDY010000016.1, forward strand.
TCCAACGTCTGATACTCGATTTCCTTCGACAGCGTGTCGTACTCACGGTTGTTCTTCACATCGTTCAGCTGAGCCTTGTAACGCTCCACGCTAGCCTTAGCGGTCTCAATCTCGCCCTTCTTCATGGTCACTGCCTGCTCAAATTCAGCAATATCGGCATTGATTTTGTCCATACGTGTAGTGAGTCCCTCGATTTCATCTTCAAGGTCCTGTACTTCCAGAGGCAGTTCGCCTCGTAATGCACGCTTCTCGTCGATTCCAGAGAGCGTGGTCTGCAGCTGAAAGAGGGTCTTCAGACGCTCCTCAACCGGCATGTCCATTGGGTCTTTCTTTGCCATAATTCTTTTCTTTTTTCGTTATTACGTTATTTCGTTATTACAATCTTAATAGTAATAAATGGGGTTCGTGCTGGTGTCGGCGACAAAAGTCTTGACATCCGGGCACTCACGCTGAATGATATCACGGAAGATTTCTGCCGTAAACTGCTCACTCTGGTAATGGCCAATGACGCAAATCTGAATCTGCTGTTCGTGGCCGAAATACAGGTGATAGTGCATCTCACCCGTGATGAAGGCGTCAGCACCCTCGCCCATCGCCTCAGGCAACAGGAAGTCGCCAGCACCGCCACAAATGGCCACTTTGCGAATGGGACGCTCCAGCAGTTCGTTACACATGGCGCACTCGACGTGGAACTTGTTTTTGACGAGTTCTACAAACGCCCGTGCACCTATTTCCGAGGGCAAGTCCCCTACTACACCACTGCCTGCTTCCAAACCGTCTACCGTCTTCTGGGCAAAGAACTTACAGCCCTTCAGCCCCAGCCGTTCGGCTATCTTCCAGTTCACCCCGTCCAACGCATTATCCATATTGGTATGCATCGATACGATGACCACGTCGTGCTTGATGGCCTTGATGACGCAGCGCTGCACGTAGTCGGCACCACTGATCTGCTTCAGGCCACGAAACAGCAACGGATGGTGACTCACGATGAGGTTACACCCCTTCGCTATCGCCTCGTCGACAATCTTTTCGTTGACGTCCAGACACAATAATGCCCCTGAAACCTCCGCCTCCGTCAGTCCCAATTGCAGGCCAGCATTGTCCCAGCTTTCCTGCAAGGGCAGAGGCGCGAACTTTTCAAGGGCGCTCAGCACTTGCTTTATTTTCACGCTTCTATATAAATTTAGACTGCAAAGGTACGAATTTTACATTGAACATTGAACATTGAACGTTGAACATTATTTTTTTTTAACTTAATATTCGCATCAACGGTCAATGTTCAATATCACGTAAACCACTCCTCACCACGACGCTCGTGACAGTACGAGCTGCCGTCGAAACAGTGTGTGCAGACGCGCTCTTTCGGCAGTCCAATCGATGCTATCAGGTCTTCGATGGTGGCAAACTTCACACTCGTCAGTCCCAAACGACGCGCAATCTCGCTGACCATTCGCTGGTATTCAGGCGTTCCTGTTTTGGCATACTTGTCGAGGTTCTTCTTGTCGTCGCCCTCGAAATCCTTGATGATACGACGCGTAATGAGCTCCATATCGCTCTTCGACGACGTGAAGCCTATGAACGGACAGCCATAGACCAACGGCGGGCACGAAATGCGCACATGCACCTCCTTGGCACCATTGTCGAAAAACGTGCGGACATTATCCCTCAGCTGCGTACCACGCACGATAGAGTCGTCGCAGAACACGATACGCTGGTCCTTCAGAATGGCCGGATTAGGAATCAGTTTCATCTTCGCCACCAAGTCGCGACGGTTCTGGTTGCCAGGGGTAAACGAACGTGGCCATGTAGGCGTATATTTCAGCACAGCACGCTTGTAGGGCACCTTTTTGCCGTGCGAATAGCCCAAGGCCATTCCCACACCCGAATCGGGGATGCCGCACACCAAGTCTGGCTCGCAGTCGTGGTCTTTCTCACCCATCAGCCTGCCGTTCTTCTCGCGCACATACTCCGTATTGATGCCCTCGTAGTCGCTGGCAGGGAAACCGTAGTAAACCCACAGGAACGAGCAAATCTGACAACGTGTGAAGGGTTTCTGCAACACTTGGATGCCGTCAGCTCTCAGACGGACAATCTCGCCGGGACCCAAGTCGCGAACGACCTTGTAATCAAGGTTCGGAAAGCTCGTCGTCTCGCTCGAAACGGCGTAGGCCTGCAGAAATTCGTCCGTACCGATGGGTGTCAGCCGGTGCACCTGCTTCTGGCCTATCACGATGGGCGTGCGTCCCAGGAAGTCGCGCGCGGCAATGATGCCGTCCTCCGTCAGAATGAGCATCGAACACGAACCCTCAATTTTCTGGTAAACCTTGTTAATGCCCTCTTCAAACGTGTCGCCCATATTGATAAGCAGCGCCACCAGCTCCGTCTGGTTGATGTTGTTGGCCGACATCTCGCTCAGGTGCATACGCTGTTTCAGCAGTTCTTCGGCTATCTCGCGCTGGTTGTTGATCTTGGCCACCGTCACCACTGCGTAGCGTCCCAGATGGGAATTGACGATGATGGGCTGAGGATCGGTGTCGCTGATGACGCCTATGCCCTGATGGCCCTTAAACGAGTCCAGTTCGTCCTCGAAGCGCGAACGGAAATAGTCACGTTCTAACGAGTGGATAGAACGGTGGAAACCGCTCTTCTCGTCGAATGTCACTAGTCCAGCGCGTTTTGTACCTAAGTGCGAGTTATAGTCTGTTCCGTAAAACAAATCGTTTACGCAATCCTGTTTTGCGATAGTGCCAAAAAAGCCACCCATACGTTCTTTTTACCTTATTATATTACAAAAATGCTCTTTTAGGCCTGCAAAATTACAAAAACTATGGCAAAACGCAAAACGAATGCCCAGTTTTTTCTGCCAACACTGCAAAAATTTAATCTATGACAATTCCCTAGTCACTTCAACACCTGCGTAATATTCTGCTCGCGGTGACAGATGCGCACCTCAATGCCGAACTTCTCGTGGATATGCTCGGCCAGATGCTGCGCACTATATACCGAACGGTGCTGACCGCCCGTACAGCCAAACGAGAACATCAGCGACGTAAAGCCACGCTGGATATAGCGGCGCACGTGGGCGTCAGCCAATTTATAGACGCTGTCCAGAAATGTCAGTATCTCTCCGTCGTCCTCCAGGAATCGGATAACAGGCTCGTCCAGTCCCGTCAGCTGTTTATACGGCTCATAACGGCCCGGATTGTGCGTCGAACGGCAGTCGAACACGTAACCGCCGCCATTGCCGCTCTCGTCCTCGGGAATGCCGTTGCCATACGAGAAACTAAATACGCGGACCACCAGCGGACCCTGTGCGTCATACTTCGAGAATGTTGCCGGACCGTCCTGCGGATGGGGCTTGTAGGGGTTCTTGTCCGTCGTTTTATAGCCGTCGGCACGCGCTGCCGCTACCTGCACCTGCTGGAATTTCGGCAGTTCTGTCAGTTGCTGCAGGATATCAATCAGATACGGATACGGGAAATTCCTCTCGCCCAGCAGTTCCTTCATGTTCTGGATGGCGGGCGGTATCGACTCTATGAAGTGGCGTTTGCGCTCGAAATAGCCACGAAAACCGTAGGCACCCAACACCTGCAACTGGCGGAATAGCACAAACAGCGACAGTCGGTCCACGAAATGGTGGGGCGACGGCACCTCCGTATATTGCTTCAGCGCATTGTAGTATTCGTACACCATTTCGCGACGCACCTTATAGGGATATTTCGCTGATGCCTGCCACAGGAATGATGCCAGGTCGTAATAGTACGGACCCTTTCTACCGCCTTGGAAATCAATGAAATAGGGGTTGCCCTCTGCGTCGAGCATCACGTTGCGTGCCTGGAAGTCGCGATATAGGAAACACGGCTCGTCGTCGGCCGTCGTCAGGTCCTTCGCCAATAGTCGGAAGTCGGCCTCCAGCTTCAATTCATGGAAGTCCAGCTCGGTAGCCTTCAGGAAACAATACTTGAAATAGTTCAGGTCAAACAACACCGAATCAGTGTCGAAGGCAGGCTGGGGATAGCAGTTCGAAAAGTCCAGCTCACGAAAGCCGCGCAACTGGATGTTCGGCAGTTCGCGGATAGTTCTCCGCAACAGCTCCTGCTCCTTCAGCGTGTAACGTCCGCCAGCCTCGCGACCGCCACGAATGGCGTCAAACAGCGACACCGAACCCAGGTCCGTCTGGATGTAGCGCAACTCGTCCTGACTCACAGCCAAAATCTCCGGCACAGGCAGTTTCCGCTTCGTAAAGTGTTGTGCCAGATACACGAAAGCATGATTCTCGTCGCGACTGGTGCCTATGCACCCCACCACCGTCTCGCCTGTCTGCGACGTCATCCGGTAGTATTCACGGTTGCTGCCCCCGGCAGTCAGCCTCTCCACCTGCTGAGGTTCCGCCCCACTCCATTCCTTGTATAGTTCCACTAACTTCTTCATGTCGGTCCTTACTCAAATTGGCTACAAAGGTACACACTTTCATGCACAAAAACGAATATTTGGGGTGTTTTAACGTTTAATATATATGTGTACACAAAGTACCTACGTCCAAAACTCTTTCTCGCCAGTCTGCACCATCTCACCTTGGCATTTAGGACAAGTATGTTTGTTCCATATCCTGATGTTATCGCTACCGCATTGCAGACACAGGCGGCCCGCCTCGCTTCTGTACGATGGTGCCACATCGGCAATGATGCCACCCACTACGATGTTCTGGATGGTCTTGCAGTCAGGGCACGACATCGCCGTAATCTCCTGACGAAAGAGTCCACGACCCTCGTACACCTCAGCTTCGTAGCCGCACTGCTTGCAACGATATTTCAGCTTCCAAGCCATCAATCAAACAGTTTCTATACCCTTAACATTTCCTTAATCAGTGGTACATAGTAATTCTGCACTTCCTCGGCTGTTGGCGTATGACCACCTGGGAAGTGGAAAGAATTATCGAAGTGCTCCAAGAACAGCGGCTCGAAATGGGCCAGCGTATCATTGTCGCCAAAGAGTCCCCAGATACGGCTCCTGCTTTCAGGTGTGCAATTGTCAAACTGATGCGCCTCCATCTCGGCAAACTCCTCAACCAAAGCTTCGTCAATGACAAAGTTCTGGTTGCCGTCCTTTCGTGGCGACTTGTACTGATGCTCACCGATGCGTTGCTTTAGGAACTCCGTCATCCTGAAATGCGGATTACCCAGCAAGGCAGGAATGCCCGCGACGGAAGCCACCATCTGTGCATAGAACGAACCACAGCTGTTGCCAATCAGGAGGTCTGGTTTCTCAGCCACTATCAACCCGCGGATGAATTTGACCGCCTCCTTCGGGTGCATCGGCAAGTCGGGCGTTATCACTTCCGCACGCCCTGCGAAGGCCTCTCTTAACGCGACAGCTGGCACACACTGGCCACTGGCATAGAATCCGTGCAGGAACAAAATCTTATTCATAACTGCCTGCAAAGGTACGAAAAGATTTCGAAAAGGCAAGGATTCCCCGTTGTTTTTCTATACCTTAATTTATCCCATTACCACGTCAAGCACCATCATCAGGACGAAGCCAATGGCAAAACCGATGGTGCTGAGGTTGGAGTGCTGACCGCTGGAGGCTTCAGGGATAAGTTCCTCGACCACAACGTAGAACATGGCTCCGGCAGCAAAAGCAAGCATGTATGGAAGAACGGGCATAAGCAATGAGGCGAGCAGTAGGACGGCAATGGCACCGATGGGTTCTACGGCTCCACTCATTGAACCGATGATAAACGAACCCCAACGACTGTTCCCTGCTGCCCGCATGGGCATGGAGATAATAGCGCCTTCAGGAACGTTCTGGATAGCGATACCCACCGCGACTGCCAACGCACTGGCGAGGGAGATATTCGTTGTGCCGCTGTCGGCTCCTGCAAACACCACACCTACGGCCATTCCTTCGGGCAGGTTGTGAATGGTAACTGCAAGGGCCAGCATCGCGGTCTTCGACAGATGAGAGCGCATACCCTCAGGTTTGTCTGTACCGATATGCAGATGCGGTGTTATTTCGTCGATGAGCAACAGGAATCCCATACCAAGCAGAAAACCAACAGCCGCCGGAAGTACCGACCATGCGCTAGCCTCATTATGAATTGTGAATTGTGAATTATGAACTGAAGCCATCTCAATCGCTGGAATCAGCAGCGACCACACCGATGCCGCCACCATCACACCCGATGCAAAACCCAGCAACGATTTTTGCAATCGAGCCGACATTTCGTCCTTCATAAAGAACACGAAAGCTGAGCCGAGCATCGTGCCCAGCAGCGGAATCAGCAGTCCTATGATTAATGTCGTTGTCATTGTAAGCAATTACGCGCAGTTTCACTGCGCAAAGTTACTACTTTTCTTTGAATTATGCAATACCCAAACGAAACAAAAAAACGACCAAACGAAATAATTTGATTAAGCGAGAACAAAACAAAAGTCTTTTTTGCTTTGTCGAGCGTGAAAATGGTCGATGAAATCAAACAGATTCATTTTTTTGTATCTTTGCACAGAAAATCTGTGCGAATATTATATAATAACCGCGAAATATTTACTACCTTTGTACCCAAATTTTTAAAATTATTAGGAAATGAAAAAGATTTTGACTTGCTTATTTGCCGCACTTGGGCTGACAACTGCCTGTGGCCAGGGAGATTACGAAACTGACGTGTTTAAGACCAAAAGCGGAAAGACGGTGACGTTCCATGCGCTCGTGCATGCCAGTATCCGCATTCAGTATGACGGCAAAGAAATCGAGGTTGACCCTGTGATGAAACTGGGAAACAAAACCATTGACTACGCCTCCATGCCAAAGGCCGACTATCTCTTGGTGACTCACGAACACTTTGACCACTTCAACCAAGATGCCATCAAACTACTTTTCGGCGAAAAGACCCGCTTCATTACCAACAAGCGTTGTGCCGACATGTTTGGCTCTGGCGAGGTGATGAAGAATGGTGATAAATTGCATATAACTGATGGTTTCACTATTGAGGCTGTTCCTGCCTATAACTACACCGAGGGACATACGCAGTTCCATCCCAAGGGACGCGACAACGGCTATATCCTGACTATCGATGGATTGAGAATCTATATCGCCGGTGATACCGAGGACATCCCTGAAATGTCAGCCATCAAGGACATCGACATCGCTTTTCTGCCTTGCAATCAGCCCTACACCATGACACCAGACCAACTGGTTAAGGCTGCAAAGACTATAAAGCCCAAAGTGGTGTTTCCCTATCATTACGGACAGACGGACGTGAGTGGTCTCCCAGGGCAACTCAAAGGTGACGGCATCGACGTTAGAATCAGACATTACGAGTAATGGGTATGAAGGAAGAGCAATATAAGTTACTGACCAGTCAGATTGCATCGCTCATTGATGGCGAGAAGGACATGATAGCCGTTATGAGCAACGTAGCTGCAGCCATTCATCAGACAATGGGATTCTGGTGGACGGGATTTTATCGAGTGGTAGATAACGATTTGGTGCTTGGCCCATTCCAAGGCCCTGTCGCATGCATGCACATTCCATACGGAAAAGGTGTGTGTGGCACGGCTTGGCAACGTAGTGAGACTGTCATTGTGCCTGACGTTGAACAATTCCCTGGCCATATAGCTTGTAGCAGCGAGTCGAAGTCTGAAATCGTAGTGCCCGTGTTTGGCAGCGACGGCAAGGTGATGGCTGTACTTGACATTGACAGCGAACACCTGGCGACATTCGATGACATAGACCGCAAGTATCTGGAGGACATCTGTAAGCTGATTAAAGAATGACGATATGGCATGGTGTGAAGGTGATCGTTGATAACGGCTCCGAGGTTGAGCATCATGGCCTATTCCTCCGTACTTCCCTTGCTCGCTCTTGTTCATTCATCAGCTCTTGATTCCATATTTTTGCAGAAAACATTTGGAAAACGTACCTTTCTTGCATTTAAAAGTGGCAAATTTTTTATTGGAGATCCTGATGCAAATGATGGGAAATCAGAAATTTGCATAATCCTCCGCCAGGCGTATTAAGCTGTTGATTTACAGAAAGATAATGGCGGAGGATTTTTGAGCTACGGAGTTTTTTCGTGAGGAAGGGGCTAAACGGTGATGAGGCCGGAGCAAAGCTATTATGAGGCCGGACTTAATGAATCTGCCACTTAAGTAGTAGATAGCTAGAACTAAAGTGGCAAGATGCTACTACTATAGTGGCAGAGTCTTAGGACTTTAGTGGCAGATTAAACAGAAGGAACTTAATCGGTGCTTAAATCCGTAGTAAAAGGCCACGAGCCTTTCAGCATTCCTGAACGGGAGGGCGAGGGTGCGTTTATGAGCAGGCCTGAGATTATGCAGGTCGGGGTTTGCTTTTCAGCTGGTCAATGCTGATGCCAAACACTCTTGACGCGACTCGGCTAAGTCTGAGCAAGCTCAATTTGGCTCTCGCTGCTCTAAGAATTAGATATCTTCTGATACATAGTCTATGCCTATATCTGCATCAGCGCATTCATCATTTTGATAACAAATTAATAAAACGAAAACATGAAGAAGATTCTAACCCTCTTATTGGCTGCCCTCGGGCTAAACACAGCATGCAGCCAGAACTTTGAAAATTATGAAGTGAAGGAATTTGCCGAATTGATAGCAGACTCTAACGTGGTAATTCTCGACGTAAGGAAGGCCGATGAGTTTGCCGAAGGGCATATCAAGGGAGCCATCCTTATTGACCAGTTCCAAAGCGATTTCGTGGAACAGGCCAAGGCCAAGCTGCCTAAAGAAAAGACCATCGCCATCTATTGCCGCAGTGGTCGCCGCTCAGCCAATGCAGCTGGTAAGTTGTCAGACGTCGGCTATAAGTGCGTGAACCTCAAAGGTGGCATCCTCGCATGGAAAGAGGCCAATATGCCAGTGATTAAAGAAGAATAGTTAGGCACCCCCTCGGTGTTTTACTTATATTCAAACCAATCATAATCGGCATACATGTTGTCAGGAGAAGTGCATTGAGCAAATACACCAAGCATGACACCTGTGAATCCTCCAATCACCTCTGTACTGACATAGCGGAAATCCATCTTGCCCAGTGTTTGAAAGCGCTTGCCGTCATCAGAAACTTGCATGTAGTAATAGGCCGCATCTGAGGTGATGCGCAGATACACCTTATTGCTGTTTAGCGGCACCTCCTTATCGCAGTGGGCCAATTCTCCGATGCGGATATTCGATTTGGCATATAGTTTTCTGTCTCGCTTCTCTACGATTACATCATAGTGATTAAGTGGAGCAGCATAAGCCGTGATGCCCGTCTGCATGCCTTCTCCAATGTGTGACGCATCAAGCAGTGTTGTTGCCGTAAACACCTTTTCTGTCTGACGACGTGCAACAAAAGTGGGAGAGGTTGCCTTGTCAAGCGTTGTTGTAGTAGGCTTTAAACGTAACCACCCCTTGCGCTCTGTAAGCGAATAGCGAGAATAATCAGGATTACCAATGCTATGCCATCCCCATGGCAAACCAATAGAACTGTAACTATCAGCTGGTACATCACGCTTGACATAGTTGAACTCCTCACACACGGGGTCAAGAGGCATTGGAACTTGAGGAAGTGTCGTACAATGCATATCAGTTGTCAGAGTGCCATTCCCATTCACAACAGGCCATGCATTCTCATCCCACCGAACTGGAGCGAGCATTGTCTCACGTCCCATGACATGAAGCAGGTAACCGCTTGTGCGGTAGCCTAAGCAGATCATCCACCACGTAGAGTCAGGTGCCTGAACGAGGTCAGCATGACCCAGTCCTTGAATCTCACTGTTCTGCATTTCCATATTGAAGTGCGAGAGGATAGGATTGGCACGATTAGGTTCGTAAGGTCCAAAGAGGTTACGGCTACGCAGAATGTTGACATGATGCCCCTGCTCAGTTCCTCCCTCGGCAAGCAACATGTAGTAATAGCCATCCTTTTTATAGATGTGTGGACCTTCTGGATAACGCCCACCCAGACCAGTGCCCAGATGATGAATTTCTCCAATCTTCTTGCCTGTTTCCACGTCTATCTCGCAGATCTTTATGTCACCTTCTTTCCAAAGGAAATAACACTTATCTCCCTCGAAATAGAGCGTAGGGTCGCAACTGCCGATAGCAAAGTCAATGACTATAGGCTCAGACCATTCGCCGGCAGGATTATCTGTCCATACATAGAAATGGCGACGAGAAGGGAAAACCGTTGTCACCATATAAAAACGCCCTTTGTTCTCTCGTATAGTCGTTGCATATACGCCAGCATTCGTCCACCCCAATTCTGAATTGTCCTGTTTATAAAGACCTGTGAGGTCGAGCTGGGAAGGTCGAGTCAGGCAGTTGCCTATCTGCTCCCAATGGATCAGGTCCTTAGAGTGGAACACAGGCACCCCTGGGAAATACTGGAAGGTGCTATTTACCAGATAAAAGTCATCGCCTGCACGGCACACGCTCGGGTCGGCATGGAACCCTGGCAGCACAGGATTTTTGAATCCTTGGGCACTCACTGTCAATGCAAGAGCTACCAGTGTGGCTGTGATAAATGTCCTGATCTTCATGTATATTTTTGTAAAACTGATTAATTCTGCGTGTAAGATTTGCGTATTTATGCTGTTATTTCTTCACCCAGTCTTCCAATTCCTTCTTGGTTGCTCGATTCAGCAGTTTGCCTTTCTAAAAAGGACGATAAGGACGTTTCAATCTGTTATGCGAAAAGCTGCACTATTATTTCAGTTCCTTTGCTGGCCAACCGTAGTCCTGATACACAGTGGCAGAGAGTCCGTGGTCGCGAACGAATGCCCGCAGCACATCATGCCTGAGCGATTCGTGCTCATCGCCATCGCTGTGGTGGATTTGGAAGGATTCGAAATATTCGCCGAAAATGCGCTTGGCACTGGGCAGGAAACGAGAGCCGTCCTCAACCTGTTCGAAGTCTTTCACATAAAAGTTCTCCCCAATCTGACAGATGTGCATCAGGCCAGGATGACTGCCGCCAGAGACGCATTTCAGCGTGTCGCCTTCCTGTTTGTAGTTGTACACCCTGAAATCGCCCCAGATACGGATGTCTGTGGAATCGCTGTCGTTGACGGCGACCTCTTGGTAGACGGGTACGCTGTATTCACCCTTAGCATAGTGGCCAGCAATCTGTTCGGCCAGATAGCATTCGACGGCTGCGTAGTAATCCTTCACCTGCTCGTTGACCATTACAATCGTCTTGTCGGCATACTTCTTGTCGAGGATGATGAGCGAGATGGGTTGTGTGCTGTATGACTGAGCCTCTCCCACATTGGCATCGTAGAAGTATAACAGCGTGTCGCCCTGCTCTTCAAGTCTGTCTGGAGTGATTTCCGTGGCGAGATTCGTTACAGGCATGACGATGGCCAGCACGAACTGCTTGGTGAAGTCAATCTCCGTTGGCTTTCCATCGTTGCCCATCGTCGTAGCCATGCCGAAGAGCTTACCGAACTCCTCTGCCGTCGTAATCTTCGGACTCGCAGGAATCTCCTGATCGTTTTTGAAGAAGTAGTTCTTGGCCACCTCAAAGGTCACTTCATTACTTTTTTCGTCGCTCTCAGCGGGAGCGACAGCCTGCTTGTTTTCACATGCTGCGAAAATAATCATGGCAGCGAAAGCGAATAAAATCTTTTTCATACGCTGTTTCTATTATTTCATAATCTCTTGCATTGCAATTCTCCTAAAATATGTTGCAAATTTACTCATTTATGGCGAAATACGAATAACAATGCGTAAATTTGTGCCAAGTTTTAACAAAAGTTGAGAATGGGCAAAAAAGATATTATTATCGGAAGGAATCCGTGAGGAGTTTGATTTCGATTTGTGGGCTTATGCGCTCGTACAATATATTATATACTGCGTCGAGGATGGGCATGTTGACGTGGCAGTGGCGGTTGATTTCCTTCATACACTTGGTGCCGAAATAGCCCTCGGCAATCATCTCCATCTCTATCTGGGCACTCTTGACGCTGTAGCCCTTGCCTATCATGGTGCCGAAGGTGCGATTGCGCGAGAAATTAGAGTAGCCCGTGACGAGGAGGTCGCCCATATAGACGCTGTCGGCAATGTTGCGCTCGACGGGATTGATGACGGTCAGGAATCGCGCCATCTCCTGCACGGCATTGGCCATGAGGACGGCCTGGAAGTTGTCGCCAAACTTCAGACCGTTGCAGATGCCGGCGGCAATGGCATAGACATTCTTCAGCACGGAACTGTATTCGATGCCGATGACGTCGGCAGAGGTCTTGGTCTTGATGAACGGACTGCTGAGAATATCGGCAAAGGCCTGCGCCTTGTCGCGGTCGGCACAACCGATGGTGAGGTAGCTGAGGCGTTCCAAAGCCACCTCCTCGGCATGTGAGGGACCACCGATGCAGGCGAGATTCTCGTAGGGCACGTCATAGACCTGATGAAAATATTCTGAGCAGACGAGGTTTTCGTCGGGCACGATACCCTTGATGGCCGTGACGATGTATTTGTCGCGCAAACGAACCTTCAGTTTCTTGAGGTGACTCTTGAGGTATGGCGAAGGTGTGACGAACACCAGCGTGTCGTACTGCTCGGCAATCTTGTTGAGGTCGCTGGAGAAAAATATCTCGTCGGTATTGAAACGTACGCTCTGCAGGTAGGCGGGGTTGTGGCCCAGGCGACGGAAATCATCGATGCGGTCGTCGCGACGCATATACCAGCCAATGTGGTGAGTCTTGCCCACTACTATCTTGGCTATGGCCGTTGCCCACGAGCCGCCACCGATAATCGCTATTCTACCACAGTCGTACATATTCTGGCTTTTTGCAGTTAGCTATTAGCAGTTAGCTTTTTCAATCCAGGCGGCTACTTCATCTACGGAAGGCTTCTGGAGGTCGAGCTTGTACTTCTTGAAGATCTCACCGATTTTCTGCTGCAGGCCCTGAGGCTTCTCGTCCTTGATGTTTGTAATCAGGTTGAAACCAGCCTTGCGCAGTACAGGAACGATGTCCTCAGGAACACCAATCTCGGCCCACTCGGCTACAGACGACTGAGGAATCTTCTTCTCAGGCTTCATCTGTGGGAACAGCATTACCTCGCCAATAGCGAACTTACCAGTCATCAGCATCACCAGACGGTCGATACCGATACCGATACCGAAGGTAGGAGGCATACCGTACTGCAGAGCGCGCAGGAAGTCGTGATCGATGATCATTGCCTCGTCGTCGCCCTTATCAGCAAGCTTCATCTGCTCGATGAAACGCTCCTCCTGATCGATAGGATCGTTGAGCTCAGAATAAGCATTGGCCAGCTCCTTTCCATTGACCATCAGTTCGAAACGCTCTGTGAGTCCGGGCTTAGAGCGGTGCATCTTGGTAAGTGGTGACATCTCTACAGGATAGTCGGTAATAAATGTAGGCTGGATGAATGTGCCCTCGCAGAACTCGCCAAAGAGCTCGTCGATAAGCTTACCCTTACCCATGGTCTCATCAACGTCCATACCCTTAGAGAGGCAGAACTGTCGAATCTCGTCCTCGGTCTTGCCATCGCAGTCGAAACCGGTCTTCTCCTTGATAGCATCGAGGATAGGCAGGCGACGGAACGGGGCCTTGAACGAGATGATGTTGCCATCGATCTCAACCTCGGGCTTGCCATTAACAGCTGTACAGATCTGCTCGAGCATCTGCTCGGTGAAGGTCATACCCCACAGCAGGTCCTTATAGCTGACGTAGAGCTCCATGCAGGTGAACTCAGGGTTGTGGGTCTTGTCCATACCCTCGTTGCGGAAGTTCTTTCCCATCTCGTACACACCCTCGAAGCCGCCCACGATGAGGCGCTTCAGATACAGCTCTGTGGCGATACGCATGTACATATCCTGATTGAGCGCATTGAAGTGGGTGATGAACGGGCGGGCCGAGGCACCACCTGCGATGCTTTGCAGGATAGGAGTATCAACCTCGGTATAACCAGCGTTGTCGAGAATGCTGCGCATGGTACGGATAATCGTTGCACGCTTCAGGAAGGTATCCTTGACGCCCTCGTTGACCACCAGGTCGACATAACGCTGGCGATAGCGCAACTCGGGATCGTCGAACTTATCGTAGGCCACACCATCCTTATATTTCACGATAGGCAATGGCTTGAGGGCCTTTGACAGCAGCGTCAGCTCCTTGCAATGGACGCTGATTTCGCCTGTCTGGGTGCGGAACACGAAACCCTTGATGCCAATGAAGTCGCCAATGTCGAGTAACTTCTTGAAAACGGTATTGTATAACTCCTTGTCGTCGCCAGGGCAGAGATCATCACGCGTAATATAGACCTGAATGCGGCCTTTGGAGTCCTGTAATTCTACAAACGAAGCCTTACCCATGACACGACGGCCCATCATACGGCCTGCAATGCTCACCTCGCGGGGCTCGGCATCATCCTGAAAGCTCTCTACAATCTCGGTAGAGAATGCGTTGGTAGGAAATTCTGCTGCGGGATAGGGATTGATACCCATCTCGCGCAACTGTTGCAGGCTCTCACGTCTGCCGATTTCTTGTTCACTAAGTTCTAAAACGTTCATATCTTGTCATATAATTATTCACAATGCGTCTGCAAAGATACGAAATAATTGATAATTGACCATTGACAATTGACAATTTTTTGCCTTTGACGTTAAATATTTGCTAAATTCTTGACAAAAATTTGGTGGTTTCAGAATTTTTTCTTACTTTTGTAGCATTAATAGCGAAACGGAAACTATGATACATGAAACAATCAAGACTCGCGTAGTAGGTGTAGACATACAAATTGACACCACCACCCTGGCTGTCATCGATGTGCGTGGAAACATCATTGCCAGAGAGAGCTTCACCACGGGAACGAATCCGAACATCGGTGATTTTGCGTCGATATTGAGCGAACGTGTGATGACCATAGTAGAGCAGAACGGTGGTTACGAGAGCATCCGTTCGCTGGGAATCTGCTCTCCGAGCGCCAACTACATGACAGCATGTATCGAGAATGCCCCGAACCTGCCCTGGAAAGGTGTCGTGCCCTTGGCAGCAATGATGCGCGACAGGCTGGGACTGGCCGTAGCACTGGGCAATAACGCCTATGCCCGCGGTTTGGGCGAGCTGGCCTTCGGTGTGGCTCACGGCATGAAGGACTTCGTCCTGCTGACGATGGGCGGTGGTGTCGGCAGTTGCATCTTCATCAACGGTCAATACTACGCTGGCCATGACGGTTTTGCAGGCGAGATAGGCCATAGCATGGCCCGCCATGAGGGACGTCTCTGTGGTTGTGGCAATAAAGGCTGTCTGGAGATGTATTGTGCGCGAAAGGGTATCCGCATGACCGCTAAGGAGGTGATGGCCGAGAGCGACAAGCCCTCGAAGATGCGCCTGATAGAAGACCTGACAGTGGACCAGATTGTGGCTTTCTGCGATATGGGCGACGAACTGGCCATCGAGACGCTGCGTCGGACGGGTAATGTGCTGGGAGAAACGCTGGCAAACTATGCCACCACCATCAATCCTGAGGCATTTATCTTTACAGGCAGCGTGTCGCGCTGTGGCGACTGGCTGTTTGACCCTGCCTGGGAGAGTTTCAACGAACACATCTTCCATAACATCAAGGGTAAGGTGAAGTTCCTGTTGTCGCAGTTTGACGAGCGGGAAGCAAACCTACTGGGAGCCAGCGTTTTGGCATGGAACGTAAAGGAATACTCTCTATTTAAGTAATAACTAATTCTAACTAAACAATACTAAAAAACAAAGTTTCTTACTACTATGGATGAAGAACTGAAAAGTAAGGTTATCGGAGTCGACATCAGTATTGAGCGTACGACGCTCGCCATCGTCGATATCCGCGGAAACATTTTAGCAGAAGACAGTTTCGTAACTTCCGACTATCAGAATATCAGTGAATACGTGTCGGAACTATCAGACCGCCTCTACTTACTGATGGAGAACAATGGGGGATATGAGAAGATTCGCTCGATAGGAATCAGCGCGCCCAGTTGCAGTTCGATAACAGGATGCATCATTAATGCCGCCAACCTGCCTTGGAAGGGTGAGATTCCCTTGGCAGCACTGATACGCGACCGCATGGGAATGGCCGTCGCAGTGGGCAACGACGCCCACGTAGCAGCATTAGGTGAATATACCTATGGTGCAGCTCACGGACTGAAGGACTTTATCATCGTCAGCCTGGGTGTGGGCGTAGGCAGTTGTTTCTTCTCGCAAGGCCGTGAGCACATAGGAACAGAAGGATATGCCGGTGAGTGGGGACATGCTACTTTGTTTGACGGCGGACGTCAGTGCGGCTGTGGTAAGAAAGGCTGTATTGAGTCGTACGTCGGTGCTCACGGTATTGTCCGCACGGCCAAGGACCTGCTTTTGGAGTCGGACGAGCCGTCACTGATGCGCGATATTGATCACTTGAACCCCAAGAACATTTTTGAATGTTGCGAGCAAGGTGACGCCTTGGCTATTGAGACCTACAGTAAGACGGGCTATCTGCTGGGCTTGGCATTGGCTAACTACGCCAACATTATCAATCCGCAGGCTATCATTCTGACGGGTGGTATCTCGCGTGCCGGCCAATATTTGCTGGATCCCACGCGTGAATCGTTTGAGGAACACGTGTTCCCCAACATGCGCAATAAAGTGAGAATCGTGGTGTCGAGAATGGACAACCGCGAGCGCGACGTGCTGGGAGCAAGCGCTCTGGCATGGGAAGTACCAGAGTACTCGCTGTTTAAGTAAGGAGTTAACAACGTTAGAATAGTTAAGTTAACAAAGCTAATATTTGAAACTACTGCCTCCTACGAACTCACGCATGATGCTCGTGGGAGGTATTTCTTTGTCGCTCACGGGCAGGAAATAGTGGATGAATTTGAGCAGGCGGTGGGCCTCCGCATATTCAGGACAGTTTCTTTGTACTGACGAGAGGATAATCTCCGCATGGGTGCGCAGGACGGCAAACTCGATGTTCAGTGCCGAGTTGAACATAGCGTCGGCAGTTTCCTGATAGGGGAATATCCATTTATCCTCCGCCTCACAGACGTTCTTCCACTGAGCAATGGTCTCACGCGCCGTATAGGCCCCTTTGTTGTAGTCGCGGATGATGCGTCGCAACAGGCGGTTGTCGCGGACGGGTATCCAGTTGTGATCGTCGAGTGAGATGCTGGTAAGGGCAGAGATGTAGATCTTGTACTTCAGCGAGTCTTCGATATTCTGTGTCAGCTTGGGGTTCAGCGCATGGATACCCTCGATTATCAGCACCGTATCGCCTGCCAGCTTCAGCTTTTTGCCATTCCATTCGCGCTTGCCTGTGGTGAAGTTGTATTCCGGAACTTCCACGCGCTCGCCTTTCATCAACCTTGACAAATGGTCCTCCAGCAGCGCATAGTCCACCGTCTCGATATTGTCGAAGTCGTAGTCGCCATTGGGTAACTTGGGGGTATCCACGCGATTGACGAAATAGTCGTCAGTAGAGAACGACATCGGACGCAGGCCACAGGCCAGCAGTTGGATGGAAAGTCGCTTGCAGAACGTGGTCTTTCCTGATGACGACGGGCCAGTGATAAGAACCAGTCGAATGGGGTTCTCTTCCGCATGGAATCGGCGTTCAATGTCTTCTGCTATCTGCACAATCTTCTTCTCCTGCAGGGCTTCGCTGACCTGTATCAGTTCTGAGGCATGGCCTTTCAGTATCGCTTTGTTGACGTCACCAGCATTCGACAGTCGCATGATGATATCCCATTTCGTTTTCTCACGGAACATTTCATACGTCTTAGGCATATCCACCTTTTCAGCCAGAATGGTAGGATTGTTCCAATCGGGTACACGCAGCAGCATACCGTCGTGATAAGGCTCCAGTCCGAAGACCTTCAGATAGCCTGCACTGGGCACCAGAGGACCGTAATAGTAGTCGGCAGTATCGCCCAGCATATAGTAGTCGCTATATATCTGTCCGCTGGTTTCCAGCAGTTTCACCTTGTCGGAGAAACCTCGTTCAGAAAACACGCGAATGGCCTCTTCGTTGGTAGCCTCCGTGCGACGGAAAGGCATATCCAGATTTACGATTTCCTTCATCCGCTCGCAAATCTGCTCTATGTCGCCATCTGTCAGACCTTCATTATTTTTCTTCTTGAAATTACAATAATAGCCACGCGATATGGTGTGTTCGATGAATAGTTTCGAACCAGGGAAAACATCCTGCGTGGCCTTGTAGAGCAGGAAACACAGGGAACGCACGTAGACGCGATGTCCACTGCCTTCGCGGGCATCCAGAAATTCCACGTCGCGATTCTGGTAGAGTCGGAACTTCAGTCCTTCTGAGGCGTTATTCACTTTCGCTGACACTACGGGGTAAGGCAGTTTGATTTCGTCAGCAAACTCTTGGTATACATCCAATAGCGAACAGCCTTCTGGGAAAGCCTTCGTCACGTTGTTGTTCTTGCAGCGAATGTGTAGCATAGCAATCAATCGTTTTTAGTTGTTTGCAAAGATACGACAAAAACCGTAAAACACCAAAGAAAAATGCTTTTTTCTATCATTTTTTTGCAACCGAGTTGCGAAAGCTTTTTCCTACCTTTGCACCCAGAAACAATAAAACGAGAAAATATGTGTAAAGGACATCACCATCACGAAGAAGAATGCTGCTCTTGCGAGCACCATCATCATCACGAAGAAGAAGGACAGCGTGGAAAACTGTTGAAAATCGTGCTGGCAGCAATATTGCTAGCAGTAGCGGTCTACATCGAACATACGTTTGCGCTGCCAACATGGCAATTGTTATTGGTATATCTCGTGCCTTACCTGCTAGTGGGTTGGGACACGCTGAAGGAAGCAGCAGAGGGATTGATGGAGGGCGAAGCCTTCAACGAAGACTTCCTCATGGCTGTTGCCACATTGGGAGCGCTGAGTATCGGTTTTCTGCCTGGTGCGGAAAATGAATTCCCTGAGGCAGTCTTCGTGATGCTGTTTTTCCAAGTGGGAGAGTTGTTCGAGGGCTATGCCGAAGGAAAGAGCCGCGAGAGTATTGCCCACCTGATGGATATCCGTCCGTGAGAGGCCTGAAGTAAGAGATGTAGCCCCAGAGGACGTGGCTGTGGGAGATATTATACTTGTCCGCGTAGGTGAGAAGGTGCCTTTGGACGGTGTCGTCGTCGAGGGCAGCAGCAAGTTGAATACCGTAGCACTGACGGGTGAGACGTTGCCTCGTAGCGTAGAGACTGACGACGAGGTAGTATCAGGTTGTGTCAACTTGTCAGGTGTATTGCGTGTAAGAACCACCAAGAGTTTTGGCGAGAGCACCGTCTCGAAAATCATCCATCTGGTAGAAGATGCAGGGGAGCACAAGTCGCAAAGCGAGACTTTCATCACCAAATTTGCACGAATCTATACACCCATTGTCGTCGGTGCTGCCATCCTGCTGGCTGTCGTACCCACATTGCTGGGCGGTGCTTTTGCCACGTGGCTGTACAGGGCATTGATGTTCCTAGTAGTTTCGTGTCCCTGTGCACTAGTGCTCAGCGTGCCCCTGACATTCTTTGCAGGTATAGGTGGCGCGTCACGTCGTGGTATTCTCATAAAAGGTGCCAACTATATGGATGTGCTGTCGAAAGTCGGCACGGTAGTATTCGATAAGACGGGTACGCTGACGCACGGACAGTTTGCCGTAGAAGCCGTTCATCCTGACAGTTTAGACGAACACCAGCTGTTACATCTGGCAGCCCACGTAGAACACTTTACAATACATCCCATCGGAGCTGCCCTGCGCGACGCATTCCCTGACGAAGCAACGGACGGATGTGAGGTGAGTGACGTCGAAGAGATATCTGGAAAAGGTATCAAGGCGAAGGTGGATGGAAAAATAGTCTGTGTGGGAAATACGAAGCTGATGGATGCCGTAGGTGCTCAATGGCATGACTGTTCGCATGTGGGAACGATTATCCACGTAGCTATTGACGGACAATATACAGGTCATATCGTCATCAACGACAGGGTGAAGGAGGATAGTGCCGAGGCCATAGCGGAACTCAAGGCCTTAGGCGTAAACCGCACGGTAATGTTGACGGGTGACCATCGTGAGGTTGGAGCACGCGTGGCTGAGCAGTTAGGCATGGATGAATGGTATGCAGAACTGTTGCCTGCTGACAAGGTGGAACATGTAAAGCGCCTACTAACTTCTACCCCCTCACCTCTCACCTCTCACCTCATATTCGTGGGTGACGGCATCAACGACGCCCCAGTGCTGGCACGTGCAGACGTGGGAATCGCTATGGGTGGATTGGGTAGCGATGCTGCCATCGAGGCTGCTGACGTAGTGCTGATGGACGACCATCCCTCGAAGGTGGCGTTAGCTATCCGTATTGCCAGACGTACGCTGGCGATAGCCCGTCAGAATGTGTGGCTGGCTATTGGCATCAAGGTGGCTGTGCTCGTATTGGCTGCCGTAGGACTGGCAACGATGTGGATGGCCGTTTTTGCGGATGTTGGTGTCACTGTGTTGGCAGTGTTGAACGCCATGAGGGCATTGAAATGTTAAAAAAACAATATCATTGTTGCCTGTGTCAAGAAAAAGTGTTACCTTTGCGGACAATAACATAAAATGATAGATAAAATGAAACCAACATTATTTCTTTTAGCAGCTGGCATGGGCAGCCGTTATGGTGGTCTGAAGCAGCTCGACGGTCTGGGCCCCAATGGTGAGACCATCATGGACTACAGTATCTACGACGCTATCCAGGCAGGATTCGGCAAGATAGTATGGGTTATCCGCAAGGACTTTGAAGAGCAGTTCCGCACCCAGATCCTCTCGAAGTACGAGGGTAAGGTGCAGTGTGAGCTGTGCTTCCAGGCACTCGACGCACTGCCCGCAGGATTCTCTGTTCCTGAAGGGCGCCAGAAGCCTTGGGGTACGAACCACGCCGTGCTGATGGGTAAAGACATCATCAAGGAGCCGTTTTGCGTCATTAACTGTGACGACTTCTATGGTCGCGACTGTTTCATGCAAATTGGCAAGTTCCTGAGCAACCTGCCAGAGGGTTCGAAAAACAAGTATGCAATGGTGGGCTTCCGCGTATGTAACACACTGAGTGAGAATGGCGCTGTAGCTCGTGGTGTTTGTGCTTACGACAACAATCGTCACCTGACGGATGTCGTTGAGCGTACGGAGATTCTGCGTAAAGACAGTGCCATCCAGTTCAAGGACGAGCAGGGCGAGTGGCAGGCTCTGGACGAGAATGCTCCCGTATCGATGAATGTCTGGGGCTTTACTCCTGACTATTTCGAATATAGCGAGGAGTATTTCAAGGAGTTCCTCAGTGATCCGAAGAACATGGAGAGCCTGAAGGCTGAGTTCTTCATTCCCTTGATGGTCAACAAACTCATTACAGAAGGAACGGCAACGTGTGAGGTGCTCGATACGACCTCGAAGTGGTTTGGCGTAACCTATGCCGCTGACCGCGAAGAAACAGTGGCTCGCATCCAGCAACTCGTCGACGAGGGCGTTTATCCCAATAAGTTGTTCTGAGCGAATGCTGAATCCGATAATCACAGACGGGGAGTGCAGTATGCTGCGCTCCCTCATTGATGAGGCAGAAACCATTGTGGTTTGCGCCCATCAAAACCCTGACGGTGACGCCATGGGTGCAATATTAGGGTGGTTTGCTGTCCTGCAGCACTTTGGTAAGGAACCGCTGATGGTCGTTCCTGACCAATTTCCTGACTATCTGCAATGGTTGCCGAACACAGAGAAAATCGTACGTTATGACAAACGTAAGGATTATATTGATACGGTGCTGAAAATTGCAGACCTTGTGTTTTGTCTTGATTTCAACTGCCTGTCTCGTACAGATGAGATGGAGCAATCGCTGGCTTCATCGCCTGCCAAGAAGGTGCTTATCGATCATCACCCCAATCCCGATGTCGACGCGGTGTTGTGCGTTTCTCGCCCAGAGGCTTCGTCTGCCTGCGAATTGGTGTTCCGTATTGTTTGGCAGTTAGGAATCTTCGAACAGCTGAGCAAGCATTTCGCAGTACCTGTCTATTGTGGCATGATGACCGATACAGGCGGATTTACCTACAATTCCAACGATCCGGATGTTTTCTTCATCATCAGTCAACTGTTGACAAAACGCATCAATAAAGATAAGATTTATCGCAACGTATATCATAATTACTCCGAGCACCGTCTGCGGATGGTGGGATTCGTGCTTTGCAATCGTCTGGTCGTTGACGACAAGCGTCACGCTGCCTATTACACGTTGACGCGCGACGACCAGAAGAAGTTCCATTTCGTGAAGGGCGACGCAGAGGGATTGGTGAATATGCCGCTGCAAATCAAGGGCCTCAAACTGAGTATTTCGTTGCGTGAGGATACAGAACGCGAGAATCTGGTATGGGTCAGTTTGCGTTCGGTAGATAACTTCCCCTGCAACAAGATTGCGGAACAGTTTTTTAATGGCGGCGGTCATTTGAATGCGTCTGGCGGACGCGTCAATGGGACGATAGATGATGCTGTCAAGACAGTAGAGAATGCACTGCGAGCCTACGAAGACCTGTTAAAGTAGTCTAATTATCAATTGCCAATGGTCAATTATCAATTGTTTTTTAGTAACTTTGTGCCCGAAATTAGCAAAACGACAGAAATGAAGAGACTCTTTTACCCCATAATGATCCTGCTCTGCGCCATTTTATACGTGAACTGCGATAATTACGAGACATATGGTGACAAGAAGGCTAAGGAACGTGATGCCATCAACAAGTTTATATCAGAGAACAACATCAAGGTCATTAACGAGGACCAGTTCGAAGATCAAGACTATACAACGGATACAGCAAAGAACGAATATGTCCGCATGTCACGTACTGGCGTCTATATGCAGATTGTCCGTAAGGGCTGTGGAACCCAACTGGAACAGAAGAAGTCTGTCAATATTATTTGTCGCTTCACGGAATACAATATCCTGGCCGATTCTGTCATGTTGTCAAACCTTGTTCCGTTCTACATTTACGACTATAATTCAGGCTCCTATTTTGACGTTTCGCAGTATTACGACAAAATGAATGTTTCGCGTAATGGTACAACTTTCACAGCATCGTTTGTATCCGGTCTGATGATGCGTTATCACAGTTCATCGACCAGTGTTCCTTCTGGTTGGCTCGTACCTTTGAATTTTATCAATATCGGACGTCCTGAGAACGAGAACGATGAGATTGCCTTTGTGAGACTCATAGTACCCCACTCGCAGGGAACGGCAGATGCCTCAGCAAGCGTCTATCCTTGTCACTATGATATTACCTACGAACGTGAGAAATAACAATTATATACAATAGAATATGACTTTGATTAAATCTATATCTGGCATCCGCGGTACTATTGGCGGACGCACGGGCGATACACTGAACCCATTAGATATCGTTAAGTTTACCACTGCTTATGCAATGTTTATCCCCCGCAAGACGGGAAAGATTGTTGTTGGACGTGACGGACGTATCTCTGGTCCGATGGTTCGTGATGTGGTTTGCGGCACACTGGTAGGTATGGGCTTCGACGTGATTGATATTGGCTATGCAACGACGCCAACTACTGAGTTGGCAGTACGTATGAGCGGAGCCGATGGTGGTATCATCATTACTGCTTCCCACAATCCGCGTCAGTGGAATGCCCTGAAGTTACTGAATAGCGAGGGTGAGTTCCTGACCGCTGCAGATGGTCAGAAAGTTCTCGAACTGGCTGAAAAGGAAGATTTCTGTTATGCTGAAGTCGACAAGCTGGGAAAGGTTATCGTCGACAATTCCTTCGATGAGCGTCACATACAGTCTGTCCTCGACCTCAAGCTCGTGGATACCGACGCTATCCACAAGGCCCGCCTGACCGTTTGCGTTGACAGCATCAACAGCGTTGGTGGCATCATCCTGCCCAAACTGCTCGAACGTCTGGGCGTGGGCTATAAGTTCCTGAACGAGCAGGTAACAGGCGACTTTGCACATAATCCTGAACCTTTGGAGAAGAATCTGCAGGGTATCATGGACGAGATGAAAACTGGTAAGTACGATCTGGGTATTGTCGTTGATCCTGATGTCGACCGTCTGGCTTTCATCTGCGAGGACGGAAAGATGTTTGGCGAGGAGTATACGTTGGTTAGTGTGGCTGACTACGTGCTGTCGCAGACTCCAGGAAATACCGTTAGCAATCTCAGTTCTACTCGTGCTTTGCGCGACGTAACGCAAAAGCGTGGTGGTCAGTATACAGCAGCTGCTGTTGGCGAAGTCAATGTTACCACGAAGATGAAAGAAGTGAATGCCGTCATTGGTGGTGAGGGAAATGGTGGTGTAATCTATCCGGAGAGCCATTACGGTCGCGACGCCCTTGTGGGTATAGCCCTCTTCCTGACTTCACTGGCCAAGAAGGGATGCAAAGTCAGTGAGTTGCGCAAGCAGTTCCCTGACTATCAGATTGCCAAGAACCGTATCGACCTCACTCCTGACACTGACGTAGACGCAATTTTAGTGAAAGTAAAGGAGATGTATGCCAACGATCCTACCGCACAGGTGAACGATATCGACGGTGTGAAGATTGACTTCCCTGATCGTTGGGTTCATCTGCGTAAGTCAAATACCGAGCCTATTATCCGTGTGTACAGTGAGGCTGCCACCATGGAGCAGGTAGTCTACGATATGCAGTAATCATCCGTTTATCGTCATATTTTCAGGTGGGCTTTTATCATGCCCACCTGTTTTTTTTCTGCCAATGTGTCAGTTTGTCACAGTTAACAAGGTCCTTTGGCACGGTTTTGGCTACGATGAAGTCAAACTTAAATACAAACATTTAAAAAACAAAGTATTATGAACATCAAACCATTAGGAGACCGCGTGCTGGTAGTGCCTGCACCGGCTGAAGAGAAGATTGGCGGTATTATCATTCCTGACACCGCAAAAGAGAAACCCCTGCACGGAACCATCAAGGCCGTTGGTCAGGGCACCAAGGACGAAGAAATGGTGCTGAAGGCTGGAGACGAAGTGTTGTATGGCAAGTACAGTGGCACAGAACTCGAGTTCGAGGGCGAAAAGTTCCTCATGATGCGTCAGAGTGACGTGCTGGCAGTGATAGAAAAATAACATCGTAATAACGAAATAACGTTATAACGCAATAACGACAAAAAAAGTAAAAGAGTTATGGCAAAAGATATTAAATTCAATATTGAAGCCCGCGACCTGTTGAAGAATGGCGTGGACCAGTTGGCAAACGCAGTAAAGGTTACGCTCGGTCCTAAGGGTCGTAACGTAGTCATTGAGAAGAAGTTCGGTGCCCCCCAGATTACCAAGGACGGTGTGACCGTTGCTAAGGAAATTGAGTTGGAGGACAAGTTTGAGAACACTGGTGCTCAGCTCGTAAAGAGCGTAGCTTCCAAAACGGGCGACGATGCCGGTGATGGTACCACAACAGCTACCATCCTGACCCAGGCTATCGTTACTGAGGGTCTGAAGAATGTCACTGCTGGTGCTAATCCTATGGATCTGAAGCGTGGTATCGACAAGGCTGTGAAGGGCGTTGTTGACTTCATCCAGAAGAACGCTGAGCGCGTGGACGACAACTACGACAAGATTGAGCAGGTGGCTACTGTTTCTGCCAACAACGACGAGGAGATTGGTAAGTTGCTAGCTGAGGCTTTCCGCAAGGTCAGTAAGGATGGTGTTATTACCATCGAGGAGAGCAAGAGCCGCGACACTCACATTGGTGTTGTCGAGGGTATGCAATTCGATCGTGGTTATCTTTCTGGCTACTTCGTAACCGATTCTGAGAAAATGGAGTGTGTGATGGAGAATCCTTACATCCTCATCTACGACAAGAAGATTTCTAACATCAAGGATTTCCTGCCCATCCTGCAGCCCGCTGCCGAGAGTGGCCGTCCTCTGTTGGTAATTGCTGAGGATGTTGACTCTGAGGCTCTGACCACGCTGGTTGTCAACCGTCTGCGTGGTGGTTTGAAGATTTGCGCCGTCAAGGCTCCTGGTTTTGGCGACCGTCGTAAGGCTATGCTCGAGGATATCGCTACGCTGACTGGTGGCGTCGTGATCAGCGAGGAGAAAGGTCTGAAGTTGGAGCAGGCTACACTCGATATGCTGGGTACTTGCGACAAGGTGACAGTTTCTAAGGACAACACCACCATCGTCAATGGTGCTGGTGATAAGCAGGCCATCAAGGACCGTATCACTCAGATCAAGAAGGAAATCGAGCTCACTACCTCTTCTTACGACAAGGAGAAGCTGCAGGAGCGTCTGGCCAAGTTAGCTGGTGGCGTAGCAGTGCTCTACGTTGGTGCTAACAGCGAGGTAGAGATGAAGGAGAAGAAGGATCGCGTTGACGATGCGCTCTGCGCTACCCGTGCAGCTATCGAGGAGGGTGTCGTTGCTGGTGGTGGTACCACTTACATCCGAGCTCAGCAAGCTTTGGCCGACGTAAAGGGTGACAATGCCGACGAGCAGACGGGTATCAACATCATCTGCCGTGCTATTGAGGAGCCTCTGCGTCAGATTGTCAGCAATGCTGGAGAAGAGGGTGCCGTTGTCGTACAGAAAGTTCGCGAGGGCAAGGGTGACTTCGGTTACAATGCTCGCCTCGACAAGTACGAGGACCTTCGCGAGGCTGGTGTCATCGATCCTGCCAAGGTGGCTCGTGTCGCTCTGGAGAATGCCGCCAGTATCGCAGGCATGTTCCTCACCACCGAGTGCCTCATCTGCGACAAGCCTGAGAAGGAGCCCGCTATGCCAATGGGTGGTGCTCCAGGCATGGGTGGCATGATGTAATTGAGAATTTAATTCATTTCTATAAGGTATCACTGTGCGACATCACAGTGATACTTTTTTGTAACGTTAACTTTGCAAAACATAACCATAACCGCCAAATGGCTTGATATAAATCAAAAACAAAGCAGATTTTAGCAAAAATTCTTGCATGATTATTGAAAAGTTTCTAACTTTGCAGCGTCATAAGGTTAAAACCGCAGACATTATCATATCAGAATTAAGCATAAAAGAGATATTTTTTTGATTTGTTTTAGTAGATTAGTTTTTAAGTAGTTTGTTTTTGAATTCGATTGTCGCGATGACAATCGGATTTTTTTATGCCTTTTCTTTTGTTTTGCTCTTGACTTTTTCGTATCTTTGCAGCATGAAACAAATTATCGTTGCTGTTTGCTTACTTTTCTCGCTGAGTACTAGGGCACAAACTACTTATACAGGAGAGAGCTATCGCCCTGAGGGACGAGCCTTCGTATGTGTTAATGGACAAAACCGTTTTACACGTGCATTATATGGCAGTCCGACGGAATGGCGTGTAGAGACCAGTGACCGTCCTGTATTTGCCCTGTTCAAAAAGAAGGATTACCGCAATCTGCAGTTCCGTGTGAATGGAATCTGGCTCGATAAGACCGATTTCTGTGAATCCCGTTACGAAGACGGCATGCGCAGTTACTTGTTGCGACACAAGGCGTGGGGACCGAAAGCTACGTTGCGCTTGAAGGTCGTTGCATCCTTACAGCAAGAACAGGCCTTATGGCACTTCCAGACAACGGGTTTCAACAGTGATGTGCAATTAGAGGTTGTTGTCAGCGATAACCACAATCCCCAGCAGTGGTCACAAACCATCGAGGACGAGTGCTATGTATGCTGCAACGGCATAGTAGCAAGTAAGACTGACGCCCGCGATGCCTCTGAGCGTTTCGAGGAATTGGAAACTGCGATGAAAGAACTGGCGGGCCGTATTGAGTTTAACACCCCCGACCCTTACATTAACGCCCTCGGTAGTGCACTCGTTGTTGCTGCCGATGGCGATTGGGACGGTCAGACGTGGTTGCCAGGCTGTATCGACTGGCGAATACCTCTTACAAGCTGGCTTGCAGGCTATCTGGGTGACATATTAGGCTGGCCCGAACGTGCCATTAGTCATTTCAATGCCTACGCCAAGGATCAGGATAATAAGGTGTCGTATATCGATGAACTGCTGTGGCATTTCCAATATGATGCCGACAAAACCTATATGCGAAAGATGTGGCCTGTGCTAAAGAATTATCTGGATGGCGAGAAACATAATTCCAACCCCGTAACCCGTTCGTTGGCCTATAATTATCGCGCCAACCTACTGGCTGCACATATTGCCAAGCTCATTGGCGAAGACGGACGTGCCTATCAGCAGGAGGCTGAGTCCATCCTAAATACTATGAACCAACGACTCTGGTTGAAGGATAAGGGCCATTGGGCTGAATATCAAGACCAGACGGGATTAAAACGTGTTCATGAAAGCGCTGCCGTTTGGAGCATCTATTCACCTATCGATTGCGGCGCCTGCACTGCGGAACAAGCCTATCAAGCTACCAAATACATCGATAAGGAAATCCCTCACATCCCTGTTACGACAAACCTCTCGACTATTTCAACGTCGAACTGGTTGCCCTATTCCTGGAACATCAACAATGTCGCTCCTGCCGAGGTTATGTATACTGCACTGGCGTATTTCGAGGCAGGCCGTTCGGAGGAGGGCTATCAGCTGATGAAGGCCAACATTCTCGATCAGATGTATTATGGCAAGTCGCCAGCCAATTTCGGACAAATCAGTAAATACGATGCTGCCCTCGGTGAATGCCATCGCGATTTTGGCGACTGCATCGGCATCTCAGCTCGCACGCTGTTACAAGGCCTCTTTGGTATCTTACCCAATGCCCTCGAGCGCCGTTGCATCATTCGTCCAGGTTTCCCCGAGGCATGGGATTCAGCCTCCGTACGTACACCTTATATATATTATAAGTATCAGCGTCAGGGCGACGAGACAATCTACGAGGTGACTCAACACTTTGCCCAACCTCAGCAGATTGTCATTCGCCAAAATCTCGGCATGGGCAAATATCGCGACGTCGTTGCCACCAACGAACTACATCAGACCATCCGTGTAAAAGTGCCCGTAAAATATCCTGAGGTAACCTTCCGCAATGACGGATTCACGGAGCAACGCAACAACGGCACCGACGAACCCACATTTGCCGAGAAATTCCATAAGCAGAACATCGATCGCATACTAAACGATAGTGTGTCAAATTCGACATACCTGCCCGAAGTCAACGACTCCGTATTCCGTTCGATGATTGTCAAGGACGAATTCATCGCCATGGGGGTTCCATTCCGCACGTCAGCGACTGGTCGAAATATTGCCTTCACCTCGCTCTACGACAACTATCCCGACAGTATCAGTATTCCTCTCAGTGGTCGTTACCGTCAGGCGTGGCTGTTGATGGCCGGAACTACCAACCACATGCAAAGCCGCATCGTCAACGGCATTGTCGTTGCCCAATATAACGATGGAACTGCCGACACGTTGCAATTGGTCAATCCTGACAACTGGTGTCCCGTCGAACGCGATTACTATGTCGATGGCAAAGCTTTTCAAGTGGCCGAACCGCGTCCTTATCGTGTGGCCTTCGCGTCAGGAAAGGTGAGTCGAAAGTTGTCAGCCCCCATGAATGCCGAAGGTGGTATAATCAAAGGTGGAGCTGGCACGATGTTGTGTATGCCGCTGAACCGCAAGAAGAAGTTACAATCGCTCACTTTGCACACAATTTCCAATGATGTCGTGATAGGTTTGATGGCTGTAACGCTGCAATAGGCGGATGTGAAAGTTAAAAAAACCTTATGCGACTGCATTTTTTCGCTTTTCACGATTCATTCTTCACTTTATTTTGTAACTTTGTGGCTTGAAATCAATTCATTACTTTAAAACAAATACAAAAAATGAACAATGTACCTGTAATTAAGATCGGTATCGTGGCTGTTAGCCGCGACTGTTTCCCCGAGTCATTGGCCGTTAACCGCCGCAAGGCCGTTATCGCCGAGTATGAGAAGAAGTTTGGTAAAAAAGGCATCTACGAGTGTCCTATCGCCATCGTTGAAAGCGAGATTCACGCTCAGCAAGCTCTTGAGGATGTGAAGAAGGCTGGCTGTAACGCGCTTTGCGTTTACCTGGGCAACTTCGGTCCTGAGATTTCTGAGACCATGATTGCTGACTGGTTCCAGGGGCCAACGATGTTCTGCGCTGCTGCTGAGGAGACTCAGAAGGACCTGATTGATGGTCGTGGCGACGCTTACTGCGGTATGCTGAACGCTAGTCAGGCTCTTTCTCTGCGCAAGACTCGCGCTTACATCCCTGAGGAGCCCGTTGGCGACGCTGCTCAGTGCGCTGAAATGATTCACGAGTTCCTGCCCATCGCTCGCGCTATCGTGGGTCTGCAGAACCTGAAGATTATCAGCTTCGGTCCTCGTCCTAACAACTTCCTGGCTTGTAACGCTCCTATCCGTGCCCTCTATGATCTCGACGTTGAGATTGAGGAGAACTCAGAGCTCGACCTGCTCGAGGCCTTCCAGAAGCACGCTAACGACCCACGCATCGACGCCGTTGTAAAGGATATGGCTGCTGAGCTCGGTCACGGTAATAAGATTCCTCAGGTGCTGCCTAAACTCGCTCAGTATGAGCTGACACTGACCGACTGGATTGAGGCTCACAAGGGCTCTCGTCAGTTCGTGGCTATGGCTAACAAGTGCTGGCCTGCTTTCCAGACCATGTTCGGTTTCGTGCCCTGCTACGTCAACAGCCGTCTGACAGCTCGCGGTATCCCCGTAGCTTGCGAGGTTGATATCTATGGCGCTCTGTCAGAGTACATCGGCACCTGCATCTCTCAGGATGCTGTTACCCTGCTCGACATCAACAACACTGTTCCTCAGGATATGTTCGAGGAGAGCATCAAGGGCAAGAAGTTCGCTTGCGACAGCTACACCGAGAAGGAAATCTTCATGGGCTTCCACTGCGGTAACACTGCTTCCAGCAAGGTTTGCAACTGCCAGATGTGCTTCCAGCGTATTATGGCTCGCGCCCTGCCTGTTGAGGTTACCAACGGAACTCTCGAGGGTGATATCCAGCCCGGTCTGGCTACTGTTTATCGTCTGCAGTCTACTGCCGACACCAAGCTCCGCGCTTACATCGCTCAGGGCGAGGTTATTCCTGTAGCTACCCGCTCATTCGGTTCTATCGGTATCTTCGGTATCAAGAACATGAGCCGCTTCTACCGTCACGTCCTCATCGAGAAGCACTACCCGCACCACTGCGCCGTTATGTTCGGCCACCAGGGCAAGTACCTGTGGGAGGTTCTGAAGTACATGGGCATCCCCGTTGACGAGATCGACTACAACTTCCCGAAGGGCGATTTCTATCCCACCGAGAATCCGTTCGCATAAACGTGTGCGACCATACTTAAAAACACGAGCCGTAACCCACATTAGGTTACGGCTCTTGATAAACTATAAATAAGGTAATATGAATAACATCAAACTTGACATCACAAAGGCTGCTTGCTTCTTGGAGGCTGGCGCAGTGAAGGCTTTTGAGCCGAAGGTAAAGGACGCACAGAAAGCCCTGGAAGAGGGTACTTGTCCTGGTAACGACTTTTTGGGTTGGTTGCACCTGCCCACAGAGATTACACCCGCATTCCTCGATGAGATTATGGCTACTGCAAAAGTGCTGCGTGAAAACTGCGAAGCAGTGGTAGTAGCAGGTATCGGCGGCTCTTATCTGGGTGCACGTGCCGTCATCGAGGCACTGAGCAATAGCTTCGGCTGGTTGATCCAAGACAAGAAGAATCCCACCATCCTCTTTGCTGGCAACAACATCGGTGAAGACTATCTCTTCGAACTCACTGAATATCTGAAGAGTAAGAAATTCGGCGTCATCAACATCTCAAAGTCTGGTACCACTACCGAGACAGCTCTGACCTTCCGTCTGCTGAAGAAGCAGTGCGAGGCCCAGCGCGGCAAGGAAGAGGCAAAGAAGGTCATCGTAGCTGTAACGGATGCCAAGCGCGGTGCTGCCCGCACCTGTGCCGACAAGGAGGGCTACAAGAGCTTCATCATTCCCGACAACGTAGGTGGTCGCTTCTCAGTGTTGACACCGGTAGGTTTGCTGCCCATTGCCTGCGCTGGTTTCGACATCAAGGCGCTGGTAGGTGGTGCCCAGGATATGGAGAAGGCTTGTGCCCCCAGCGTTCCCTTCGACGAGAACCCTGCAGCCCAATATGCTGCTGTACGCAACGCCCTCTATCAGAACGGCAAGAAGATTGAGATCATGGTGAACTACCAGCCTAAGCTGCACTTCGTCAGCGAATGGTGGAAACAGCTCTACGGCGAGTCTGAGGGTAAGGACAAGAAGGGTATCTTCCCCGCCAGCGTCGACTTCACTACCGACCTGCACTCGATGGGTCAGTGGATTCAGGACGGTGAGCGAACCATCTTCGAGACAGTCATTTCTATTGAGGAGCCCGAGAAGAAGCTGTTGTTCCCTGAGGACGAAGAGAACCTGGACGGTCTGAACTTCCTCGCTGGCAAGCGCGTGGACGAAGTAAACAAGATGGCTGAACTCGGCACTCGTCTGGCTCACGTGGACGGCGGCGTGCCCAACATCCGCATCTCAGTTCCCAAACTGAACGAGTACTACATCGGACAGCTCATCTACTTCTTCGAGATTGGCTGTGGCATCAGCGGTAACGTACTCGGTGTGAACCCATTCAACCAGCCTGGTGTGGAGGCTTACAAGAAGAACATGTTTGCCCTGCTCGACAAGCCCGGTTACGAAGCTGACAGCAAGGCTATCAAGGAGCGTCTGGCTAAAGAGCAATAATCTAGGATTTCTAGAATATCTAGAACATCTAGTAGAATGGAAAAAGCAATTCAGCAATATTTAGAAAGGCACGGTTTTGAGCGGTTTTGTCCCAAAGCCGTGCTTTTCGATATGGACGGTGTCATCTACGACTCGATGCCCAACCACTCGACGTCGTGGCACGACTCAATGGCGGCGTTCGGACTGGACATGCCATACGAAGGAGCCTACGAATATGAAGGCATGCGCGGCGTAGAAACTATCAAGACGCTGGCACGGGCACAGTGGAACCGCGAACTGACAGACGACGAGGCCAGCACGATGTATGCTCACAAAGCCGAGGTGTTTGCCAATCAATGCAAGCTGACACCCGCACAAATCATGCCCGGAATCAAGACGCTGATGGAGCAAATCAAGGCCGACGGACTGAAAATTTGCGTGGTGACAGGCAGTGCACAGCACGCCCTGTTGGACAAGTTATTGATAGATTTCGACGGACTATTGCGCGAGGAATTGATTGTGACGGCCTTCGACGTCAAACACGGCAAGCCCAATCCAGAGCCCTATCTAATAGGCATGGGGAAATGTGGCACAGAGCCCTATGAGACCATCGTTGTGGAAAACGCGCCACTGGGTGTACAAGCCGCAGCAGCCGCCCGTTGCTTCACGATAGCCGTGAACACAGGCCCCTTGCCCGACAAACGGCTGGCAGAGAAAGGGGCAGACATCATCTTCCCCACAATGACAGCGCTGAGCGATACGTGGAAGACGTTACACGAGGAATGGCTTTAGACGCCATCGTCATCAGCATCGGCAGCTGGCTTCTGACTATCAATATCAGAATTAGTATCGAGCTGGTCGTCAATCTTGATGTCGAGTTCTCCCATGCGCGACAGACGTATCTTCAAAGGGATGTACTCGTCGGTCTGAGGACGGCCCACACTGGCACCAAACTCCAGCCAGTCGCCATCGGCCTTGTCAAAGACAAAACCCTCAAGAATGCCTGTCTTACGGAAATCGTCTCCAATAAGACGGGCAAAATCGTTCTTAACAAAACGGCGTGAGAAGAATACTGAGCCATCTTGCCGTGCAACCGTCAGCTGGAACACATTATCAATATACTTCTGGCCCATATCGTCCTTGACCATCGACAACGAGTCGGCAGGCTGACGATGGATAGTGAGCTGATAGGTCTTACCAATCCAACTGACTTCGCGCGAATCAGTGTTGGCAGGCATGCGTACAGGACCTTTGGAAGCACTCTTCACCACGCGCTGGGTAATAATCGTCTCATTGTTTTTCTTATCCTTGCAGGCCACCAATATCAGGGCGGCAACAGCAACGGAAAGGGCTATGACTATTCGTTTCATCTTGCATTAATAATTAGTTTCCGGCTGCAAAGATAGTAAAAAAAAAGAATATCCCGCCATCACAGCGGGATATTTTTTGTTATCCAATCTTTTATCCTTCCATTATCGGTTAGAATAATACCTATACTTTCGTCTAGACACTCTTGTCTGATTTTCAATTAACCAAATTTCTTAGAAAGGAGGAAAATGTTACTAACTGAATTTTTAATTCGGGTGCAAAGTTATAAAAAAAACGGGGCTTAAGCAAAAAAAATCGGTAGAATTTTATCGTTTTGAGTTTTTTTAATTATCTTTGCCAAATAATTGCAGATAAATGAAGAGAATTATCATACTAATCATGACATTGACGACCCTGTTGATGACAGGATGCAAGTCGGAAAACGGAGATTCGGCACAGGACATTGTGACCGATACTGTGCCGTCGCTGGTCATACAAATCCAAAAATGTGCACGGCTGTACACGACGGAATATCACATACACAAAATCGTGACTCACAACGACGTGCTGAAACTGAAGGGCAACATACTCCGAAAGGATATTGACATCAAACTGCCGCTGGGCGAGCGCAAGATAGCCTTTCCCATGGATGCCACGTTGAAGGCATACATCGATTTCTCCGACTTCTCGGAAAGCAACGTCGAACGCAACGGTGATAAGATTACTATCCTGTTGCCCGACCCTAAAGTGGTGATGACAAGTTCGAAAATCAACCGCGACGAGGTGAAGGAATACGTGGGGCTGACGCGCTCGTATTTTACCGACAAGGAACTGTCGTCGTACGAGCAACAAGGACGCCAAGCCATTCTGAACAGTGTGTCGCAGCTGGGCATCAAGCAGACAGCACAGGAGAATGCCGCGCGCGTACTGGTGCCGATGCTGACGGAAATGGGCTACAAAGAGGAGAACGTAACCATTGCCTTCCGCAAGAGTCTGGACATTATGAAACTCATCAACTCTAACTTGGAACAAAAATGAAAATGAAATACAAACTGGCAGGTATTGCAGTGGCCTGCGTCGTCGCACTGGCCGTGCTCTGGTGGCTCGTCAGCGGCATCAGCCAATCGGAAGTCACATTGGACGTAAACCAGGAGATAGACCTGACGCCTGAACAGATTACAAGCATCGAGGCCATTGGCGAATGGGAATTTCTGGCCATTGCCAACGAGGAATTGGTGGATACTACCCGCAAGGGATTCTTCAAGGATGATCATCTCGTGCGTATCTACTACGGAACGATGCGTCTGGGCATCAATATGCACGACGTTGAGCAAGGGTGGCTGCGCGCGGATGCTGATTCTATCGTGGTGACACTGCCTCAGCCCGGTCTACTGGACAAGAATTTCATTGACGAAGCAAGGACAAAGAGTTTCTTTGAGAGCGGAAAATGGTCGCATCAAGATCGCGACAAACTTTACCAGAAGGCTTACCGCCAAATGCTGGCCCATTGTCTGACGCCAGAAAACCTGCGCAGTGCCCGCGAAAACGGTGAAGCGCTATTCATTAAGATGATGAAGAGCATGGGCTACGAGCGAGTCAACGTACGATGGCAGTAACGTAGAGCACGTTGCCCTCTACGCGGAAGCGGACATCACAACCCATGAACGACATGCCATATTCACGTTCCTCATCACGATGATAATGCGGACGTGGGTCGAGCGACAAGAGTTCGCGTAACACTCGCAGGTCGTCGGCAGCGAACAACGCCTCATCGTCAGCACGCATCTCCACCTGCAAGCGCTGCCATTCATGATTGTCGGTAAATCCGCCACGGGCATCAGGATGACTGTCGGCATAGGCCAGATAAGGCTTGACATCATAGATGGGCGTTCCGTCCATCAAATCGGCACCCATCACCTCGATAGCTGCCTCGTCAGCAAGAATCCGGCTGATGCGCACGGAGGACAAGCCCAGATTATTTGGACGGAACGGCGATCGCGACGCCCACACCCCTACTCTTTCGTTGCCTCCCAACAACGGCGGGCGCACCGTAGGATGCTTTTCCGCATCAACATTTTCCGAGAACCCCCAGATGAGCCACAGATAGTCGAAAGCGTCCATTCCGCGCAGGGCTTCCGGACGGGCATATCGTTCCGTAAACTCGATGCGTCCGCGCAGTTCGCTGACGATGCCGCTCTGTCGCGGGACGCCGAATTTGGCAGTCAGCGGAGAGCGGAAATATGCGACAGGTTCGATAATCATGGTGCAAAGATAGAAAATATTTACCATTTTTCATCGTATAATCAAAAAAAATGTCTAAATTTGCAGCATGGAACAAAGACTCAGCGCTGTATTGCTACCCTTCTTTCTGGCGTGGCTCATCGCTTATCTGCTGTTCCCGCTGGTAAAATTCTTCCAGTACAAATGCCACATGAAGTTCCGCATATTGGGCATTTTAAGTACTTTTCTCGTCGTGGGAGCAGTGTTGACAGGGCTGATGCTGCTAGTCATCCCGCCAGTAATTGACGAAGCCGTACGCGTAAAGGAACTGGCAGAAATGTTTATTACCAGCAACGAAAATCTCAGAAACATTCCTGACCTGATTGAGGATTTCATCCACGAGCACCTCACCGAAGAAGACATCAAGGCACTCATCACGCAAGAAGGATTCATTGACACCGTCAAGCAAAGCCTGCCCAAGATATGGAACATTCTGGCGCAGTCGCTAAACATCCTCTCGAGCATGATTTCGCTGACAATGGTTATCCTCTACACATTATTCATATTGCTCGACTACGAAGACATATCGAACGGATGGATATCGCTCTTGCCACGACGCTACCGCCCGATAGCACGCAGACTCGTCGCTGACGTAAGTCAGGGCATGAACCTCTATTTCCGCGGACAAGGCTTGGTAGCAACCTGCGTAGGCGTGTTGTTCAGCATCGGATTTCTCATCATCGATTTCCCCATGGCTATCGGACTGGGGCTGTTTATCGGACTGCTCAACATGGTGCCCTATCTGCAACTCGTAGGCTTCATTCCAACTATCTTGCTGGCAGTAGTAAAAGCCGCTGACACAGGAGACAGCTTCTGGATGATCATGCTCTCGGCACTCATCGTGTTTGCCGTCGTACAGACTATCCAAGACACCATCCTCACACCGAAAATCATGGGCCACGTCACGGGGCTCAACCCCGCCATCATCCTGCTGTCGCTCTCCATCTGGGGTTCGCTGCTGGGAATTCTTGGCATGGTCATTGCGCTGCCTATGACTACGCTGCTCCTCACCTACTACCAACGCTACATCATTAAGAACAAGACAATAGAAAAAAGTAATAAATCTTAAATAATTTTGCGTTTTGCGTACTAATTCGTACCTTTGCAAAATATAATCAATCTAAAAACAATTATGTCATCCTTGTAGGCATTATCATGGGAATACTGGCAGTTATTTCGCTAGTAGGACTGGCAGCATCGAGTGCCAGCACAACAAATGTAGAGGACAATTCCGTGTTCGTCCTGTCACTCTCAGGAACGTTGAACGAACGAGCAGCTGAGGATCCTTTGGCCACGCTGACTGGAGAAGTGAGCGAAAACATCGGACTGGACAAACTGCTGAATGCCATTAAAAAGGCTAAAGACAAAGAAGAAATCAAGGGTATATACATCGAGGCCGGCCTGTTCTCTTCGGACACTCCTGCTTCGACGCACGCCATCCGCGAGGCCCTGCTCGACTTCAAGAAGAGCGGCAAGTGGATTGTGGCCTATGCCGACACTTACGAGCAGTCCACCTATTATATATGTAGTGTCGCCGACAAGATTTTCCTGAACCCTGACGGCATGATTGACTGGCACGGACTGGCCTCGACGCCGTATTTCGTGAAGGACTTGCTGGCCAAGTTTGGCGTGAAGTATCAGCTTTGCAAGGTGGGTAAATATAAGAGCGCTCCTGAAATGATGACTGCCGACGGCATGAGCGAGCCTAACCGCGAGCAGGTGACCGCCTACATCAACGGCATCTGGGAGGTTATGCTGAAAGACGTCTCTGACAGCCGTAAGATTCCCGTCGATTCGCTGAACGCCTACGCCGACCGCTTCGTAACGCTGGCTGAACCAGAGGATTACGTCAAGATGAAGATGGTCGACAAGCTGATTTACACCGACGAAGTGAAAGGCGAAGTCAAGAAGATGTTGAAAATTGACGAAAGTGACGACATCAAGCAGCTGACACTGGCCGATATGGAAGGCGTGAAAGGCAAGAAAGAGGGGGGCGACCAGATTGCCGTCTACTATGCCTATGGTGAAATCGTCGACTCTGAGACCGGCAGCCTCGTGGACACCGAACACAATATCGTGGCAAATACCGTCTGCAAGGATTTGGAGAAACTGACGAACGACGACGACGTGAAAGCCGTCGTACTGCGTGTCAACTCGCCTGGCGGTTCGGCCTATGCCTCTGAGCAGATTTGGCGCGCCGTCACAAACCTCAAGGCTAAGAAGCCCGTCGTTGTCTCCATGGGTGGCTATGCTGCTTCTGGCGGTTACTACATCAGCTGTGCAGCCAACTACATTGTCTCCGAGCCCACCACCATCACTGGCTCTATCGGCATCTTCGGCATGTTCCCCGACTTCAGCGGACTGCTCACTGAGAAGCTGGGCGTGAAGTTCGACGAGGTGAAGACCAACAAGCACGCCGCCTTCGGCACGATAGCTCGTCCGTTCAACGCAGAGGAAATGGCTCTGCTCGAACAGTACATCGGGCGCGGCTACAACCTCTTCCGCAAGCGCGTGGCAGACGGTCGCCAACAGTCCATCGAGCAGATTGAGGAAATTGCCCAGGGCCGTGTATGGCTGGGCAACGACGCCCTGAAAATCAAGCTCGTCGACGAAATCGGTGGTCTCGACAAGGCCATTGCGAAAGCTGCCAGTCTGGCCAAAGTCAGTGAGTATCACGCCACGAGCTATCCTGAGGAACAGAGCTGGTGGGAAAATCTGCTTGACCAAGCCACGTCCAAGAACAACTATCTGGACGAGCAGCTGCAGGCAACGCTGGGCGAATACTACGAGCCGTTCAAGTTCGTCAAGAACATGAACCGCCAGAGCGCCATTCAGGCCCGCCTGCCCTATTATGTGAATATTAAATAATTCGGAATCATGGAGGGCGATTTCATCAAAATCAACAAGTGGCTGCTTCCACTAAGCTGGTGCTACGGACTGGTCGTCAAGCTGCGCAATTTCCTGTTCGAGACAGGAGCGCTGAAGTCGCGGTCGTTCAGTGTACCTGTCATTGCGGTGGGCAACATCACTGTCGGTGGAACCGGCAAGACCCCTCACGTGGAATATCTGGCCGGATTGCTGAAGGACCAGTTCAAGGTTGCTGTTCTCAGTCGCGGCTACAAACGTAAGAGCAAGGGATTCATCATTGCACAGCCCGACACCGCCATGAACGATATTGGAGATGAGCCCTATCAGATGAAGCAGAAATTCCCCTCTGTGACCATTGCCGTCGACAAAGACCGCTGTCACGGCATCGACACATTGACGGAAAATGACAAGAATCTCGATGTCGTATTGCTCGACGACGCCTTCCAGCACCGTTACGTCAAGCCCGGCGTCAACATCCTGCTGGTGGACTATCACCGTCTCATCATCTACGACACGCTGCTGCCTGCCGGACGCCTGCGCGAACCGCTCCAAGGCAAGGACCGTGCCGACATCGTCATCGTGACGAAATGCCCGAAGGACATGAAACCCATGGAGTATCGCGTCATCACGAAGGCCATGAGCCTCTACCCTTACCAGCGGCTCTATTTCTCAACGCTCGACTACGACATCCTGAAGCCCGTCTTCACGAATGGTGGCACTGGCAGAAAGAAGCTCAACGAACTGACGGACTTCCACACCCTGCTGCTCACGGGCATTGGGTCGCCCCAACAATTGGAGCACGACCTCGCGCCCCTCATTCCTCACATCTCGCCGCTCTCCTTTCCCGACCATCATCAGTTCTGCAAGAAGGACATCCAGCTCATCAACGAGACCTTCGCGGCCATGCCGTCGCCGAAGTGTATCATCACCACCGAGAAGGATGTTACGCGACTGAAAACCGTCGAAGGGCTGAGCGACGAAGTCAGAAAGAATCTTTATGTATTACCTGTCCGCATCACTTTCTTGCTGGATCAGGAAGAAATGTTTAACCAACAAATTATAGGCTATGTACGAAAAAATTCAAGAAACAGCATCCTGGCTCAAGGCAAGGATGAAGACAAGTCCAAAGACAGCGATTATTCTGGGAACAGGCCTCGGACAATTAGCTTCCGAAATAACTGACACGCTCGAGTTCCCGTATAGCGAAATCCCCAACTTCCCCGTTTCCACCGTCGAAGGACATAGCGGCAAGCTCATCTTCGGCAAGCTCGGGGGCATCGACATCATGGCCATGCAGGGCCGATTCCACTACTACGAGGGCTACAATATGAAGGAGGTGACGTTCCCCGTCCGCGTCATGTACGAACTGGGCATCAAGACGCTCTTCGTCTCGAACGCAGCAGGTGGCATGAACCCCGCTTTCAAGATTGGAGACCTCATGGTGATTACCGACCACATCAATTTCTTCCCCGAGCATCCCCTGCGCGGCAAGAACTTCCCAACCGGTCCACGCTTCCCCGACATGCACGAGGCCTACGATCACGAACTCATCAACCTCGCCACACAGATTGCCAAGGAAAGGAAAATTCGTCTGGTTTACGGCGTGTACATCGGTGTGACTGGTCCTACGTTCGAGACGCCCGCAGAGTATCGCATGTATCGCACACTCGGCGGCGACACCGTCGGCATGTCAACCGTGCCTGAAGTCATCGTGGCTCACCACTGCGGCATCAAGACCTTCGGCATCAGCGTCGTTACCGACTTGGGTGGCTTCGACAATCCCGTTGAGGTCAGCCACGAGGAGGTGCAGGAAGCTGCCGACAAGGCTCAGCCCATCATGACGGAAATCATGCGCGAAATGATCAAGCGCACCGCCTAAAGTTCAGTATGTTGCTGTGCCACAGCAACAACCAAAACAAAAAGAATGGAAATAGCAAAATTAGGAGAATTCGGTTTGATTGACCGCCTGACTGCGGACATCAAACCCAACAACGAATCAACAAAGTACGGCGTAGGCGACGACTGCGCCGTACTTCACTATCCCGACTCAGAGGTCCTCGTCACCACCGACATGCTGATGGAGGGCGTACATTTCGACCTCACATACATCGACCTGCAGCACCTCGGATGGAAGTCGGCAATGGTCAACATCAGCGACATCTTTGCCATGAACGGCACCCCGCGACAGATGACCGTCTCGCTGGCCATCAGCAAGCGCTTCACCGTTGAGGACCTCGAGCAGTTCTACTCCGGACTGCGCATGGCCTGCGACAAGTGGGGCGTCGACATCGTCGGAGGCGACACCACGTCAAGCTACACCGGACTGGCCATCAGCATTACATGTATTGGTGAAGCGCGCAAGGAAGACATTGTCTATCGCAACGGAGCCCGCGAGACTGACCTCGTCTGCGTCTCAGGCGACCTCGGAGCCGCCTACATGGGCCTCCAGCTCCTCGAGCGCGAAAAAGCCGTCTATTACCAAATGGTGGACGACGCGAAGCGGAAGTCTGCCACAGTTCCCGCTGGTTCTCCAGCGGGTGTGCCCCCCGGTCGTGTGGACGGCAGTTCGGCTGCCGTCAATATCCCCGACTTCCAGCCCGACTTCTCCGGCAAGGAATACCTCCTCCAGCGCCAGCTGAAGACCGAGGCCCGCGGCGACATCATCCAACGCCTGCGCGAGGCCGGCATCCGGCCTACCGCCATGATGGACATCAGCGACGGACTATCCTCCGAACTCATGCACATCTGCAAGCAGAGCCACGTGGGCTGCCGCATCTTCGAGAAGCAAATCCCCATCGACTATCAGACCGCCGTGATGGCCGAGGAACTCAACATGAACGTCACCACCTGCGCCCTCAATGGCGGCGAGGACTACGAACTGCTGTTCACCGTTCCTATTGGCGACCATGCGAAGATTCAGGAAATCGACGACGTCCGGCTCATCGGCCACATCACCCACGAGAGTCTCGGACAGGTGCTCGTCACCCGCGACGACCAGGAATTTGAGCTAAAAGCCCAAGGTTGGAACCCACTGAGCAGCGAGAGCAATGCCAAGCATGCTTGAGCATTGCCGAGTCGCAAAAGTGGGTGACCCGTAGGGTCAATCCCACATTGCAATAAGGGAAAACGCCTAAAATCGGCCACTTTTCAAAAAAAAATCAGGAAAAGTTTGGCCGATTCATTTTTTCTTCGTACCTTTGCACCCGCAAATAAACAAAAGCGTTCTTTTATAACATGTTGGTGCCTTAGCTCAGTTGGTAGAGCATCGGACTGAAAATCCGTGTGTCCCCGGTTCGATTCCTGGAGGTACCACTTTTCCTCCTTTCATTATGAACCCAAACTATGAATTGTTAATTGTGAATTGATATTTTATGGGAATAATTATTGGAATTGACGTGGGCATATCCACCACAAAGATTGTCGGACTGCGCGAAGGAAAGGTTCTCTCCCCCATCCGCATCACCGCTGCCGACCAGGTGACTTCACTCTACGGCGCCTTTGGCAAGTATCTGCACGACAACAAGATTGAGCTCAAGGACGTCGAGCAAGTCATGCTTACGGGCGTCGGAGCAGCCTATATCGACGAACCGGTCTATGGCATTCCCACACAGAAAGTCGACGAATTCATGGCCGACGGCCTCGGAGCACGCTTCGAGAGCGGACTGTCCAAAGCCATCGTCGTCTCCATGGGCACCGGCACCAGCTTTGTCCAGTGCTGTGGCGACGACATCCACCACATCGGCGGTATCGGCATTGGCGGCGGCACGCTGCAAGGCCTCAGCCGCGTCATGCTCAACACCCGCGACCCCAAGCAGATTCAGAGTCTGGCCATGCAGGGCGACATCCACAACATTAATCTCCTCATTGGCGACATCTCCACCCATCCGCTGCCCGGACTGCCCATGGATGCCACCGCCTCGCTGTTCTCCAAAGCCCAGTACGACGCCCCCAAGGAAGACCTTGCCCTCGGCATCATCGTCATGGTGTTGCAGACCATCGGCTCTGCCGCCATCCTCTCGTCGCTCAATTCCGGCATCAAGGACTTTGTCCTCATCGGCAACCTCACCCTCCTGCCTCAGTGCAAGGACATCTACCCCATGCTCGAGAAACTCTACAAAGTCCGTTTCCACATCCCCAAATA
>CADCDY010000017.1 GCA_902800245.1 uncultured Prevotellaceae bacterium
GTGGAGTGTTAGGTTGGGTCATAGGTTGGGTGTTGGGGTTACTGTTTCAGCAACACCCACCCCAGTGGAAGCCTTCTATTTATTGGCATTCCGACAAATTGGGGTTACTCTTGGTTCTTTTTCGCGCCCTGCCCAGAGAAAAAATATTCCCTGCCTAGGGAATTCATGTTTATTAATGCTAAAAATTGCTACCATTAATGCTTACAATTGTTACCTTTAATGTTTGCAATTGCCACCATTAATGCACTGGCAACTAAAGTCGGTTCCAATAATCTCGGAGTAATTGAAAATACTCTTGGACTATTCAAAA
This sequence comes from uncultured Prevotellaceae bacterium, assembly GCA_902800245.1. GTDB lineage: Bacteria > Bacteroidota > Bacteroidia > Bacteroidales > Bacteroidaceae > Prevotella. The sequence goes on from CADCDY010000017.1 coordinate 311, forward strand.
TTTCTTTCGGACTATTGCATTTTAGTGCCGGGTTGAAGGGAAAGAGTGCCGTGCAAACAGGGAGAAAGTGCCTAGGGAAAAGGGAGCGAATGCCTAGGTAAGAGGATTCGGGCTACCGCCCGCATTCATTCGGGCGAGGGGCCGTATTAATTCGGGCGGGAGGCCGCATTATTGCGACCGCCCGCCCACAACCGAGTTTTATAGTGTACTAAGTAAAGGGCTGACCCGTGAAGGTCAGCCCTGATTTGTTATCCTGAAAATATACCTTATTATATTATTATTGCTGCGGAGTTGGTTGTCCACCGGGGCGCGGACCTCCGGGACGCGGACCGCGATTTCCACCACGCATGCCGCCCATACCGAAGCGACGACCACTCATCTGCTGCCACTTCTGATACTGCTCGTCCGTCAGCACCTTCTTCATCTTGTCGTCCACCTTCTTCATCTCCTCCTGGTGACGCTGCATCTCGGCCTGCTGTTCCTTCATAACGTCGGCAAACTTCGTCTTCTGCTCGGCTGTGAGGTTCAGCTCTTTCTCCATGTTTTGCATCATCTGCTGCGGATCCATACGACGCGGACCACGACGTTCACCATTCTCGTTCTGTGCCTGGGCAACTGTCAGTGCCATCAGGGCTACCAAAGTCAAAACAATCTTTTTCATACCTTTTTGTCTTTTTAGAAATTAATAACTATGAATCAAAATGTATCTGTCAAAATACGCTTCTTTGACGTCGGAATGCCCCAAATAGTTTAATGCTGTCGCAATAGTTTCAGCGAACAGCCCGATTTCTTCAACGAAAACCGGCAAGTCGCTCACTAAAAAAAATACGGCCATCGTTTGGTGGGTTCGTTTTTTTTCACTACCTTTGCAACCAGTAACATAAACCTCGTAAACTTATGAAACGATTATTCATTATCCTGACCTGCTGCCTTGCAGCGTGTGGCCTCTCGGCCCAGAACCCCTATTTGCCCTTGTGGGAGCACTTGCCCGACGGCGAGCCCCGCGTGTTTGAAGACCCCGACAACCCCGGTAAGTTGCGTGCGTATATCATCGGTTCGCACGATCTGACGTACACGGCCTATTGCGGTCCCGACATCCGTATGTGGTCGGCACCCGTGGAGGACCTGACGCAGTGGCGCGACGAGGGTCCCATCTTCACATGGTTCGTCAACGGCCAATGGGACACGATGTTTGCCCCTGACCTGGTAGAAGTGAAGGACAAGGCTACAGGCAAGAAGACCTATTGGCTGTATCCCCACTCGCGCGGATGGCGCCGTGTAGCAACGGTATGCAAAAGCGACAGGCCCGACGGTCCCTTCGTGCCCGTGAACCTGACGGAGGACGGCACGCAGTGTCTGCCCGGCTCGCTCATCGACTTCGACCCGTCGGTATTCATCGAGAACATCACAAACAAGAAGGATAAGGACTTCGACAAGGGCTTCCGCGCCTACGTATTCTATGGTTTCCAGCACTCCACGGCCTGCGAGCTCGACCAGCAGACGATGTACTCGAAGCGCGAGGGTACGGAACTCATCGACCCGTTTATTCCTGCCAGCAGTGCCGACGGCAGACTATTGGACAAGCCAGGCAGCGAGTATAAGGCCCTGTACGAGGGTCAGAACCCGCTGGACTTCAACTTCTTCGAGGCTTCTTCGATTCGTCAGGTTGGCAACAAATACGTGATGGTGTTCTCTGGCTATAGCGGCAAGGAATACGGACTGGGCAATACCAACTCGGCCCTGCGCTATGCCTTTGGCGACAGCCCCCTCGGCCCCTGGCGCGCTGGTGGTGTGCTGGTGGATTCGCGCGGTGTGGTGCTGAACGAGGACGGTTCGAAACTCATCACCACCAATGCTGGACACAACACCCACGGTTCGATACAGGAAATCAACGGCCAGTGGTATGTTTTCTACCACCGTCCGCCACGCGGCTTCGGATTTGCCCGTCAGGCAATGGTCGCTCCCGTGAAGATTACGTGGGACAAGAAACCCGTAGCAAAGGGCGGCGTGGTGAAGATTACGGCCTACGACCCCTATACGAAGGATAACGCATGGACGGCAAAAGCCACCGACGGCAACGAATATACTGGTGCCGAAGTGACGTCAGAGGGTTTCCTGATTTTCGGTCTGCCCCCCTACCAGTACTATTCTGCCGGTATTGCCTGCTTTATGACAGGCGGTACGAACAGCAACGAATGGATGCAGGACAACTTCGACGTATGGAACAACTCAATGGATCTGGCAGGTATCACCAACGGTGGTATCGTAGGCTTTAAGTACTTCGGTTTCGGTGGTTTGGCTCAGGACACGAAGGGCGTGAAGGCTTTCGAGGGTACGAAGGCTGGCGACGGTACGATGTTGAACCTGAACCTGTCGTCGGGCGGACACGGAGCCTTCAAGATTCACGTAATACTCGACAACCCCTGGAAGGGTCAGGAGATTGCGACGTTCGACATCCCTGCCGATGCACCGAAGATGGGACTGATGTATCAGGCTCCCGTTGCTGCTGTCGAAGGACTGAACGGCAAGCACGCCATTTACCTCGTGGCCGAAGGTCCTGAGGTACAGGCTCCGCAACAGCCGCAGTGGGGTCGTCGTCCGCAGGGTCCTCAGCGTCCACAGGGATTGTTTGACCTGCACGGCATCGCCTTCAGCAAGGGTGGACAAAAGTGTGAGGCTCCTGTCGTTCCGGAGGTGACCATTACGGTTGACGGCAAGCAGCTGATTGTGCCTACGACACCTATTCGCAGCACGAACCTGAACGGATACACCGACCTGTGTCACTATCAGGTGTATGGTCCGCTGAAGAACAACAGCGTCATCAAGGCGACGGCCAGCGACCCTGCAGTAAAGTGCACAGTAGGCGCCATCACCAACGGACGCTCAGTGGTGAAAGCGACGTACAAGGGAATAGAAAAGATTTATCTGATTAATTAATGTAGAGGTGAGTGGTGAGAGGTGAGAGGTAAGAGAATAGTCTCTGTGCTCCCTGATTTCTCTCACCTCTTACCACTTACCTCTTACCTCTAACGAGACTGAGCTTGCGAAAGTTGAGTCAATAGGTAAACGGACTGTCGAAATCGCGCAACAGCGCATGGCGCGTATCCTTTTCCGACAAGATGGCCTTGTCGATAGGGATGCGCCAATCGATGCCCAGCGAATCGTCAAGAATGCTGATGCCCGCATCGGCCTCAGGGTGATAAAACTCGTCACACTTATACTGGAATACAGCCGTGGGCGACAACACGGCAAAACCATGAGCAAAGCCCTTGGAAATGAAGAACTGAAGGTGGTTGTCTTCGGTGAGTTCTATGGCAACATGCTGTCCGTAGGTGGGACTGCCCTTGCGGATGTCGACGGCAACATCGAGTACGGCGCCACGTACACAACGCACGAGTTTGCTCTGGGTGAACGGCGGACGCTGGAAGTGGAGTCCTCGCATGACACCATAGGAGGACATGCTCTCGTTGTCCTGTACGAAGGTAACCGGTGCAACCTGTGCGTCGAAGTCGCGTTGTGAGAACGACTCGAAGAAATAGCCCCTGGCATCGGCAAAGACGCGCGGTTCGATGATGTATAGGCCGTCAATGGCTGTCTTGATGATATTCATTCTTAACTTCTTTAACTTCTTTCGCCTAATGGTAATGTGACTTTGAAACGGGCTCCCGGTCCGGCAAACGTCGTGTCGAGCACCACGTCGCCACCCATGCGGCGAGCCATTGTACGACCGAAGGTGAGTCCGAGACCCAACCCCTCCTTGAACGAATCGAGCTTGACGAACCGCTCGAAGACGTGGTCGGCTTCGCTGGCAGGAATACCGGGACCATTGTCCTCGATGTAGATTTCGAGCTGACTGTCGGTCATTGCGGTGCGCACGACAATGGCCCCACCCTCTGCGGGAATGTTCTTGTAGGCATTGTCAAGCAGCGGATTGAGGATACGCTGCAAGAGCACATCGTGGGAATGGACCACGACATCGTCGGACAAGGCGCTTTCGTAGTGGAGCACCTCCTGCGAACGGAAGAAATTGGTGCAGAAATAATTCAGCGCATTGCGTATCAGTTCGTTACACTGGAACGGCTTCAGCTCGATTTCCTTGTCGAGTGCATCGCCACGCGATATCTCCAACACCTCGCTGACCATTGTCGTGATGAGTCGCGTATTGTGTAACATCGTCTCAGAGATGTGGTTACGCTCTTCGGGGGTGATATCGTTACCGGAAGAGGCCAGCACCTGTGCAAAACCGCTGATGATGTTCAGGGGCGTGCGCACCTCGTGACTGACGTTCTGAATGAAGTCCGTCTTCACCTTCTCGGCTTCGATGACATGCTGGTAGGCGGATTCCATCTGACGCCAATGACGGCGGCGGCTCTGGACGATATATACCAGGGCGGCGATAAGCAGTAGGAGCAAGCAGATAACAATGACCATGCTATAGAACATGACACGACTCTGCTGACGACGCACCTCATACATCTGCAATTCGCTCTCGATACCCTCCATCGAACTCTTGAGAATGAAGCTGTTGATGGAGTCGCTCTGTTCAGTACCCTTCTTCAAAGCATCGAAGGCCTCTTTCCAACGACCGGCCTGAGCATAAACCTCAGCCTGGGTTTCGTAAGGATTATCGATAGCATCTGTCGCGAGTTTGACGGCCTCATCGGGCTGCCCGTGGTAAGCGAGCCACTGAATTTCAAGCTGTCGTCCGTGAACGGAGTTGAGTCCTTTGGCCACGCCCTCTTTATACGCCTTATAGCCTTTCACGAAATTGGCCGTATCGCCCAATGTAAGGTAGGCCAGCGTGCGACGCGTCTCGATGTCGAAGACGCGATCCGGGGAACTCTCACCAGCCAGTTCGAGGGCTTTGTCGATAAGCTTCATGGCCTCCTGGGGGTCTTCATTCATGGTGATGTTGACGAGATTCATGTAGATAGGCGGCATACTCTCTTTATAGCCTTCCTTCTCCATGCGGTGGATGACATCCCAGAAACACTGCTTGGCAGCCTCCTTATTGCCACTGTAGTTATAGATATGCCCCATCATGTTGACAGCCATATACATCTCCTTGTCGAGCTTCTTCTCAGCGAGTTCGCGAGAGAGCTGCTTGCCCAGTCTGTAGGCCTCGAAGATGTTCATATGGTTCAACTCGAAGATGACCTCGTTGCAACGCTGCGTATAGTAGGCATGCTGGTCACCCTGAGCCTGCAGATAGTTCTGCAACTTATGTACAGCGGGGTAGAAACGCGCACTGTCGCCATCGTTGAAGGCATGATGCATAGAGTCGCGAAGGGTGAGATACTCCTTCGACGACTTATAGTCATCAGCGGCACTGAGCGTCGTGACGCCCGAAGCCAACAGCGATATGGTCAGGATGATGATTCTGATGTTCATAGTTTATAGTTTTACACTAACTGCCTTGCCGTTATATTGTACCATCGTACCCTCGGGATTGTCGAAATTCAAAGTCTTCGGAGCATCCTTCGTAATCAGGACAACGTTGAAGCGACGATCCTTCAACATGCCTGGGAACTGACCCTTGCGGGCACCAAAGGAAACGGTGCGGGAGGCATCGTCGTAGGTGATGTCGATGGTGGCATACTTGCCCTTCTCGTAGTTATAGTTCGTGCCTTCGTCCTCGTAGAGTTGGAACGAACCGTTCTGACCTGCATAGACGTAGAGGTTGATGAGTTCTGCGGGTTTCTCGTCGCTCCACTGCAGCTCAGGACCAAATGGGATTATGGCGCCCTCGCGCACGAAGACGGGAATCTGTTCGTAAGGTGCATCAACAATAAGACGCTGACCACCCTCGGTATATTCGCCTGTGTAGAGATTATACCAGCCACACTGGGCAGGGAAGTAAACCGAGCGGTTGCGGGCCTTGTAGTAGCCTACAGGACAAGCCATCAGCGCTGGGCCGAACATCCACTGGTTACCAATATTCTCTACTTCCTTATCACCATTGAAGTCCATCACCAGTGCGCGCATCAGGGTGTAGTCCTTGAAGTGTGCCCAACCAGCCATCGAATAGAGGTAAGGCATCAGACGGTAACGCAACTTGTTATAGTAAGCGAACGACTGATAGCAGGGGTGTTCATCGGGTACAATCTTCCATATTTCACGCTCCGGCCACTGGCCGTGGGTGCGGAAGATGGGGATGAAGCAACCGAACTGGTGCCAACGGGTCTGCAACTCGCGCCATTCCTTCAGGTCGTCATTCTCGATACCCTTGTTCATATACAATTGCTGTGCAGCGACATAACGGTTCTCTACGCAGAAACCGCCCTGATCCATGCCCCAGAAAGGAATACCCGACATGGCGTAGTTCAGACCAGCCGTCATCTGGGCACGCATATCCTCCCAACGGGTACCGATGTCACCACTCCATGTGGCTGTAGAGAAGCGCTGTTCGCCAGCGAATCCGCTACGGGTCAGCAGGAATACGCGAGGCTCTGCCACCTTACCTTTATAGAGTTTCTTCCAAGTATCGCGCTGACCATTGTAAATAGCATCGGCATTGACAATCGAATAGGCATTGAAATACTCTGTCGATGTACCCAGTGCAGTAGGACCACTTAAAGCCTTACGATACCACATCGGGGTACAGTCGCGAACGTTAGGCTCAGAGGCATCCATCCACCAGGCATCGATACCGGCAATACCGTCGTGGGTGTACTTCGAGAAGAGGTTCTCGTCCATCTGGCGCCAGAACATCTTGCGGGCACCAGCATCATAGGCATCGTAGAACGAGCCGCGGAAACCGAGCCAGTCGTGGATATCATCCTTGATGGCCTGATGGTACATCCAACCGTTCTTATCGAGTTCCTTGTAGTTATCCACAGTATCATAGAACTTAGGCCATACGGAAATCATGAAACGTCCGTGCATCTGATGGATGCTATCGAGCAGAGCCTGCGGATTGGGATAACGGGCCGACTCGAAAGTATGGTCACCCCAAGAGTCGAGTTTCCAGTAATTCCAGTCCTGCACGATGTTATCAATTGGCAACTGGCGCTTGCGGAACTCAGCAAAGGCATCCTCAATCTCCTTCGACTCCTTATAGCGCTCCTTGCACATCCAGTAACCCAGCAACCACTTGGGATAGAGCGAAGCCTTACCCGTCAGCGTGCGATAGCCCGAAATGACCTGATCGAGGTTCTCGCCAGCGATAAAGTAATAGTCCATGTCCTTCGCCATCTCGCTCCAGATAGAGAGCTGTTCGCGCTCCTGCTTCGAGCGGGGCTCAGCGACGCGCAGACCACAATAGGCCTCACCACCATCGGGCTGCCACTCGATGCGCAACTGATTCTTCGCGCCCTTACGCACCTGTGCGGTAAACTTATAGGTATTGGGATTCCATGCTGTGCGCCAACGCTCAGGCACCACCTCCTTACCGTCAATATACACCTTCACATAGCCTGAGTAGTAGAGGATAAACTGGCGCTCCTCGGCCTTGCCCTGACATCTACCACAACACTCCGGCTCGATGAAGCCTTCGTAAACCACAGTAGCCCCATTGAGGTTCACACCCTTGGGCAGGTTCTTCAATCCGCCATTATCGGTCTTATTGGCAATCTCAGAACCAGCGGGATAGGCATACTCGTAATAGATGGAGTCCTCGTCGCGCACGGTCTTCTTGCCGTCCTTTTCTATATAGGTACCTGTGAGATGGCCTTCCCTACCCTGCTTATCATAGAGCTTGAAAGCACGGTTCAACTGCAGATAGTCATTCGGATTACCAAAGCGACAATACGAATAGCTATCCCACAGGATACCGTAGTTCTTATTCGACAGCACGAAAGGAATTGACACCTTGGTATTATACTGGAACAGGTCCTCGTTCTTGCCCTTCATATTGAATTCCTCGCTCTGGTGCTGACCCAGTCCGTAGAATGCCTCATCCTCAGGTGAGTCGAACTTCATCTGCCAGGTAAGGCCATGCTTCATCTCCTCGGTGATAGGAGCACCGCCCTTGGCACCATACTCGCGCTCGGGCACCGTAAAATCCCAGAACTTCTTGCCGTCCTCAGCCTCCTTCAGCAACTGCTTGCCATTGGCATCGTAGAAAGTGACGGCTCCCGTTTCCTTATCCACGCGGGCCTCGACATTGGCTGCCTTCACGCTGACCTTGTCGCCATCCGTCACCGTAAATTTCGGTTTCGCTGTCTGCGGAACAATCATCAGGCTCTGCTTCTGCGGCAGTTGTGCCTTGGATGTCGCCTGCACGCGGATGATGTTGTCGTTCACTACCTGCAGGCGCACCACCTGTGCACCGCCTGCCTTTACATTCTTTACGGGAATAGTCACATACTGACCCTCGGTCGTGTAGTCAGCTGCCATCACAGCTACTGCCATACATGCCAGCACTCCCGTCGCGATTGTTCTAATAAATTTCATTTCGTAGTTCTTATTTGTTTTTTATTCGATTACTTCTGCCTCTACCACCTCTATCTCCGGTTGAACGGGGAGCGTGATGAAGAAGATGGTGCCACCGCCAGGATTGTCTTCCAGACGAATACTGCCACCATGGGCTACAACGATATCCTTCACAGTGTCGAGACCGATACCACCATCATTGACAATGGGGTCGAAGGCCGTTGCCTTATATTCATCCTTGATACCGATACCGTTGTCGGCCACCTGAATCTCCGCTTTATCATTACCGGTACGTGCCACACCAACGCTGATGGCCACGGGCGGATGAGCCGTAAACTTCACGGAATTACGGAACAGGATTTCAAACACCTCCGTCAGCTTCGCTTCGTCAAAATTGGCTGTCAATTCGTCCACAGCCGACAGGAAACTGATCTTCGCCTTCTTTGCCGGGTCGGGCGACTTATAGTTATCGCAGAGGTGACGGATGAAGAATACCAGGTCACCGGCAGCAGCATTCAGCGTGATGGCTGCACGTTCGGATTCAGCTGTCTGATTCTCCTGCTGGTTTGCCATCTTCATGCGCATATCGTTCATCCACTGCTGCTGTTCCAGGTCACGCGCGGCAGTCTCAACCTGCACACGACGTTCGTGACGTTTCAGGAACCTCTTGCGCCACAGGAATGCGGCAATGGCGATAATCAGCATGTAGAGTGCCATCATCCAACGGTTGCGCCACAGTGCCGGACGGATGGTGATGTCGAGCGTCGCTTCTTCCTCGCCAAACGTTCCGTCGTCGTTCAACATGCGTACATGGAGAGTGTAACTGCCTGCACGCAGCGAGTTATAGGTGATGTTCGGATTCAGTTCCGACGTCCTTACCCAGTTTTCGTTAAAGCCCTCCAGACGATAAACGAAACGCTTGCCATTGTTCACGATACCGGCATCACTCGCCAACTGGATGGTAAACTGGTCGTCGTAATTCAACGTTATCTCGCGACACTCGTCCAAGGCTTCATCAAGGATCAATCGTCCGTCTATCTCACGACCTACGGGCACATCAGCGTCAAACAGCTGCAGTCCGCTGAAGATAGGACGTTCCTTGCTCTTCGTATCGGTCATCGCCTTCGGATTGATGATGTCAAGACCGCCCTGACCGCCAATCAGTATCTTACCATCGTGCGTCAGACACGTCGAACGCTGGTTATACACCGCCTGCTGCAGTCCGTCGCGATTGTTATAGCTGCTGATGTTAAACAGCCACGTGCCGTCCTCCTGCTGTTGGGGCACGACCTTCGAGACACCGTGGTCGGTGACTATCCAGATGTTGTGCTGTTGGTCTTCGATAATCGAACAGACGCTGGAACCAAACAGTCCGTCCTGCATATCAATCAGACGAACAGTCTTGTGTTTCTGGTCGAAGACGAGCACTCCGCAGAATGAGCCCTGCCAGATGAAGCCACGCGAATCCTCCATCACCGAGACGGTATTACCTGACTGCGACGGAAACCGCTCATAATCTGGTATTTCGCGGGGACACAGCTGACCCGTTACAGGATTTACGAAACACCAGTACCAGCTGGTACCCATCATCAGCCAACCCTTCTTGATCCACCAGGCAGAAGTAACGTAGTTGGCATTGATCTTCGTATTACTGGTATCCCACGTGCGGAACTTACCCGTCTTCAGGTCGAGCATCTGGATACCGGAACCCAGCGTACCAATCCAGATGCGGTGCCACTTGTCCTCCGTGACACTCCACACATTATCGGTAGCAATACCGCCAGGTTCACCCGTATAGTGATAGTTGATGATGGTCGCCTCACCATTGTCGTTCTTCGGCATACAGCGCGTCAGACCGCTGTTGTAGCCACCAAACCACACGCTGCCATCGCTGGCGGTATAAGTTCCCACCATGATATTGCCAAACATCGGACTGTTCTCCTTTGTATAGTGGGCTACGGTCTCCTGCGTCTTCGGATTATAGACGATGATACCGCGGTCGTTCGAACCCAGCCAGTAGTTGCCGAAACGGTCCTCAGTGACGGCATTGATGTCACCCAACTCCAGATTCATCATGCTGGCCGAAGCTTCCTTATACATATTCATACCAGTCTTGTACGTGCCTATCCATACCAGTCCCTGGTTGTCCATATAGATAAAGCGCAGGGTATTCTCGCTGAGCGACGACTCGTCAAACTTGTTGTTCAGGAACTGACGCATCTCGTGATTCTTCAGGTCGAATATCAGCAGTCCCTCATGGTCGGTAGCCAACCAGATATGTCCCTTGGCGTCCACCTTCAAATCCCACACCTGCAAGTCGTCAGGCACATTCTCTATCTGATATTCGCGGAACAGCGTCGAATAGCCGATACGCCACTTGCCATCCTTGTCCACACGCACATAGCTGTTGTTTTCTGCCGACACCCAGATATTACGGTCGTTGTCCACACACAGGTGGTATTCCTTGTTCTCAGGCGAACCGTGCTCTCGCATCCACTTGTCGTCATACATCTTCTTACCCTTCTCACCATCGAAACAAACCAGTTCACCATTCGACGTAACCATCATCACACCGTCGTCACAGGTGGAATAGGCCGTAAAGTTATAGGTGGGGTTCAACTCGTTGTCACCATAGCCGAGGTTAAAGTGGGTGGTTTTCTTCGTGTTGGGGTTGTAGTAGTACAGTCCATCGTCGTAGAATTTCACCCAGAAATTCTTCTTCGCGTCAATGTACAGTTGCTCGACACCCTTGTTGAAACCGAAATACTTCTCCAGCTCCTTGGAAACGTTACGTTCGAACAATTCCGTCACGGGGTCATAGATACTATAGTGCATGCCCTGATGGAGCCATAGCTTACCATCGAAGCTCTCCATAATCTCCGACGTGTTGTTGTCGCGCATAGTAGTGGTATCGCGCGTATTGGCATAGTACGTCTTCACGCGATAGCCATCATAGCGGTTCAGTCCGTACATCGTACCAATCCATACGTAACCCTTCGAGTCGCGGAACGTACAGTTCACCTGCGAGTTCGACAGTCCGTTACGTGTGTCCAGCCTGCGGAACTTCATGTCGGGAATGGCAGCCTGAATGGCCATCGGAATCATCAACAGGAAGGCCAGTATCATCAACGCTTTCTTCAGCAGCGACTTTGACGACGTCTCGCGGATGACCAGTCGCTGAGGCACCTTCTCCTTATAAACCTTTGTGTCGCCCTGGATATTCTTCAGCAACAGCTGACAGGCACGGACACCCATCTGGTGCGACTGGTCCTCGATGGCCGACAGTCGTGGCGTGACATAGTTTGCATGCACGTCGTCCGTAAACCCTATCAGTGCCACGTCCTGAGGAATACGCAGCCCACAGTTCTTGATAGCCGTGAAGGCTGCAAAGGTGATGATATCGTTGAACGCCAAGATGGCATCCGGACGATTGTCACTATCCAACAGCTGCTCCGTATTACTCAAAGCCGTCTGATAGTCTATCTTGTCACACATAACCAGGTTACGGTCTATCGCAATCTTGTTGTCACGCAACGCTTCCAGATAGCCGTGCTTGCGCCTCACCACCATATCAAGATGATTCGGACCACCCACAAACGCTATCTTCCGACTGCCTGTCTCTATCAGGTGCTGCGTGGCCATGTATGCCGCCTCGTCACCATTGGCTGTCACGCTCGAGAAGCGATCCGTCAGACAGGTACGGCCGAAGAACACCAGGGGGATACCCATTTCGGCAATTTCCTCAAAATGGTGGTAGTCGCGCGTCGTCTGCGCCAGACAGGCAATAATCCCCTCCACATGCAGTCCGATGAAGTTGTCCACCGCCATCGCCTCGTCCTCAAAGCGTTCATGACTGTTGGCGCTGATCACGCTGTACCCAGCCTTACTTGCCTCGTCCTCTATGCCATCCAATACGGCAGCATAATAATGCGTCACCAGGTTAGGCACGACAACGCCAATCATCTTTGGTGCCTCCTTACGCAGACTCTGGGCAAAGGGATTCGGACGGTAGTTCAGTTTCTTTGCCAGTTCCTTCACGCGCTGTTGCATCTCCTTGCCGATTTCCGGAGAACTGCGCAACGCACGACTGACGGTTGCTATACTGACACCCAGCTCGCGTGCCAAATCCTTCAACGAAGTCCGATGTTGTTTATTATTAGCCATAGCAGTTATTTTACGTTTTCGGGTTTTGACTGCAAAGTTAAGTAAAATCCTGCAAACTCGCAAACGTTTACGTCTTTTTTTTATCCTTTTTTGATTGTTTTACGTAAAATAGTCCGTATCTTTGCACCAGAAAAACAGAATGAGTAATGAATAGTTGATAATAAGTTAGTTAGAAAAGAATTAGGGGTGTCGTGATGACATCCCTAATTTTTATTGTGTTAATTAAAGTCCTAGAACATCATAGTGAAGCCGAAGCGGACGCTGTTTTTGTCACTGCGACCGTTGTAGTTCATGCGGCGGACATATTCTATCTGGAAGAAACGGAGGATGCCACGGACACCAGCAGAGATTTCCCAATAGGGAATGCGGGGATTCATGACGTAGCAATCGTCTGGGAAATACATGAGGACGTTGCTACCGGCATTCTCGGGCAGGTAAGGATTGTTCTTGTCGGACAGTCCACCCCACAACATCTTGACACCAAGGTATTCGCGCAGACGGGCTTTCTGGATGAGTGGGATGCGGTTGAGGATTTTGCCCTGCATATCCCAGTTGAGGTCGATGCTCCAGAAGCGGTCGTTGAGGAATTCCATGTCGGTAATGAGGTTGAACGTCTGTTTGCGACTGAAGTAAGACACGTTGGCTAACGGCATGCAAAGCAGTGGGAAGGGCACCTGATTCCACTGTTTTCCGGCACGCGTGAAGAAATCGATGCGTCCCCAGCTGTTGAGCCAGATGCGTTTGAAGATGCTGGCCTCGGTATAGTTATAGTGATAGTCACCACCAAGAAAATTCTGCAGTCCGACAGTATGGCTGAGGATGAAGATGGGTGCCTCGCGATTGACCTTGACACGACGGATCTTGGAATTGGTGTAGAGTGCCCCGGGACTATACTCCAACTCGGCCTTGAACTCAGTGGTACGGAACTTGATGTCTGCACCGTCAGTGGACGACAGCGGGACGAACTTCATGTTGCCGGCAGCCTCATTCTGTTCGGTATTCAGACTGAACAGCGTCCGCAGTCCCCAACGCTGCTCGTATTCGAAGACCAGCCTCTGACGGTGATAGAACATCATCTTGTCGACCTTGGTCCATCGGAACGACGTAAAGAAATTATCCTTGTCGTAGTCGGTAATTCTATTGGACGGTGACATGACGTCGTAAGTCGATAGGAACGAGATGTTGCGCTTGGGAAATTCCTCGGGCAGGTATTTCTTCTTGTTCAACGCCCATGTAATCTGACTGCTGTAATACCACCGCTTACTCTTCCATCCATTGGCCACATAGCCTTTCAAGAAGAGACGGGGGAAGAGGTTGGCAGTGGTCTGTGCACCCAGTCTGGTGCGCATGCCATCGATGAAATTGTTGCTGAACGTGGCAATGACAGGACCAATATCAACCTTGCTGTGATCGCTGGTCTCGATGAAATTCTCAGTGAGAACCTTCAATCCGGCCAATATCCAGCCGAAGCCACCCATGGACTTGATACCCTTCAGGAAATTGTCCATCTTCGCCTCGCTGGCAGTCAGCTCGACCTTTCGTTCTTGCTGCCAGAAGTCGCTGCCCTGTAGTTCGGCATCGGGGTCCATGACGGTTTTCTCGCGGCCTTTAAAGAGCTTGTCGGGAATCTCCGTAAACTGATAGTCCGACAGTCGCGTAGTACGGATGGCGACGCCTTTCTGGATGAAGTCGAAAAGCACCAGTTCGACCACCATATCATCGACAGTCAGCACCCATTCACCCGTAGGCAGCTTCGTGAATTCCTGGATGAGTTTCAGGTTTTCTACGAAGTTGACGTCACTCCGGTTGGGCAGGATGATCTCACAGCGCTTGACCTGATAGCTGGAATCCTTGAGGATATATAGGTCGCCACGGAATCCGAAGTCCTGCTGGTTGTTGGGCAGGAAATGGACATGGATGCAGGAGTCGCGTCCGACAGCCAGGGTATCCTCGATGTAATAGCGGTAGAAGGAGATGGCTCCGTCGCCAATGGGCGAGGTGAAGGGATGTTGGAGGATGCGTATCTGATTGTCGTAAATATTCACATCGGTAAAGATGTCCTTCGAGACGGTATTGACGATGTCGCCTGTCTGGAAGAAATTGGTGACACCCACCGAGCGCTGACCCTTGATGATCGTCTTCTCATCGTGAGGATCACGACGATAGATCTTCTGAGTGACGGTCTCGTCAACACTGGCAGGCAGGATAAGGCGTCCCGTCATCTGACACTTCTCAACCTGATCGGTAAGCCATGGATACTTCGCAAACTTGGGATTGGTGAGCATGTCGGGTTTGACATCGTTCAGCGCCAGCGTGAGTTTCTGATATTTCGTATACTGGTAGTAGTCGCGATTGGAAAGGTCCGTTTTTTTCTTATTGGCAATGACCTTCCGCATGAGTTCCACGGCAGGATTGCCCTTGCGACGGTATTTGCCGCGCTTGGCCTTGACGGTGACTTCGCCCACCGACCGCATATCCTCCTTGAGGACTACCAGCAGACGATGGCTGTTGGGACCAATCGAGACCGTCTTGGTCTTATAGCCCACAGCACTGAACGTCAGTTTCTTTCCTACCTGCTTGGTGATGGAGAAATAGCCGCGGTGGTCGGCCATCGTGGTGATTTTCTGTCCTTTATATTGAACGGTGACGAAGCCAATACTGTCACCCGACTGGTCGTCAATAACATAACCAGTAATCTTTTCCTGCGCCAGTGACGTCATCACACATGTCATCACCAGCAATATCAACATCTTAATTCGATTCATAAACTATTATATCCTTTCTAAGTTCAACCCAGAACGTCGAGCCCTTGCCCAGTTCCGATACAACACCCACCCGACCGTCGAGCGAAGCAGCCAGACTACGACAGATGCTCAGTCCCAAACCAGAACCCACTTCAAATTCATCGACCTTGAAGAAACGTTCGAAGAGCTGTTCGTTACACTTGTCGGCAGCTATTCCCTTACCCGTGTCGCGCACAAAGATGCGAATGACGTCATTGTCAGTCTTACAACCTACAGTGACCAGACCATGGGTGGTATATTTCAGTGCATTGTCCAGATACTGGTTGACGATTTCCAGCAGGCGTTCACGGTCGGTATATAACGTCGGTAGTCGTGTATCATCCTCTATCTGGAGGATATCACCGTTATTGCGGGCCTTATCATGAAATTTTTCGAACAACTCGTAGAAGACATCCTTTAGGGCAAACGTCTCCTTATTGAGCGTTGCAGCACCCTTGGCCTCGAGTCGGGACATACTGACAATATTGTCAAGCATGCTAAGCAGACGCGTATTGTTCTGCTGGATAACATCCAACAGTTTCTGGCGCTCTTCCTCGTCATTGGCCATCGACAGCACATTGCTGAAACCCACAATGGCATTGAGCGGAGTACGGATTTCGTGACTGATATTCGAGAGGAAAGCCGATTTCAGGCGGTCGCTCTCCTTGGCATGATAGAGTGCATCCATCAAGGCTGTCTCAATCTCCTTCTGCTGGTCGATACGCATGGTGGTACCCACAATAGTCTCAGGGGCACCACTCAGATTACGCTTCTCAACGGTAAAGAAACTCTCGCTCCAATAGGGCTTCTGACTATGCGGAGACATGATCTGATACTGCATATTGAACTGTTCCGACACACCATTCATCACGTCATCCATGCCTTTGCGGAAGTCTTCCTGATATTCCGGAAGTATCTGACGGATGATATCCTCCACTTTGCCACCAGGAGGTAGAAACACGGTATCGCCATAGTCACGGTAGTCGCTGTCGAACGATACGACATGACTGCCGACATCAATGCGCCACACGCACAGGTGCATGGCCTTCAACACCAGTTCATACTCTACGGAAAGCGTTTTTACCTGATCCAGCTGTTTGAGTTCTGCCTTCAAGCGACGCGAATAGACCACCTGCCGTACGAGGTAAATACACAAGGTAATCAGCATGGGGATGCCGATTATCCAGGCGAGAATATCGAGCTGAAACAGCGAATTCACCGCCAGAAACTGTATGACTGTGGTTACGGTCATAGCTGTCTTCTACGCAATTATTGTGCAAAATTACATAAAAAAAACGAATTATATATCATTTATTAAGAAATATTTTGTAACTTTGCCCCATATTTATATTATGACATCATGACACAAGAATTTGAAATGATCGCCAAGACCTTCATGGGTCTGGAGCCCGTCTTGGCGAACGAACTGACGCAGTTGGGCGCAAAAAATGTACAAGTAGGACGCAGAATGGTGTCCTTTACGGGCGATAAGGAGATGATGTATCGCGCCAATTTCCAACTGCATACTGCCATCCGTATTCTGAAACCCATCAAACACTTCAAGGCATTGTCGGCAGACGACGTCTACGAAGGTGTAAAGGACATCGACTGGACGGAATACCTGTCGCTGGATAAGACCTTTGCCGTCGACTCTGTCGTATTCTCCGAGGAGTTCCGCCACTCGAAATTCGTGGCATATAAGGTGAAGGACGCCATTGTCGACCAGTTCCGCGAGAAGACTGGTAACCGTCCGAATATCAGCGTGAGCAATCCTGACATGCGCCTGCACATCCACATTGCCGAGGACCAGTGTACACTGTGTCTGGACTCGAGTGGCGAGAGCCTGCACCGTCGCGGCTATCGTCAGGAGTCGGTAGAGGCACCACTGAACGAAGTGTTGGCAGCAGGTATGATCCTGATGACCGGTTGGCGTGGTGAGACGGATTTCATCGACCCCATGTGCGGCAGTGGCACTTTGCTCATCGAGGCTGCACTGATAGCCCGCAACATGGCTCCGGGCTTGTTCCGTAAGGAATTTGCCTTCGAGAAATGGCCCGACTTCGACCCAGAACTCTTCGATGAGATTTACAATGACGACTCTCAGGAACGTGAGTTCAATCACCATATCTACGGTTACGATGTGGATATCAAGGCCGTGAATACGGCACGCCTGAATGTGAAGGCCGCAGGACTGACCAGCGACATTACCGTTGAGGAGCAGGACTTCAAGAACTTCATGCAACCCAAGGAAAAGAGCATCATGGTGACCAACCCACCCTATGGCGAGCGTATCTCGACGTCCGACCTGCTGGGCACCTACAAGATGATTGGTGAGCGCCTGAAACACCAGTTTACAGGCAACGAGGCATGGGTACTCTCCTATCGTGAGGAATGCTTCACCCAGATTGGTCTAAAACCCAGCATCAAGATTCCCTTGTTCAATGGCAGTCTGGAGTGTGAGTTCCGCAAATACCAGATGTTCGATGGTAAGATGAGCGATTTCCGTGGGGAAGGTGGTATTGTAAAGACAGAGGAAGAGAAGCGCCAGATGGCTGAAAAGCACCGTTTCAAGAAGGAGCGTGATTTCAAGAAGCGTCTGGACGAACAGGAGGAGAACGAGGATGGCGACATCCGTTCGTTTAAGTTCCATTCGTTGGAGAAGAAAGAATTCAAGAGGCCCCGTGAAGCTAGAGAACCTAGAGACTCTAGAGAATCTAGAGAATCTAGAGAATCTAGAAATTCTCGAGGCTCTAGGGATTTCAGGGATTCCAGGGATTTCAAAAAACCTTTCAAAAAGAATAACCGTAGATTCCGCGATGATGATGAAGATTAGGCATTTCATGGCATTAGCTATTCTCTCACCTCTCACCTCTTACCTCTCACCTCTTATGATGAGCGCTCAGGAGAAAAAACTCTTTACCCTCGAAGAACTGAACTTCGGTGGTAAACGCTATCAGGCCCTGCAGCCCGAGAACCAGTGGTATGCCTGGTGGGGCGACGAACTGGTACGCATCGATAAGGAGCAGTGTTTCCTTGTCGATAGGAATACCGGCAAGGACATCCGTCCTCTAACCACCGATGAGAATAACAATCGCAAGGGCGAAGGAAAAGCCACAACCGTCGTCAAGGACCATCAGTTGTATATTGTCGATGCCCAAGGCAAGGAACACCAGCTGACGACGGACGGTAGCCGTAGTGTGGTGTACGGTTCTGCCGTCCACCGCAATGAGTTTGGCATCAACAAAGGCACGTTCTGGAGTCCTGACAGCATGCGACTGGCCTTCTATCGCATGGACCAAAGCATGGTGACGGACTATCCGCAGGTGAACATCTTCCCCCGCGAGGCGACCCACGAGCCTGACAAATATCCCATGGCGGGCATGAACGCCCACGTGGTTCATGTATGTATTTATGACATAAACACAAACAAAACCATCACGCTTAACACGCTAAATGGTAGTGTGGTCGGTGATTTTGTCACCGACACAAAGCCCATCTACTTCACCAACATTACCTGGAGTCCCGATGGCAAGACCATCTATATGTTCGAACTCAATCGTGACCAGAACGACTGCCGCCTCGTGGCATACGACGCCACAACGGGCGAACGCATGGCTGAACTCTATCGCGAGACGAGCGACAAATATGTCGAACCCCTGCATCCCATCCAGTTCCTGCCTTGGGACAGCAATAAGTTCATCATGCAGAGTCAGCGCGACGGATACAACCACCTATATTTATATAATAAGGAGGGAAAGCTGTTGCGTCAGCTCACCAGTGGTCCGTGGGTGGTGCAGAACATCCTCGGATTCAACGCCAAGCAGAAGAGCATCATCATCGAAGGCAACAAATACCACCCGTTGCATCGCCAGATCTATAGCGTTAATGTCAACAACGGCAAGATGATACAGCTGACAACGGAAGATGGTGTGCATCGCGGAGAACTGTCGGCATCGGGTAGTTACGTGCTCGACCGCCACTCTTCCCCCACCCAGCCACGCAATATCAGCGTCATCAGTGTGTCTGGCAGTTCGGCTGCCAGAGCCACGCGTCTGCTCACTGCCTCCGACCCTTGGCAGAACTACGAACAGCCCATCTTCGAATGTGGTAGCATCAAGGCTGCAGATGGTGTAACCGACCTCTATTACCGCATGGTAAAACCCTACAACTTCGATGCAAACAAGAAATATCCCACGGTGGTCTATGTCTATGGCGGTCCTCATGCCCATAATGTCGAGGCTTCATGGCACTGGTACAGCCGTTCGTGGGAGACGTATATGTCGCAGAAGGGATATATCGTGTTCATCCTCGACAATCGCGGTTCGGAGTATCGTGGTCGCGACTTCGAGCAGGCCACCTTCCGACAGCTGGGACAGATAGAGATGCAAGACCAGATGAAGGGCGTGGAATACCTGAAGAGCCTGCCGTATATCGACATGAACCGCTTGGGTGTTCATGGTTGGTCGTTTGGTGGTTTCATGACCATCTCGCTCATGCTCAACTATCCTGATGTCTTCAAGGTGGGCGTGGCCGGTGGTCCTGTCATCGACTGGAAATGGTATGAGGTGATGTATGGCGAGCGTTATATGGACACGCCCCAGCAGAATCCTGAGGGCTACGAGAAGACCAGCCTCATCAACAAAGCCAAGAACCTGAAGGGTAAGCTGCAGATCATCACGGGCTATAACGACAATACCGTCGTGCCTCAGCACTGTCTGTCGTTCCTCGATGCCTGCATCAAGGCGGGTACCCAGCCCGACTTCTTTGCCTATCCGGGCGAAGAGCACAACATGCGAGGCCATGCCAGCGTGCATCTGCACGAACGTATCACACAATATTTCGAAGACTACCTGAAATAGTTTAAAGTTCAAAGTTCAAAGTTCATAGTTTATAGTTCATAGTTATGAAGGAAGAGCAGATATTAGTCCGCATCACAGGACAAGACCGCCCTGGACTGACCGCAGCCGTTATGGGCATTCTGGCGAAGTATGATGCAAAAGTGCTTGACATTGGTCAGGCGGACATCCACAGCACCCTGTCACTGGGTATCCTCATCCGCATGGACGAGATGAAATCGGGACTGGCCATGAAGGAACTGCTGTTCAAGGCCACCGAACTGGGCGTGAACATCGGTTTCTCGCCCATCACGGACGATGAGTACGAGGACTGGGTGGGCCATCAGGGCAAGAACCGCTACATCCTCATGATGTTGGGACGACAGTTGGAAGCGCGTCAGATACAGGCCGCTACGCAGATACTGGCCGATCAGGGACTGAACATCGACTCCATCCTGCGCCTCACAGGTCGTAAGAGCATCAAGCAGCTCGACAAGCACACCCGTGCCTGCATCCAGTTCTCGTTGCGTGGCGAACCCACCAATCGTCAGGAGATGCAGTCGAAGCTCATGAAGCTGTCACAACAGATGGAGATAGACTTCTCGTTCCAGAAGGACGACATGTTCCGACGTATGCGTCGCCTCATCTGTTTCGATATGGACTCTACGCTCATCCAGACAGAGTGTATCGACGAACTGGCAGAGCGCAATGGCGTGGGTGCTGAGGTGCGTGCCATCACGGAGAGTGCCATGCGTGGTGAGATTGACTTCAAGGAGAGCTTCACCCGTCGCGTGGCCCTGCTGAAAGGACTTGACGTCAGTGTCATGCAGGACATTGCCGAGCATCTGCCCATGACAGAGGGTGTGGACCGCCTGATGTCTGTCCTAAAAACCTGCGGTTACAAGATTGCCATCCTCAGCGGTGGATTCACCTACTTTGGCGAATACCTCCAGCGTCGCTATGGCATCGACTATGTCTATGCCAACGAACTGGAGATTGGCGAGGACGGCAAACTGACAGGTCGCTATGTAGGCGAAATCGTTGACGGACACCGCAAGGCAGAACTCCTCAAGCTCATTGCTCAGGTCGAGAAGGTGAACCTCGCCCAGACCATTGCTGTAGGCGATGGTGCCAACGACCTGCCCATGATCTCAGAAGCCGGTCTGGGTATCGCCTTCCACGCCAAGCCCCGTGTGGTGGCCAATGCCGAACAGAGCATCAGCACCATCGGACTCGATGGTGTGCTCTATTTCCTCGGTTTCAAGGACTCGTATCTCGGAGAACAAGGCAAATTATAAGGTAAGAGGTGAGAAGGCTGCGATTGAGCGAGAGCAATGATAAGCTTGCTTAAGCATTGCCGAGCGTGAGCAGGCTCGACCGCAGGTCAGGTAAGAGGTAAGAGGTAAGAAGAAAGCCGGGACGGAATGTCTCGGCTTTCTTCGTGTCTCTTAACAGGGGCGCTGTTTGGGGAGTTTGAAGACGTCCTGCACTTCCTTCATTTGGGCGTCGGTCATGCCATCAGGCTCGGAACCCATGGCTCGGGCACACATGTAGATGTTGGCAGCCTTACAAAGCACATCGGTCTGGTCGAAGGCATCCATGATGTCTGTACCTACAGCCACGGTTCCATGTTTCTCCCACATCACGACGTCATGGGTCTTGATCTGTTCGAGGGTAGCCTCAGCCAAATCAACACTGGAAGGCAGAGCGTAAGGTACGATGCCAATGCCGAGAGGAGCAAAGGCCAGCGTCTCAGGAATCATCGACCACAGCACGCGCGTCATCTCGTCGCCCTTCAGGAAACGCTGGATATGACTCATAGCTACGAGCTCTATGGGGTGCGTGTGCAGGGTAGCCTTGTAGCACGAACCCGTCTCGAGCAGGTAGTTCTGCAAAGCCAGATGTGTGGGCAACTCAGACGTGGGCACCACGTTCTCATCGGCTATCACCACGTAGCTGGCGCAATCGTCCAGGATACGGATGATGCTTCCATTCTGCATAGGCTCCTTAGCAAGATCGCGCATGCGCTTGCCCGTACCTTTGCAATAGAAATACTTACCCTTCAACTGGGGCAGGACCATACCAATCTGTTTCACTTCCGAGATGGGTTTCATGGCCTTGCACTCGTCGTCCATAAACTCAGTGACATTGACGGTGATATTGCCGCCATTACGCTCAGCCCATCCTTTCTGCCAGAGGTAACCAGTGACCTCCGCAATCTGATAAACTACCGCTTTCAATCCATCGCGGCCTTCTAATATACTCTTCATAATTATCAATTGTCAATTATCAATTTTCAATTAAAAATTCTCTCCATAGCGTTCCTTCGTGATATCCTCGAGGGCACGTCCACGCGTGTTGGGAACTCCGATGAAGCCCACCACGAGCGAGATGGCCAGCAGGATAATCATGCACCAGGCTGCAATGGTGAAGCCCTCGCCATTCTCACCATAGATGACGGTGAATACGAGTCCCCAGACAGCGGAGAGGCCACGGACGATGAAGAACATCAAACCCTGAGCACCCGCACGGAACTTGGCAGGGAAGAGCTCAGAACCCCACAGGGCATAGAATATCTGTGGCGACGAACCACCCTGTACACCCCAGAGGATGGCAAACAGCCAGAGACCCACCATACCATTGACACCAATAGTCACGATGACGAGCCATGCAGCAATAGCCACCAAGAGTCCGAAGGTATAGATAGCCTTGTGGGACGACTTGTCGATGAGCTTCGATACGACAAACGTGATGCTGACAATGATAGCCCACTGAATGAAATTCATCCAGTTGGCCTGCTCGTTGGTGACACCACCTGCAGTCTCGTAGATATGAGGTTGGAAGAATCCCATGACAGAGGCCACGAGGTTCCACGTCAGATAGATGACAGCAAGGAAGATAACGGTGCGCACGGCAATCTTGTTGGAGAACAGTACCTTGATGTTATCCAGCAACCCCGTCTTCTCTGCCGACTCTTTCTGTGCAGTAAACTCAGCGCTCTCCTGCAATTGACGCTGTAGGTTCCAGGCAATAAACGCTACGACGAACAGGGTGAAGAACACGATGCGCGACGAGAAGGCATTGACAGCCTCTACGGGCATGTCAGCACCACCAAATAGGTGTGCCACACTTTCCACCCATCCGAAGAGATAGCCTCCAGGGGCAAAAAGCATGCCAAACAAGAGGATACACATCGGTCCGAAGCCCCACGACATCTGCGAGATACAGATGTTACGTCCACGATTGTTGACCTCAGACGATTCAGAGATATAGGTCCATGAGGCAGGAACACCCACACCCACAGAGATACCCGTTACGAGGAATCCAGCCAGCAACATGGGGAAGTTCATGCTCAACATGATGAGCAACACACCCGTCATATACACCAGCAGGTTATAGGTGAAGATGAACTTACGTCCATACTTATCAGCCAGAAAGCCACCGATAATAGCACCAATAGCAGCACCCAGGCAGTTGGCAGAGATGAAGTTGAGCCAGCCCAAGTGTACCTCGGTTAGGCCAAGGTAATTCTGCCACAAGGTCAAGCCTGATGCACCAGCCACAATGGCACCTGCATCGAGATAATTGGTAAGAGACACTGCGATGGTGCTCTTCAAAGAACCAGAATTTGCCATGGGCAGCGGACTCACGCGGACTTTTTCAGACTATCCGTTTTAGTCCGTGTAAGTCCGCTGCTAAAATATTATCTGCAAACCACGTCACACTCGATATTGAAAATCTTAGCCACCTTCAGGATAGTGTCAATATGATGACCCACGGCAGCTGCCATGTGGTGGGTAGGACCTGCCTCACTCCACTTGTTCACGAACTCACGGCACGAAAGCGAGAACTTGGTGCGCATGTTGGTATCGCCAAAGGTGAAGATTTCGCCTTCCTCGTTGACACCCTCAGCCACCACAAACTTGAACACACCATTCTTATCCTGCGTGATTGCCAGATAGGTGACAGGACCCGTAGGAGGATAGAACTGGGTGAGATAACCACCACCAGCCTTGCCGTGGAACACAGGAACAATCTTCATCGTTGGTTTCTTGGCCTGAGAGATGTCGAAGTCGCCAGAACCAGAGTGGCCGATGATGCAGATGTCCTTCGGGAAGTCGATAGAGTACATCTCAGCCAGCGTTCCAGTGCCAGAGATAGTCTTCAGGATAGACATGGCCATAGCGACCTTCATATCGCCCTCAACAGCACATGCGGTATGCTGCTTGATGAGCATAGAGAAAGCAGGAATCAGCATGGAGTCGAGCTTGCCCGCAATGCCCTGGGCAAAGCCATCGTAGTGAGAGGCTATCATGCCCAACTTCTCGTCCTTTACCCACTGCTCGAAGGCAACGACATACTTGGCCATATCCCAAACCTTCTCAACGGTGCCACCACCCTCGATGTCGAAGGTTGCCAGAATATCCTCAGCCTTGGCACGGATGACAGCCTCGTCGGTGATGTTGTCGGCAATGGCCCACATCTTCTCCCAGTCGAACTGCTTGGTATAGACGAACATACGGTGGTAGAGGTTGGTCTCGTCGATATAGAGGTCCATCATGCCTGGATACGGACGACCGATCTGGGCGATGTTGGTATCGCGGAAACGACGACGCACCTGAGCGGCACGGCACCAGTCTTCGATTTCTGCCTGAGCACCAGGGTCGCCACCTTCAACTACGCCTGTAATCACTGCAGAACGCTTGCCTGCACGATTCAGGTCGGCCACCATCTCACCGATAGCACCGCAGGCATAGAGCTCGCCCAACCAGGTGGGGATGTCGGTCTTGGCATAGTCAGGAGCCAGCTTCTTCTGCAGGTTCACGATGACAACAGGAACATCGAGGTCGCGAACAGCAGGCAGCATATTATAAGAAGTGCAATAGGTCAGCATCTGCAGGATGACGAGGTCGACATCAGCAGCACGGAACTTGTCGCCTGCAGCCATCGACTGCTCCTTGGTGGTTACCATACCGCCATCGATGATCTCAATAGTAGAGGGCAACGTCTTCTTAAATGCCTCATACTGTGCCTCGAACTCAGGAACGAGTTGGGGGAATTGTGGCAGGTAAGCCTGCAGAGCAATGCTGAACACGCCCACCTTTGCTTTGGTTTCAACTAATGGTTTTGCCATAATAACACCTGTCATTTTATTTAATTAATTATTTTAAATTCTACACTTTAACAATTCTCTAACCTCTCACCACTCACCTCTAAGAAACGCTGGTATGCCTTGTCCCATGCAGCCTTGTCGCCTGTGGGGTGATAAGCGACCATCTCCACAGAGTTGGCAATGATCTGGCGCATCTCCCAGATGTCCTTTACCTGTCCCATGGCTTTGGCCTGCAGCATGATGTTACCAATGGCGGTACACTCCTGAGGACCGGCCAGCACCTCGACATTACAAGCGTCAGCGGTAAACTGCGTCAGGTATTTGTTCAGCGACCCACCACCAATGACATGCAGCACCTTGATATCACTCTGTCCTGCGCTCGAACCCTGTCGAGTGCTCGACGGTTCCGCCGTCGAGTTAAATTCCTTCAACCATCCAAACACCTGCCTATATCTCAAAGCCAGTGAATCGAAGATGCAGCGACAAATCTCTGCAGGCGTTTCAGGGACAGCCTGCTTCGTTTCACGACAATACTGCTGGATAGCATCAATCATCGAGGGAGGATTGGCAAAAGCCTTATCGTCTGGATTGATAATCGAACGGAATGCCTCCACCTGCATGGCAGAGCCCTGCAACTCAGGATGCGACAGCTTGCTCACCTCTATCCTCTCACCTCTCACCTCTAACCTCTCACCTCTAATAGCCCACTCCTTACGGCACCGCTCATAGAGCCACATGCCGCAGATGTTCTTCAGGAAACGAGTGGTTCCCTCAATGCCTCCTTCGTTGGTGAAGTTGAACTCATAGCTGCGATCATTGATGATGGCATCCTTTGTCTCGATACCCATCAGACTCCATGTGCCAGAGGAGAGATAGGCGAAGTGCTTGTCCTTGGCAGGAACAGCAGCAACAGCAGAACCCGTATCATGACCAGCCACAGCAATGACGGGAACAGCACCTAAGCCTGTCATTTTCTGTACTTCCTCTGTCAATACGCCAATCTGGGTTCCTGGTTGTACCATACGGCCAAAATGATTGCGCGTCATCCCTACACTCTCGATAAGTTTCTCGGAGAGGTCGCCCGTCTTCGGGTCAAGCATTTGAGAAGTAGAGGCAATGGTATATTCACAGACTGCCTCGCCTGTCAGCATCCAACTCAAGGCATCGGGCATGAAGAGCACCTTCTTACAATGCTGCATCGCGCTATTATTAGCCTTGCGCATGGCATACAATTGGAATAGCGAATTGAAGTTCATAAACTGGATACCTGTGATATCATAGACTTCACGTTGCGGAACAACGTGACTTAGGTATTCTTCCATTGCCCCAAAGGTATGCGGGTCGCGATAGGCCATGGGATTGCGCAGAATGGCATCGTCATCGCCAATGAATACGAAGTCGACGCCCCAGGTATCAATACCGATAGAGGTCAGCGTGATGCCTCGTTTGCCCACTATCTGCAGACCCTTAATCATCTCCAGATAGAGGGCATAGATGTCCCAATAGAAGTGGCCACCCGTCTCTATCAGGTTATTGGGAAAGCGGGTCAGTTCCTCTTGTTCCAGTTTGCCATCCACCAATGTACCCAGAATGGTTCGTCCGCTGGTAGCACCCAGGTCGACAGCAAAATAGTATTTCTTGTTCTCCATATATATAATAATGTGTAGCTTGCTTTTATATATAAAAAGACGAAGACGCACTGAATACGTCCTCGCCTATTTTAGAAATTTAACGGCTTACCGTCACCACCGTAGCCGATTTTCCATATTACGACTTTTTTCGTTACGACTTTTTTCGTAGTCCACTGCAAAATTACACTTTTCAATCGAAACGACCAAACAAATCGGCAAAAAAGTGCAAAAAAAAGCCGAGACATTCCGTCCCGGCCTTTTTCTTCCCAGATTCCCTTCTTCCATCATTCCCAGATTCCATCATTCCCAGATTCCATCATTCCCAGATTTCCTCTAAACTCTCACCTCTAAACTAAACGAACCTTATTTTTCTCTTTCACATATTCCTTATCCAAATATTCCCGTTTTCCTGACGACGCGCGGATCATCTGGGCCTCCTTCCAGTTGGGATGCATATACACATACGCCCCATAGGCACCGCTGAGATACGGTATGGTCAGCATACCATTCAGCTCCACGCGTTGGTAGCGTCCCCGCAACTTATTATCACTCGGCACATAGAAGCACTCATCGCCAAAGGCCTTCACGGGGAATACCGCACCGGTACCCTTCACGATGACTACATCCTTCATCCAGAGGATGTATTTGTTATACCAGATATCCTCCTTGCCGACCGGTTCCTTCAGGTATGTCGTATGCTGGCGCAACAGGTATTTGCCGTTCTGGCGTACCATCTCCACACCCCCGACGGTCTCAAACTCCGGCTTGGCATCATAGTAGGCCTGCCCTACCCCGTCCCAGTATGCGGGCCGTCCGTCCATATTTTCTCCTTCCACGACATCCCCCTCGGCAACCACCTTACCGAATAGTCTGACGCGCAGGTCCATACCACTCTGGCTGATCACCGTCGAGCGGCCTTTATACACCTCATACGGATAGGTGGCAATGGCGAAATACGGACCTTCCGGGATGCGCCGGATATGTTCAAATTCAGGTTCACAGGTCACCTTGCCGTCTTTCAGCACGCCATAGCGCCCGTCCTTGATAAATATCTCCACGCCCGTACTCTTCTCACCATGTCGTTTGATACGTACCATCTCGAGGTTCACCAGCGTACGCTCGCTACCCTCACCGCGGATGATATATCCGCGACCGCTGCCCTTATGGCCCCGTCCGCTCATCTTCCCTTGGAACATCAGGTTCCAGTCGCGGTCTTCGGTAGGCAGTCCGAAGGTCTGGTACATCCCCACCTGGTCCAGTATCACCACATAGTCCTTGTTGGGAATGCGTCGCATGCCACGGCCCACCTGCTGCAGGTATTTCGACAGCGACAGTGTCGGACGTGCCAGCTGGATGAATTCCACCTCAGGACAGTCGAAACCCTCCGAGAAGATATCCACGTTGACGATGACATCCATCCTTCCTTCGCGGTAGGCTTCCACCAGTTGCTGTCGTTCCTCGGCAGGCGTCATGGCTTCTATCCAACAGCATTTCACACCTTTCTTCATATAATAGTCTGCGATGTGCTGTGCATGTTCGCGGCTGATGGCATAGATGATGCCCTTCTTTCCTTGGGCAAACCGTTCATACGAGCGGTACAGGTGTGCTATCGATGCGGGAGAGTCCATCACTGTGGCCATCTCCTTCGTCTGGTAGTCTCCGTCCACCCCTCGCTTCTTCAGTCCTGCGATACGTTCCACCAATATGTTATCGGGTGTCACCGAGACATATTCAAAGTCGCTCAGCCATCCTTTGTCAATGAAATGCTGGATGGAGTACGACTCCAACAGCGTGTCAAACAGGTCCGTGAATCCAGTATAGTTCAATCGGCAAGGTGTGGCGGTCAGTCCCAGGAATTTCGCCTCGGGCCACACGTCCCACAACAGTCTATAGGTCTTTGCCACGGCATGGTGCGCCTCATCCACAATCACCACCTTAGGCCTAAATCCCTGATTCCCAGAATCCCTAACTCCCTGATTCCCAGAATCCCTAACTCCCTGATTCCCAGAATCCCTGATTCCCTGATTCCCAGAATCCCTAACTCCCAGATTCCCAGAATCCCTGATTCCCTGATTCCCAGAAATCCTCCTCGACAGCGTCTGTATACTCGCCACGACGACCTGATGCTGACTGGTAACCTCATCGATATCCTTCGTCCACCGGTCTATCACGCTGTGTGTCACGCCAAACGAGTCTAAGGTCTGCGAGATCTGTCCGATCAGCTCCACGCGGTGTGCCACAATGAGCACGCCCCGGTTCTCACCTCTCACCTCTAACCTCTCACCTCTCACCTCTAACCTCTCACCTCTGATAATCTCTGCCATCAGATACGTCTTACCCGTACCTGTCGGCATCTGCACCATCACGCTACGATACTTTTTCCAGGCCGTTTCCAGCCTGTCTTTCATCTCCTGCTGATAATCTCTTAACATACTAAAACACGAAAGTTTTTCTTATATTATGTTAAAACAAAACACATTTATGATAAAATGGCATAGAACCTCAAATAATTTATGTAATTTCGGAGTAGCATTCCGAAATTACATAAATATCGACAAAGTTCAGAAAATCCCTCAGTTATTGGAATATATTAAGGGGATTGTCGTACGACAATCCCGATTAATTGTAACGGTTTGATTTGTTGACACCAATTTCAGTTGGTTACAATTTGTAACCGACTCATTCCTTCTTTCTTTGTAACGCCTTTCCGCGCTTGATACCGTCAGCGAAAGTTGTGGTTCCTTCTCATCTTGCGTGATCCTGCAACTACAAATCCTGCACGTCCGCAAGGCTCGCTATCCACTGGTTGAATCGGGGGCAACGCTCACGAATCTTGTTCAGACCAATGCTCTCGGCCAGATAGTTGCCATACACCACCTTATTGTAACCTCTCACAATGCGTTCCATCCTGTGTGATGGAGATGTCTCGGGTGAATTATTAATCAGTTCTCTAACCACAGCTGCAGCGCTTTATTGTCAAGCTTCTGGAAACGGCTGGCTCCGTCCACCAGATCCACCGCAATAATATCTTCCGGCTGAAAGTGTGACAGTAAATCGGTCGATTGTGTAGCCGCAATAATCTGGCATTTTTTATTAGCAGCAGATTTTATCATTCCCGAGAGTTTCGTAATGGCAGCAGGATGCAGGCCCAACTCAGGTTCATCAATAATGATGGTAGCTGGTAACTCTGGCTGCAAGAATAGCGTAGCCAACGCAATGAAACGGATAGTGCCGTCACTTAGGTCTGTAGGGCCATAGATTGTTTCAGAGTAGCGGCTCGTCCACTGTAGCCTCACCATACCATTCTCTGTCGGTCTCAGATAAAAGTCACCAAAATACGGAGCTATCGACTGCACTGTATGCACTATCAGGTTATACGATAAAGGAGCTGTCTCCCGAATATTATATAAGAATGCGCCCAAATTCTGTCCTTTTGAATAAAGCAGAAATTTGTCATTCTCTACGTTCGAGGTCTGTGTAAATGGCGAATTAACACTTGTGTCGTGAAAATGGTATTTCACCAAGCCACCCAGATAACCCCTGATATATTGGGCACGTGCAACAGTAGCCTGACGAAGATTCGACTCATACCCCATCGTCGAAATCTCCAGAGGATTAGAAACATAAGGATTATCGCTATACCACAAGCCCTCGTGCGTAAATACAAAGCCTGCCTCGGCAGCCTTAATGGCGAACGAATATTTATTCTTGTCAAAAGAGAGCTTCGACGAGATCTCTTCTGTAATCTTCGCTCCTTTATGCAGGATTTTCTCCACGCCCCGCTCTGCCACATATCCGCGCAGGTTCTGCGAATATATGTTTCTCAGGAACTCGAAGAACGACAGGAAATTAGTCTTTCCGCTGCCGTTGGCACCTATCAGTATGTTGATAGGCTGTAGCACCAATTCCATGTCGTGTATCGATTTGTATCCTTTAATTTCAATTTTGTTCATTTTCGTAGATATACTATTCCAATTTGCAAAATTAACTATTCTATCTCACTTGTATTGCATTCGTTAGCGACTTTTTTACTTTTTTAACCATATAACCATTCACCTTTGACCTTAGACCGTGTTCAATTAATGGAAAATTAATGGCCAAATTAAACGGTAATTATACGTTCTACTTCAACATTAATTATCATGTAATCGACCATGTAATTATTCGTTAATTATCTTCGTACTTTTTAGCCACAAGCCTTAGCCCCAGTGTTTGCTGGGTTAACATCTGACATCCGCCATTCATGATTAATAGAATTTAGGGGCACATCGTGTGGATATGACCGGAGGAAAAGGATTTTTAAATTTCTTGGGAATTATTTTCTACAACAGAGAACTCCTGAACCGTTGACAAACCAAGCAAGCCTCATTCATCATTGTCAACTTATTTTGCGCATTACATCCAAGAATGCCTCAGGATTAAACATTACATGACTCTCGCCATATCTTTTTCCATTAATCTTGGCGTAATAAGAGAACTCCTCTGTGCCAATGCTTATCGCTGCTCTTGTTGTCTTTGACTGAAGGCTGAGTGTGGCATTTGTATCAGGCCCTATCAACCATTCATCCCAGTCTTTATCATCAGATATGGCAAGAACACTCTTCACGTTATTTATTACAATGCGAGAGATGGGGAGTGCTCCTTCGCCATCCCAGTTTTCCTCTAATGATGCCAAATGGTCGAGGCGAGCGAATGACTTTGAAAGATTCTTCCCTGTAACCTCCAACGTTAGCCTGCGTGCTACACGTTCTTTTACATCTGGTGTAATTGGCATCGTATGCAGCAAGTACATTACATCAGCATAGGAATTAGTTCCATATGCTGCTACGGGCTCTGCTGCCATTGTTGTTTTATTGTCCTCCATATCAGTTTTCTTTATATTTCGACTGCAAAGATACGAATAAGTGAGCAAAAATCAAAAGGAAAAATCAATTTTCTTTTCTTTTTCGAACCGAAAGAGCAGTGAGTGACATGATGCTCGCATCAATGACCGAGTCGCGTTTGAGGTCGACGAATGTCAACGAAAGATTGCGAAGCCACACTCTTTGAGAATCTTCACCAAGGGTGAAAGATAGGTTATTTTTTCGAGAATCCCAAATTTTGGAGCAGATTTTTCAATATATCAATTAATGGAAAATTAATGGCTAAATTAGACGGAAATTATATGTTTATATCTTCAACATTAATTATCATGTAATCGACCATGTAATTATTCATTAATTTAATCTTGCTGCGAAGCAATTAACGGTCATTGCACCGCCACACTCACCTTTGACCTTAGACCGTGTTCAATTAATGGAAAATTAATAGCTAAATTAGACGGTAATTTGTGTTATTCCCGAATTCACTAACTCCAAATTTCCCAGATTCCCTAACTCCCCGTCTCCCTAATTCCCGGTTTCCCAGAATCCCTGCTTCCGTAGTTCCTTCAGTCCCTTCTCGATTTCTTCGAGGTGACGAGGAACTGTCCCGTGTCACTTCAGTTCTTTTTCTCTACCTATAATCTTTTCCATTGCAATAAACGATAGTTAGTTTTTGCAAAAGTACTGAAATCTAGGTAATTACCAAAATTATATTCTGCGAAAATAGTCAATTTTAACAAACTTTCGCCAATTATAACCCCTCAGGCCTCTCAAAGAGGCTCGTGAAACCGAGAACTGGCTTAACCTCTTCCACGATAACGGATATCTTACTCCCATCCAGGCCGAGTCCCTCCAGAACGACTGTTAAATTCTCATCACCATCACCAACAAGGTCAAACACCGCCTCCGAAATCCCTAATTCCCTGATTCCCAGTTTCCCTCATTCCAAATTCCCCAGTTTCCCTAACTCCAAAGTTCCCAGAATCCCAGAATCCCTAACTCCCTGATTCCTTACCTCCTCAGCCACATTCACCTTTGACCTTTGACATTTGACATTCTATCAAGAAACTCTTATCCGTCTTATCAGTGTCATCCGTGTTCAATTAATGGGCAATTAACGGGCAATTAACGGTAATTTGTGTTATTCCCCGAATTCCCTCATTCCAAATTTCCCAGTTTCCGTTCAATCCGTGTTCGTATTCAAATAAAAAACGCAGGCCCCAACGGTAATTTGGTTTTGAAGCTCGTTGGAGCCTGCTGAGGAACTGTCATCACGACAGAAATGGATTTGTAATATTAATTGTTTTTAGAAATTGTACTTTACATCCACCGTATTTCCACTAGTACCAACTGCGAAGTTAGAGCTAGTGCCCAGCAACTTATCCGATAGCCACCAGGTCAGTTCTGCGGCGCCATAACCCACAGCGGCTCCAGCTACGACATCATACCAGTGGTGCCTGTCGCTGGCAATACGCTCTATGCCAATGGCCGTAGCGGCAGCATATCCCGCTATCGGAATCCAGATACAATCCTTGCGGAATTCCTTGTCTATCGACCTTGCTGCAGCGAATGCCATAGCAGCATGTCCCGATGGGAATGACTTATTATCCGAATGGTCAGGCCGTTCCTCCTTAATCATCGCTTTCAGTGCCGTCTTGCCAAGATACGCCACACCTACCGACCCGATGGTATTGACAATAAACCTCGGCCAGTTACGTCCTCCCCTATATCCCTGAATCCCAGATTCCTAAGTCATATCTTACGCCAAAGTCGATATCAAAGAAGCCATTTGACCCTGCAGCGACCTCCATACCAGTGGTACTCACGCCCATGCCCTCGCTCGTCGTCACCTGATATCCGAAAGCCCCGAACAGACTCCACCTGTCATTCAGTCGGTACGTTTCCTCCAGGCCCATACCTCCAACTGGCGATGCTGAACCTTCTACAAATTGCGAAATGATACCAGCCCTGGCATACCCTATCGTATGCCATTTCCTGTCAGGATTATAGCCCGCTATGATATTCGTCAGGTTCATCATACCATCCACTGATATCACGGCCAGTCCCCCCTTCTTATAATTCTCTTTCGGGTCATCAGCTGGTGCCACCCATTCCACACCATTATTCGGTATCAGTCCATTGTCCCACTGAACCCTTGCACGTACAGCGAACTCCGGTGTAAACCATTTGCCTAATGCACCATTCAGTCCGAATATCATACCGTTCGGTATCACCTTCCCGAAGTTACACCCGTAAGGATTCATCAGACTCATATCCATTCCCGCCTGCACAAACCAGTTGTCCCAAATCCCGTTCGTCAAGACTCCTCTATTCGTGCTATTTGTGTAATCCGTGTTCAAAAAAGAGCTTTCTGTGTTTTCTACTGAACCATTAACCATGAACCGTGAATCATGAACCTTCTTTCGGCCCAGCTCGAACTGAGCGCCAATGCCGAAAGATAAATATCCATTCGAGTTACTTCCCGTTCCAGTCCCTTCCACTTTCTCACTCCCCACGAATCCACTACCCGTCATGATATAGGCTATATCCCCATACACGCTCCAGCGGTCACTAATCCGGTATGTGTTCAACACACCTATACCAAGCAACAGGGCCCCTTTGCTCACTCCGAAATTGTAGTTCACGCCCATTCGCGGATACAGAGTCGCATTCCAGGTCCTGTCCGCCCGATATGCCCCAAAGAGATTATGGAGATTGAACAGCGCATCACCATAAAAAGCGATATATCCGCCTTTCTCCCTGTTCACACCCGGCTGGTCAAATGGTGCCAGCCAGTTCGCATGGTCATTCTCCAGCAGTGGCAGCTTATTCTCCCAGTTGAACTTTAACCGGCCACCCACTTGATGCGAGAACCACTTACCCACTGCCACATCCAGTCCGAACGACTTTCCATTCGGGAACACCTTCGAAAAGTCATACCCGTAAGGGTTCTGCAGCGTCATGTCCAGACCCATCTGTACGAAACAGTTCTGCCAGAACCCGTCCGCCACCACGACATTCTCCCTCGAGCAGCTATCCATCTGCTCGAACACCTGCGCCTGAACACTACTCAGTGAGAGGCCCAAAAGTATATATATAATAATTTGTCTCATATCTATAAAGAACTTAAGGTTCACCCGAAGGGCGAAAGCTTTGTGAACCTTACCAAAACCTTGACGGAGAGGGTCTTCCCTCGTAGTCAATTACATCCTCTCCATATAGGGAGAGGCTTGGTGAGGGTGGATGTTTCTTTTAGTTCTTTTCTTTGCGCCAAAGAAAAGGACATAACCTTTTGGTCCTTTTCGAAAAGGACAATTCTTTAGCAAAATTCTTATTAAGATTTTGCTCCCAAGCGAAGCTCAGAAGCCCACTCCTCATATTCCTTTTCATCAACGCCCTCCTCTACCGTCAGGCAATAGTAACCCTTCCCTTGTTTCACTATTTCCAGCTGCTTCTTTAATTCATCTAAATGAGCTGAATTCATCACCACCACCGGCATCTGCATACTCTCAGAATACGAAGCAGCAACGATTGTGTGCTTATACAACAGAAAAGCAGAGTAGCCATAGGCGGCATACAATCCCATCAATCCGTTGAAATACAGATGAATGGTTTTGCCGTCGTTAAAAATCTCGTTCCTTGTTATATTCTCGTTCATTATAATTATCAATTGTCAATTTAATATGCGTTTTTGTCATGTATAAATACTGTCTTTGCCGTCAGCCAAATAATACGGATATCCAGCCAGATACTCCAGTGCTCCATATACCAGATGTCACGCTTCACTCTGCCTTCCATCTGCCAGAGTTCCTTCGTTTCTCCGCGGAATCCCGTCACCTGTGCCCATCCTGTTAACCCAGGTTTCACAAAGTGGCGTACCATATATTGGTCAATCAGTGCCGAATACTGTTCCGTATGTGCCAACATGTGCGGTCTCGGTCCCACAAAACTCATGTCACCTCTCAGTATATTGATAAACTGCGGCAACTCGTCGATGTTCGACTTACGCATAAAATTTCCAAAAGGATACTTTCTCGGGTCGTTCTTCGTGGCCTGCACCTTGTCGGCATCCTTGTTTACGTGCATCGAACGGAATTTCAACACATAAAATGTCTTACCGTCAATACCCGTTCTCGCCTGTTTAAAGAAGATGGGCCCAGGACTCTGAATCTTGATAATCAGCCAGATAAACGGGAACATAATCATTGTGGGAATCAGGAAGATGGTTGACAGCACGATGTCGAACAACCTCTTGACGGCCCTGTTCACCGAGTTCTGCAGCGGATTCTCATAGGTAGTGAACACCTCCATATCGTCCATCATCTCACGTTTCAGATTCAGTCCGATTGTTTCCACAGATACTGGCACATAGTAAAATCTC
>CADCDY010000018.1 GCA_902800245.1 uncultured Prevotellaceae bacterium
ATAAAGCTCAGATTAAAAGGAATGAGCCCAGTACAATACCGGACTCAATTCCAAATGAGCAATAGTGTTTAATCCGTCCAAACTTTGGGGTTCACTTCAGGGACCCGTCCCTGTGTTCCCCGCAAAGAAAACATCGAAATAAAAGAAAAATACGAAGGTAATATGATAAAGAGATTTGTTATTTGTGTTATAGCAATCGTTTTAGCCGTAGGGGGAAATCGTGTATTTGCACAGCAGGAAGAACTGCCTGTCGATTCAAATGCCGTTGTCACGAATTCGTTCTGGGACAACTGGTACGGACAGGTTGGCGTGGATATGTGGTTGCAGAACCCTTATGGCACGAATTTCAAAAACGTGTTCCCTAATGGTAAGACCTTTGGCGTGGATGTGGCTATCGGTAAGTGGTTTACGCCAGAATTTGGTATCCGCGGTATGTTCAACTGGGAGAATGGTATCATCAAGAACGACTATGCCAGCTGGGTCCACGAGGGCAGCAAAGGTTATCTGGTGTTTGCTGGGGACATCATGGTAAACCTGACAAATCTGTTTGGCGACTATAGGCCCGACAAGAAATGGAACATTTCTGTGTTTCCAAGGGCCGGCGCTCTTATGGACGTTCAGGAGAATGGTCCTGTGGGTTCTCCTATGTTAGGATTGGGCGTTGACTGTACTTACAGGCTGAACGACAAATGGAGCCTGTTTGGCGATGCCTCTTATCAGGTAAGCTCCAGTGCACTGGGGTATAGATCTGGAGAAGGCTCTGGCAGTAATGGCTATTTTGACTTCGTTCTGGGCGTACAAATGGATTTGGGTAACAACAAGTTCCATAGGGCAGCGGAACAGACATCCCATTACAAAAATGCTGTCGTGACGAATGATTTCTGGGACAACTGGTTTGTACAGGCTGGTCTTGGCATGTCGCTGATCAATACGTATGGATGTAATTTCAGCCATGTGTTTCCCAACGGAAAGACGCTTGGCGTCAATGCAGCCCTGGGTAAGTGGATCACGCCTGAGTTTGGTCTCCGTGCCGGTGTGAACTGGCAGAACGGAATCATCGGTAACGACCATCTGGCATGGCTGGACAAGCCAGACCAGCCCGGCAGCAACCACGATGCGGGAGGCTTCGTGGCAGCTTATATGGATGTATTCTTCAATCTGCATAATCTGTTTGGGGGATATGATGCCAACAGACGGTGGAATGCCATCGTTTTCCCAAGGATGGGTTTAGGTCATAATTTTGATGCTTCAGATTCGTCGCCGAATGTGGGAATCGGTACCGAACAGACCTATCGTCTGAATGACCGCTGGTCGCTGTTTGCCGACGTGGCCTATCAGTTTACGTCGGGTGGCTTTATGGGAGAAGGTCATTCGTCAGCCCATATCAATGGTGCCAGCAATGGTTGGTTTGATATCAATATCGGTGTGCAGTATGACTTGGGGCTTAATACGTGGTATAAGCCCGGATCTAGGGAATCTGGGATTCAGGGATATAGGGGAGGACGCAACTGGCCGAGGTTTATTGTCAATACCATCGGGTCGGTAGGTGTGGCGTATCTTGGCAAGACGGCCCTGAAGGCGATGATAAAAGAGGAGCGCCCGGACCATTCGGATAATAAGTCATTCCCGTCGGGGCATGCCGCTATAGCCTTCGCTGCAGCAAGGTCGATTGATAAGGAGTTCCGCAAGGATTGTGTCTGGATTCCCATAGCGGGATATGCTGCCGCTACGGCCATTGGCATAGAGCGCGTGGCCAGTGATAGGCATCACTGGTATGATGTGGTGGCTGGTGCTGCTGTGGGCTATGGCGCTGCCGAACTGACCTGGTGGCTGAGCGACAAGATGTTTGGAAAGGGCAGCAACATCGCTGTTGGCAGTAGCGGAAATACGGTGGATGTGGTGTATAACTTCTAAATACGACCACGGATCGAACGGATGTAACGGATAAGACTTTAACACAAATTCTCTGACCTTGGTCAGAGTGTGGCGATGCGAATCCCATTAATTACCCGTTAATTGAACACGAATTGATCGAATCTAACGAATAGAGGCAAAGGGCAGGTGTGAAAGCATCTGTCCTTTTTGCTTTTTATATGATTTTTGTTAAAAATAGTGTTTAAATGATGTGAGTATGAAGATTTTTCACTATATTTGTCGAATAATATAGTCTTTGTGTAATACAGGGGCTGAGTTTGAAGAGGGAGAACCAATAGAACAGAATATGTTTGAAAGAATACAATATGTTGGGAAAATAATCGGTAACAATAATCTCATTATCAATGGCGATGTTATTGATAATGGTAAAATTCTGTCGACAGTGGCAACTCATGTGATGCGACAAGACTTAGAACAGGTATCACAGGAGGCGAGAGAAGAAATGAAGGCATGCGTGAATGAATGTACGCAGAAGGTGGCAGTAGAAGTGGTGGCTTTCGCAGGTATAGTAACAAATGGCTTTCCTTTTCTCTTGCGAGAAGGGAGAGC
This sequence comes from uncultured Prevotellaceae bacterium, assembly GCA_902800245.1. Taxonomy (GTDB): domain Bacteria; phylum Bacteroidota; class Bacteroidia; order Bacteroidales; family Bacteroidaceae; genus Prevotella. Next base: position 2,485 of record CADCDY010000018.1, read on the forward strand.
CATTTGTAGTTTAAAAAACGATTATACTTTATGATGAATACTTCAATTAAGAATTATAAGTATAGAAGTGCGCATTTTGTGAACCTTGCAGAAAGGTATGCTATAGATTGGCGCTTATTAGGAAGACATTTTTCATTTCGAAATGAAGAATCCCATATCACAATAGTATTCCCTTCGGTGATTCAAAGATTTGGTTTTCCAGAACTAGGTGTTCCTGGTCTGATGAAAGAGTATAACGTGGATGAGGATAATTGGGGGAATATTAAAAGCTATGACCGGCTTGATAAACCAGAAAGCATAGATGCGTGGGTGTCAACTGTGTTTGTTGAATGTTATACGAATAAACCAAAGGTTAATGCAGCGTGGATTGAGAACCAGGCAAAACATATAGTCTATGCTCTTCAAATCATTAACCCTGATGCTATTCGTATACCTTCAGACGAAGTATCAAATGTATTATGCAAGGTTAAAACTTTTTTGGAGTTCAAAGAAGATGGCCTCCCCCGACCATGTATAAAAATTGCTACGGTGTATGATGAGAGGAAAGGTAGATTAACTTTCCATGAATTAAAAACGGCAATAAAGAATGTCAATAAGGCAGTATCAGCTCCATATGAGATGGTAAGTAATGCACAGATTAACTTATCACGTCATGATTGGCGTGCTGCCGTTTTGAATTGCGCTACTGCTATCGAAGTGATGGTCAAGAAAAAGGTCATGGTATATTTTGATGTTGCAGCAGTCCCTGACGAACTCAGAGAACATGTGTTAAAGCAAGCGGATGGATATAAGCGACTCCGTGATTTGTGCAATAGTCTATCTATTTCGTTAGCAGGGATGCCTAATGTAGAGAATGATATCATGAAGGTAAGGCATAGAGTAATACATGGAGGATATGTCCCGACTTTCGATGAGGCTTACAAGGCTTACTCTTGTACAAAACAAGCTTTGACAGCATTGAAAGTGCCGATGTTTGAGTAATAAAAGAATGGAGATTAATATATGTGAAAACAGGCTAAAGAGGAATAAAAAATATGTTTTATTATTACTTACCTGAAGAACATAGAGCGATACATACAGCATGCTTTGAACTAGTCAGACAAATAGAGGAGTTCATTGTCGGGAAAGATTATGAGTTTTTGCGTGTGTCACATTCTGATTTGACAGAAGAAGAAAGGGACCATTTAATCGAATGTGGTAATGTCTGGGATTTCTTGAAAAAGTATAAAGAAGAGCAATTTTACACCCAATTGAACAAACAATTGATCTTGGGGCTGTTGATGGATTTCTGCTATTTCATGCAGGAGTCTATGGATTGCTCGAATAAGAAGAGATTAGTGGTTTCATACGCTTTACTTCGAAGACCTCTTTATGATAACTTGAAAATACTTCTTAGAATTATTGGGGATGAGAAGTTCTATGATAACTTTATTGATAAGGATAATTATGACCCGGCAAACATGAAGGATGATGAGGTAAAGAAACTATTGGATAAGACGGATGAAATAAGAATGATGAAATCAATAACAGGATCGTTCATGTTTGAGTGTATTTTCGATACGACAAACTCTGGTTCCATTATTAATCTTTCAAATAGGGCAATACATCCTATTACTACTCGGCCATGGAACAAAACAGGTGCGATGAACTGCAACTTTATGTTTATGACACCTATTGATACAGTGGAGTTGTGGAAACATTATTATGCGTATCTGCCTGCGATACTCGTATTCTATTCTGATTTGTTCAATAGTGTTGTGTTTGGCCTTTTCAAAGATGAAGTGAATATGGATTTATATCCGAAACGTTTAGAGAAATTTGCCAAGATAATGGAAACTGCTTTCTCTAAGAAGAGCTGAAACATCTGTATTGGAGGATAAATCAAAATTTAACATGCTTCAGTCAAGAATACAAAGACCAATACCAGAGCGGCTGTCTCATTATACGGATTTAGCAGCTTTAAAAAGCATTCTTTCTGATCAAGAAGGGAAGGGAATCTGTTTATGGGCTTTCTCAAATAGGTATAAGAATGATGACCAAGAAATTAGGATGGGTGAGTATATGCTCAAACGAATCTTAGAAACCCCGTCTTTCCCTAAAGCATCGTTACTTCATCAATTTGGTGGCTATGAGAACACAGCTTCGTTTTCGTTTATGGAGGGAGAGGTTAACGAGCATATGCTTGAATATGGTTGCTTTCGTTTGGAGTTTGACTTAAGAGAACTTGGCATTGGACTACTCACTGATGGTCTCATAGATTGCGAATATGTTCCTGAAAACGAGTTGGAAGAGTATGCCGACGAGTATTGTGAGATGATTTGCCAAACATATAACTCTATTCCTGACTTACAAAAGAAATTCGGTAAGATATCTTCACCACCCATCAATAATCTCATATCTTTCATAATGATGGAAAATGACATTATGACAAAAGTTCTGGGTTTAAAAGAACAACAATGGAGTGAAGAAATGGAGTGGAGGAAGGTCTTTACGTTTAAAAAGGATTCTGAAATCCACCACTATGAAGGCAAACCATATATTGAATACTACCTTGATAAGCATTTTTTGACAGGTATTACTGTCTTCTATAAAAATGGTGGTTTAGAAGAGGCTCAAAGTTATGCTGACGACATAAAGAAGTATATACTTGAGAGAGGCTATAATGCAAAAGTAAGAATTGAGAGGTTTGATAGGTATATGGGATGATGGTTAAGAAATAATAATATTTTTAAAGAAATGCAATTTAATTGCAGGAAAAACGTTATATTTGCAGAATGAAATCCTGAAAAGATGTCAGAACAAAGAGAGTACATAGATATTCATATTACCGGTAAGAATGGAGAAATCCCCATTATGCCAGCTAATTATGACATAAGTGAGTTGAAGGATATACTTACTTATGCAGAGAATCTATTGTACCCCAATGTTCCGAGAACTGTACGGCCTGTTATCTCGTATGAGATGAAAGAAGGTTCGATTATACATCGCTTTTGGACTTCGCTCCAAGGTGTTATTACTTTCGGGGCTGTCATGTCAATGGTTGTTGAGACTAGCTCGCTTGATGGCTTGGACTTGAAAACGGCAGAAGCTATAGAAAGTATTCAGAAAATAGCTCGAGAGAAGGATTATAAGATAGAGTTTTCATCTTCCCGTAACCAAGAAATAGGTCTTTCTATAACGGCTCAATCTGATTTCAGAAGGACTGATAATGTCTGGGCAGAAAGTGAATTCTATTTTTACGGACAGGTCCAAAGTGCTGGTGGAAAAACTGATGCAGCAATTAAGATTGACGTAAAAGGAAAAGGCTTATTGACTATAGCTACTGAAAAAGATATATTGGAAGGTCTTGAGAAGAATTTGTTATATCACAACTGCGGCGTAAGGGCAAAAGGCCGACAGAATATAGATACTGGTGAGATAGATAGGCATTCGCTTGTTCTTATGAGCTTGGTGGATTATGAGCCAAAGTTCGATGAGGGCTATCTTAACAAACTTATCAAAAAGGCATCATCAGTCTTTGATGGTGTAAATGCCGACGAGCTGATGAACGAATTAAGGGGGAGGGAAGTGTATGCCTAAAGGATGTGTATTGCTTGATACGAGTTTCTTCATCCGTTTGTTAAAAGAAGATGACAGGTTGCATCAAAATGCGATAGAGTACTTCAAGTATTTCTTGGAGAATGACTATACGCTGAAAGTCTCTACTATTGCCATCTCTGAATTTTGCGTTAAAGGAACGGTAGATATGTTGCCGTTGGCAAATATGCAAATTCTTCCTTTTAACTATGATCATGCTGTGAATTCTGGACGGCTAGGTGAAATAGTATTTAGAAAGAAGAAAGAAAGGGGCGCTGTGATAACACCACGTACAGTAGTGCCCAATGACACCAAGATGTTTGCCCAGGCTGATATCGAGGAAGAGATAACTCATTATGTGTCAGCTGACGGTGAGGCCACAAAAGTATTCTCTCTCATTAATGAGGAATACAAGATGAAGTTCGACTATGTGGATATATCCGTGTCACATAGACAAGTCTTTGGTGAATTGTTCTGAAATACGGATGTGTCAGGGATGACCCCTGACACACCCGGATATACGGGAGGGCATAACTGGCCGAGGTTTATAGTGAATACCATCGGGTCGGTAGGTGTGGCGTATCTTGGCAAGACGGCGTTGAAGGCGATGATAAAAGAGGAGCGCCCGGACCATTCGGATAATAAGTCATTCCCGTCGGGTCATGCCGCTATAGCCTTCGCTGCAGCAAGGTCGATAGACAAGGAGTTCCGTAAGGACTGTATCTGGATTCCCATTGCAGGATATGCCGCCGCCACGGCCATTGGCATAGAACGTGTGGCCAGCGACAGGCATCACTGGTATGATGTGGTGGCTGGTGCTGCTGTGGGCTATGGCGCTGCCGAACTGACATGGTGGCTTTCGGATAAGATGTTTGGAAAGGGCAGCAACATCGCTGTTGGCAGTAGCGGAAATACGGTGGATGTGGTGTATAACTTCTAAATCCGAACACGGATTGGACGGATAAACGGATATTGAAGGGCTGATTTCAGAAATGAGGTCAGCCCTCATGCTCGGCAGAATCCAAGTTCACTTGGTTTTGCTCTCGCTCAATCGCAGCTTTGAAATTTACGGAGCCTATCATATCTGTGCCAACGGTAGCCATAAGCATACAGAGTTTGTATAAAATGTCAAGGTGATAATGAAAAAAGCAGGGAGTCTGACTGCCTTTTAATATTAAAAGATTCGTATTCTTACCAAAGAGCAATTTTGGCCAAATTGGTGAATGAAATTCTGTCAATGGGTGAATATAACTTGGACAAATAACCAAATGAATACTTACCAAACAACCAAACAAAAACTTACCAAACAACCAAACGAGAATTTACCAAACAACCAAATAAAAACTTACCAATTAACCAAATTGTTATTAAATTTTTTGTTTGTTTCATAGAAAAGTTGTACTTTTGCACAAAAATATTTTTGTATGGCAGAGCATTTTAATTATCGTAAGAGAGTTGTTGATAGTCTTTTGGCTGAGAAATTGGAGGCTATAGGAGCTGTGCTGATAGAAGGACCTAAAGCTTGTGGCAAAACTACAACGGCAGAACAGCAGGCTAAAAGTATCCTATATATGGATGATCCTGACAGCATGACTCAGAACCTTCAGTTGGCAGAAACAAATATCAAGCAGTTGTTGAGGGGTGAAACCCCAAGACTGATTGACGAATGGCAGATAGCTCCGCAATTGTGGGACGCAATTCGTTTCGAGGTTGATCATCGAAGGGATGACGGTCAATTTATGCTGACCGGTTCGGCTGTTCCTGCAGATGACTCAAAGATTCACCATACTGGTACTGGTCGTTTTGCGTGGTTGACGATGCGCCCGATGACACTTTGGGAGTCAGGAGAATCTACCGGCGATGTGAGTCTAGGCAAACTGTTTGAGAATGCAGAAATGGTGGAAGGCGAGAGCCATCTTTCATTGGAAGATGTTGCTTTTATCACGTGTCGTGGCGGCTGGCCCAAGGCAATGAATAAGAAAAGTCAAAAGGCAGCTTTAGGGCAGGTAAAAGAGTATTATGAAGCTATTACCCGTTCGGACATATCGCGAGTGGACGGAGTCTCGAGAGATGAACAGCGAGCCAAACGGCTGATGCGCTCCTATGCTCGTCTGCAGGGATCTATGGCTCCTATTCCTACAATAGTTGAGGATTTGAAAACGAATGAGCCAGAAGGTATGAGCGACGAAACTGTGGCATCATATATCAAGGCACTGAAGAAAATCTTTGTGATAGAAGATATGGAGGCATGGAATCCGAATCTACGCTCCAAGACTGCAATACGAACTTCTGATAACCGTTATTTTGTGGATCCGTCGTTAGCAATTGCTGCTTTGGACCTTGGACCAAATGATTTAATGAACGACCTGAACACGTTTGGTCCTTTCTTCGAAACTCTTTGTGTGCGAGATTTGAGGGTCTTTGCGGAGACTTTGCACGGCAAAGTTTATCATTATCGGGATAGGAGTGGACTAGAGTGTGATACAGTGGTGCATCTAAGAAATGGGAGTTATGGTCTTATAGAGATTAAACTTGGTGGTGATAGCTTGATTCAAGAGGGTGCGGATGCTTTGATTGACTTGAAAGATAAGATTGATACAACAAAAATGAAGAAGCCTTCGTTCTTGATGGTATTGACGGCTGTTGGTCAGTATGCCTACAAACGTCCAGAGGATGGAGTGTTGGTAGTTCCAATTGGATGCCTGAAGGACTGAATGTTAATAAAGGAATAGTAACAATTATGGCTCGATACCGATAGAAAAGTGTCGAGCCATTGTTGTGTTCAAAGATGCTGTACGGCTATAGTTTCTTGTTGTCCTTGAAGGAGTAGTATTGTTTATCCGCAAGGATGATACAAACTCACAGGCAGCGACTATAGCAATGGCCCGGTTCTTACCAATGCCACGGTAGCACATCAGTTCTTCCACAGGGCTATAATACCGATGGCCATGGAGTGGCAGAAAGAAAGAGAATGTGGAGTTGATGGGAATAGTGCCGAAAGATTGATGGGTTTTACCTTTTTGCCTTGAGATTTACTTTTTTGTGGTAAAATGATAAATTTTTGGGTAAAACCTCTTCTATATCGATATTATTGCCCCAAAGTATGTAATTTTAAGTAGGGGAAAACAGGAAATGTTACATTAGGAATTGAGAAAAAATGCGAAAAAGGTGGTTTTTTCGAGAAAAAGTTGTATCTTCGCAGCATGAATTACTATAAAATGAAGGACTATCCCGATAGGATGACGCCGGAGCAGGTGAGGGCATTTGGCAAGGATGTGCTGAACATCGTCAGTCAGATTCCTCGTGGACGAGTGACGACATACGGACATATCGCGGCCTTGGCAGGATGGCCCAGTCATTCAAGGATGGTGGGACGGACGTTGAGATATACGCATGGAGCAGAGTTGTTGCCTTGTCATCGGGTGGTGAACAAAGAGGGACGCACTGCTCCTGGATGGTCTCGCCAGCGGACGTTGTTGGAAGAAGAAGGTGTGACATTCAAGAGCAACGGACATGTGGATATGGGGCGACACCTTTGGGAGCCGGAGATAGAATAAAGAAGAATAAAAGAGAATAAAGAAGAATAAAAGAAAGTAAAGCAAGATGAAGAAGTTTGAATTGATAATTAAATAAATGACAGCTAAGGAAATCATCGCATATATGGAGTCGCTGCGGAATGAGGAGCAGCGAAGGATACTCATGGGGTTCTTTAAAACGGGACCGGGTGAGTATGGTGAGGGCGATGAGTTCCTTGGACTGAAGGTGCCGCAGACAAGGGAGGTCGTTAGGAATGTGTGGAAGGACTTTCCCTTGAGCGAGGTACCAGAACTGCTGATGTCGAAATGGCACGAGGTGAGGCTTTGCGGCTTGCTGATACTGGTCGCGAAGTTCGAGAAACTGACGAAGAAGACAGCGGCGAGAACGCCGCTGGAGTGTACGGAGAAGGCAATCTATGGGCGAGATGAGATTGTCATAATGTACCTCAAATATGCTGAGCAGGCAAATAACTGGGACTTGGTGGATTTGTCTGTTCATAAGATTCTCGGGCATTGGCTGCTATTGCCGACATATCTGGGAGAGCCCCTCTCATCCCCCTGTCCAGGGGGAGGCCCAGACCTACACATAGATTACAAACGGCAGGTGCTGGATGAACTGGCCCAAAGCCCCTGCCTGTGGAAGCAACGCATGAGTATCGTTTGTTCGTGGAAGACCTCGCAGATGGGGGACCCTTCGTGGTGTTTAAGGTATGCTGAGATACACCTGCACCATCCGCATGACCTGATGCATAAGGCTGTGGGCTGGATGTTAAGAGAGATGGGCAAGCGATGCTCAATGGATCTGTTGCGTGACTTCCTCCGTCAGCATGCCCACGAGATGCCTCGCACGATGCTGCGTTATGCCATCGAGAAGATGTCGGAGGAGGAACGAAAGGAGTGGTTGAACATTCCTCAACCCCATCGGCCTTATATTTTGTTAAAAAGGTTGTAACGTTATAGCCATTTGAATTTTATTTTGTATATTTCCTTTGGTGTTTTGCTCGCTTATTCGTAACTTTGCACCCAAATAAATTTGAACTATGAATATGATTAGCGATACGATTAAGTACATCGGTGTGGATGATTTGGACATCGATTTGTTTGAGAGTCAGTATGTGGTGCCCGAGGGCATGAGTTATAACTCGTATCTCATTGATGATGAGAAGATAGCGGTGCTGGATACTGCTGACCGCAGAAAGGGTGAGGAGTGGAAAGTGAACCTAACGGCAGCCCTGAACGGCAGACAGCCGGACTATCTGGTGGTTCACCACATGGAACCTGATCACTCGGCACTCATTGCCTGGATGCTGGAGACTTATCCTGGCGTGCAACTGGTGTGCAGTGCACAGGCTGTGAAAATGCTGTCGAACTTCTTTGAGGGCGTTGATTTTACTGGTCGTGTGATCACCGTGAAAGAGGGTGACATACTGGCGCTGGGTAAGCATACACTGCAGTTTATCGGTGCTGCTATGGTGCACTGGCCCGAGGTCATCATGAGCTATGACAGCACGGATAAGGTACTGTTCAGTGCAGATGGCTTTGGTAAGTTTGGTGCGCTGGTCAACGAGACTGACGATTGGGCTTGTGAGGCGCGTAGATATTACTTTAATATTTGTGGCAAGTATGGTGCGCAGGTGCAGAGTGTCCTTAAGAAGGCTGCTGCCCTCGATATTCAGACTATTTGTCCGCTGCATGGTCCTGTGCTGAAGGGAGAACCTTTAGCCACAGCCGTAAAGTTGTATGATACGTGGAGCAAATACGAGCCCGAGAGCGAGGGAATATTGATAGCCTACGCCAGCATCCATGGTGGTACAGCCGCTGCTGCTGAACGCTTAGGCGAGATCCTGCGCGAGAAGGGTGCCAAGAAGGCTGTGATTAAGCGAGAGACATCTGAGCTTGCTCAAATGTCCGAGCGTGAACAGGCTCGAACGGAGTTCAAGGTTGTGGTAAGTGATCTGAGTCGTGAGGATATGGCAGAGGTCATTGAGGATGCCTTCCGCTATCCTACGGTGGTGGTGGCTGCCTCGAGCTATGATGCAGGTGTATTCCCCGTGATGCACGACTTCCTGTATCACCTGCAGATCAAGAACTACCAGAAGCGTAAGTTTGGTATCATTGAGAACGGCAGTTGGGCACCCTCAGCCGGTAAGGTGATGAAGGGTATGATTGAGGCCTTGAAGGACTGTGAAATCGTAGAGCCCATGGTCACCATCCGTTCGCGCATGAAGGCTGGGGATGAAGCACTGCTGGAGCAGTTGGCTGAGGCGCTGATTTGAAAAGGGTATAGATAATAAAAAAGAGGCAAGCAGTGCGCTTGCCTTTTTTTGCCTTGACCTGAGGATCAATTCCTCATGTCAGCCTCTGCAGCCTTAGTCTTGGGATCGTCCTCACCGTAACGGCCGTAATAGGCCTGATAGCGGTTGTAGCCCCACTTAGCCTGAAGCTTGTCGGGATCGAGTTCCTTTGCCTTGTCGAAGGCAGCAATGGCCTCGTCAAAATATTTCATACCTACGGCATTGTCGGTAGCATTGGCGGCAAGAACGTTCAGACATACACCGAGATATGTCCATACGATAGCATTGTCAGCCTTTGCCTCACAAGCCTTACGGAGCCACTTGGCAGCCTCTTCAGCATTGTTCTGCTCCATCAGCATGAAGCCCTTGCTTGCCAAAGCAACGTAGTTGTTAGGATATTTTGCGAGGTGAGCATCCAAGAAAGCAGTATGAGCAGCCCTATCCTTCATAGCGTCGTACAGATTGTTGAGGTTCTCGAAAATCACGTCATTCTCTGAGTCCTGTTCGTACATCTGCTTCAGCTTGTTGATGCAGTTCAGCGTATCCTGCTTTGTCTTCAGGTTCATCTGCATGGCACCCAGCTGCAGCTTGAAGGCGTCTTCCTTAAACTGGTCATTCTTCTTGGCCATCTCTGCAAAGCGGTTCACCAGATCCAGGTCTCTTGTCTGATATGCCATATAGGTGGCCAGATATGCAATCTGGTCGACAGCATCCTGTTCCTGACCACGCAGCTGGTCGATATTGTCCATCTTGTCGAACAACGGACTTGCGAACGAATCCAGATAGGGCGTCCAGTATTTCAGTGCATTGGCAGGCTGATTGCTGGTACGATAAGACTCACCCAAGAAGATGAGGTTCTTGCGGGGACCCCACAGACGCAGCGCATTCTTCTTCTCGAACTTAGGCTTGATATTACCCTTCGCATCAGGCATCTGGTCGTATTTGTTGCACTCAAAAGCATCCTCAATAGCCTGACACAAAGCATCACAGAGACCGATGGTGTCATAAGGTTCGGCTTTGCCACCCATCTGCACCTTCGCTGTGTTCTCGATAGCAATACCGTTTTCCTTGTCAACCTTGACCATGGCCAGGTCGACGAGGTGGTTATAAGCCTCTGCCTTCTCGGCATTGTCAGCCAGTTGACCGAGACTGTTCTTCAGCAGTTGTGCTGCCTCCGTATAGTCTTTACACTTAGTGATAGCCTTTAGGGCGTCACTCTTTGCGGCAAAGGTCATGGTGCTTGCCATGAGCGCAATTGCCATAAACAGAACTTTTTTCATAAGTCTTTCTTTATTGGTTAAACATTAATTATTTTATTCTTGCGTTTTATCTAGATTTTCTAGAGTTTCTGGATTTTCTGGATTATTCTGCTCCTCATCGTTGAGTACTTCAGCCTCCTCGACATCCTCTTCCTGACTGGACATCACCTTGCAGACGCTGGCGATGGTGTCGTTCTTCTTGGCGAGGTTGATGAGACGGACACCCTGGGTAGCACGACCCATGACGCGCACATCAGCCACCTTCAGACGGATGAGCACACCCGACTTGTTGATGATCATCAGGTCGTTCTCGTCGGTCACCACCTTGATGGCTACCAAGCGACCGGTCTTCTCGGTGATGGCGAGGGTCTTCACACCCTTGGCACCACGGGCAGTCTTGCGGTAGTCCTCGACCTCAGAGCGCTTGCCATAGCCATTCTCGCTGACCACCATGATGGTCTCCGTCTGCGGGTCGTTGACACATACCATGCCTACCACCTCGTCGTCGCCACCATCGAGGCGCATACCGATGACACCGGTAGAGACACGTCCCATGGTGCGGACATCGTTCTCGTCGAAGCGTACGGCACGTCCATTGCGGTTAGCCAGCAGGATTTCGTTATGGCCATTGGTCAGACGAACGCCTACCACCTCGTCGCCCTCATTGATATTGATGGCACGCACACCAGCGGCACGCACATTGCGATACTGGTCGAGGCGGGTCTTCTTGATGATACCCTGCTTAGTGGCAAACATGACGTAGTGGGTCTTCAGGAACTCGTCGTCATTGAAGTTCTTGATGCGCAGTACGGCATTGATGGCATCGTCGGGCTCGATGTTGAGCATGTTCTGGATGGCACGGCCCTTCGAGTTCTTGTCACCCTCGGGAATCTCGTAGCACTTCTGCCAGTAGCAGCGACCTTTCTGTGTAAAGAACAACAAGGTGTTGTGCATGGTGGCAGGATAGATGTACTCTGCGAAGTCATTGTCGCGATGGCGGGCAGCCTTAGAGCCCATACCGCCACGGCTCTGCTCGTGGAACTCGTCCAAGTGGGTACGCTTGATGTAACCCATGTGAGAGATGGTGATGACCACAGGATCGTCGGGATAGAAGTCCTCGGCATTGAACTCGTGGTCGAAGGGGATAATCTCTGTACGACGAACATCGCCATACTTCTCCTTCACTTCCTGCAGCTCGTCCTTCATGACCTGCTTGCAACGCTCGGGGTTGTTCAGGATTTCCTCCAAGTCGGCAATGAGCTTCATCAGGTCGTCATACTCCTGGTGGAGCTGATCGACACGCAGACCAGTGAGCTGGCTAAGACGCATATCGACGATAGCCTTCGACTGCAGCTCGTCCAGGTTGAAGCGCTGCTCCAAGTTACGCTGGGCATCAGAAGGCGTCTTGCTGTTACGGATGATGTGAACCACCTCATCGATGTTGTTGACAGCAATGATCAATCCTTCGAGGATGTGTGCACGCTCCTGGGCTTTCTTCAGGTCGTACTTGGTGCGACGGATAGTTACGTCATGACGGTGCTCCACGAAGTACTTGACGCACTCCTTAAGGTTCAGCAGACGGGGACGACCCTTGACCAGTGCGATGTTATTCACAGAGAACGAGCTCTGCAGGGCTGTCATCTTGAACAGTTTGTTGAGCAGCACGTTGGCATTGGCATCGCGCTTGCAATCCACCACAATACGCATACCCTGACGGCCAGACTCATCGTTGACATTGGCCACGCCCTCAATCTTGTGTTCGTTGGCAAGGTCAGCAATATATTTCACGAGGTCGGCCTTGTTGACGCCATAAGGAATCTCCGTAACGACAATCTTGTCGTGAGTCTCGGTAGACTCAATCTCAGCCTTGGCACGCATCACGATACGGCCACGACCAGTCTCGTAGGCATCGCGAACGCCCTGCAGACCATAGATATAGGCACCTGTGGGGAAGCAGGTTGTGGGTAGGCATGTTGGTAGCCATACCTACGGCAATACCGTTACCACCATTTACCAAGAGGTTAGGAATCTTGGTAGGCATCACGCTGGGCTCAACCAGCGAGTCATCAAAGTTGTTGACCATATCGACGGTATCCTTCTCCAGGTCGTCCATGATGTGCTCACCCATCTTCGAGAGGCGGCACTCGGTGTAACGCATGGCAGCAGGCGAGTCACCATCAACGGAACCGAAGTTACCCTGTCCGTCAACCAGTGTGTAGCGCATGTTCCACTCCTGGGCCATACGCACCAGAGCACCATATACTGAAGAGTCGCCATGGGGATGGTACTTACCAAGTACCTCACCCACAACGCGGGCGCACTTCTTATAAGGTTGTGTAGAAACGTTGTTGATGCCCATCATACCGTAGAGGATACGGCGATGAACAGGCTTAAAGCCGTCGCGAACATCAGGAAGGGCACGAGCCACGATGACCGACATCGAATAGTCGATGTATGAGGACTTCATCTCTTCCTCAATGTTGATTTTTACAATTCTGTCGTTGTCAAATGTCTGATCCATTAAAATTTAATGTTTAATATTTAATTCTTGTTTTTCTCACGATTTTGCGTTTAAGGGCATTTTTAAGCCCGCTGACGCGTTTTTACATTTTTCTTAAACCATGCAAAGGTACGAATAAATGAGCAAAATGCAAAATAAATTAGTTTTTATTTGCATTTTCGAGTGAAAGTACCTTCGAGGTTCACCTCAAAGGTACGAATAAATGAGCAAAATACAAAATAAATTAGTTTTTATTTGCATTTTATCCCGCTTTTGTTTTGCTTTTATTTGGTTAACTCATTTTTATTTCTTACTTTTGCCCACATGAAACGACTCTTGATGATGACAACGCTGGTGTTGGCAACCCTGACAGGGTGGGCCGGCAACAGGATATTTACGGAGAATGTGCGGTCGTTGACCAGCATCGTGAACGGTGACTGGATGAACCGTCCTGTCATGGAGTTGGGTAGTGGTGACCGGTTGAGGATTGGTTTTGACGAGCTGTCACACGACTACCATCGTTTCGTGTACCATCTGGAGCATTGCGAGGCAGACTGGACCGTGTCCGACGGTCTGTTTGAGAGCGACTGGCTGGTGGGATTCAACGACAACCCCATAGAGAACTACCAGAACAGCATCAATACTACCGTGATGTATACGCACTACTGGCTGACGATACCTAACGACCGCTGCAGACTGAAGATGAGCGGCAACTATCGTTTGACGGTCATTGACGAAGACCTGGACAATGAAAAGGTGCTGGAGGTGGAATTCTATGTGGTGGAACCACTGATGAGCGTAGGTCTGAATGTGACGTCCAATACCGATATGGATCATAATGACCGTCACCAGCAGCTGTCGATGACAGTGAACTATAACAATGTGCGTGTGCTCAATATGGATGAGGAGATACGCACTGTCGTGATGCAGAACTGGTGTGAGGACCAGGCCCGTCATGATGTGCGTCCCAATTTTATCTCTGCCCAGGGACTGACATGGGAACACAACAAGGCATTGATCTTCGATGCCGGTAACGAATTCCATAAGTATGAGATATTAGACGTCAGTCATACCACGATGGGACTGGACCGCATAGCGTGGAACGGTCATAATTACGAGGCGTGGCCCTTTGCTGCCACCGTCAGGAAACACTATCTGACTGATGTCAGTGCTGAGGGAGCCTTCGTTATCCGCAACAGTGACAATCGGGAGGTGGACTATACGTGTGACTATGTGTGGGTGAACTACGAACTGGTGTGCCCCTGGCAGGGCGATATCTACATCAGCGGGCACTGGACTACCGACAGTCAGCGTGAGCACTACCGCATGGACTATGATGCGGAGACAGGGAAATACACAGCACGGCTGATGCAGAAACAGGGATATTATTCGTATCAGTTTGTCAATGAAGACGGAAGCAATCCTCCGTCGGAAGGCAGTTTCTTCCAAACGCAAAACCGCTATCAGGCATTCATATATTATAAATGTACGGGCGCGCGAACATGGCGCCTGGTGGGCTATAGGGCCTTGGATTTCCGATAGTCTTTTGGCGTCTGACGGAAATGATGGTAGAAACAGGAGATGAAATAGTTTGGCGTTACGAACATCAGGTCGTTAGCAATCTCCTCTACACTCTTATCGGTCGTCAGCAGTAGTTCTGATGCTTCCTGTAAACGCAATCGTCCAACCAATTGGCGTGGACTCAGATAGAAATTGGACGACAGCAGTTCGAAGAGTTTCGCCACTTCCATACCCGTCTGTTCAGAGAGCATGGTCATCGTAACCTTTTCATTGGCGTGGCTGTGTATGAACGGCACAATGGTCAGCATGGTGTTGATGAACAGTTGGTTATTCTGTTGCGGGTCGTCAACACTTTCTTCTTCCGTAGTGGCTATGCCAGGCAATAGCGGCTCGTTGTGTAATTCATTACAACGGGTGACATAGTTGCGGATGCGACGCATGATGTCGCCCTCCTTGTTATTACGCATCATGTCAAGACGCGTATTGTAAGTGTAGAGTATGACATTGGCGGCAACTAATAGGCAGATAAACAGTCCGAGCAGCAGGTAGATACCCGTAGAGCGCCACCAAGGTTCATTGACGTAGATGACCCACGTGTAGGGACGCAATTCGAAACGGTCGGGTGATGTGGACACTTGTATTTCGACGACATACTTTCCGGGTTTGAGGGCAGGGAGATGCAGGTGAAGGAGTCCCTTTTCGTCAACCTTGTCTTTGGCATTCATGTAGGAATATACTTGCCAGTCGTCGTACAAGCCTTGTACGCGTACCCGATAGTAGGTCTGAATGGGGCGGGCGAAATTCAGTCCGGAGAATATCATCGACAGGGTGTTCTGGTTATAGTCGACATTGACTTCCCAGATGCGTGATACCGCACGGTCGAGAATGACCTTGTCGCCAAGTTTCATCCCTGGTTCCATGTGCTGTCCATTGACCATCAGACGTACAAGTTTAGGTGCCAGCGTCATGTTAACCAGGCTGTCGCGACAAATATCCTTGGGGTTGAACACAACGATATGGTCCAGTGACTGCATGATGATGGTGCCATCGGGTTGTTTCATGGCCCGTGCGTTGACAAACGACTCGTTGGGAACATTGTCGCCTTGGGTATAGGTATCGATATTGACGACTTCGCCATTCTCTATCATCAAATGTGATATGCCAAAACTCGTACCTACCCAGATGTCGTGATTGTCGTCTTCAATGACACTGTGGACCATTTCATTACGCAGTCCGTCTTCGTCAGTGTATATACGTATGTCTTTGCGATCCGGGCGCTCCAGTTGCAGACCCGTATAGAGTCCTGTCCACAGCCATCCACGGCTGTCGCGATACTGACAGTTGACATGGCGGGGAAGACTCGGCAAATCGGTGAGTGTACGAGTGAGCAATGCTTCGTAGACCAGCGCCTCTGGTTGGCTCCAGTTGTAGTTGACAAATGCGGAACGGAAGGGACGCGAATAGAGGATGCCTCGTTTCTCGGTTCCCAGCCACATGCCTCCCTGACGGTCGAAGGCTATGGTGTTGATATCGGTTTGTAGAGAGCGGAAACGCGACATTTTGATAGCGTCAACGTGCTGCTTCTCACCCGTTGTCACGTCGTACATCCAATAGCCGTATTCTGAGGCGATATACAGCACACCGTTCTGCAGTACCATGTTGTTAAGGTGGTAGGGTAGAGCCATGAGTTGGACCCACTGGCGTTTCTCGATATCCAGACGAAGCAATACGGACTCCCTGTCACCGTTGCGTATCTGGTAGTACAGGTTGCTATCGGGCAGTATGACAGAGGAATTGCTGAAACGTAGCGTGTCGTTATTGTTAAATGCAGCAACGTCGAAAAGGTGGCTTCCCGTTTTTACATCCAAAGCTGACACTGTGCCATTGCCAAAGAATTCCAGTAGCAGGCGGTTGTTGTATATATCGACATCCTGCAGTTCAGAACTGTGGTGGACGCTGATTTCCGTCTTGTCGTCCAGCCCGTACAGTATATTGCCTGAGAGTAGCCACAAATGGTTGTTGATGTCGGCAAACAGGTCTTCGACAGGTTCTTTCATTCCCAGCTCCCGGAAGATGTCGCCAACATTGGTCACAAAACGCTCCATCGTCAAGTCCACACAGGTAACCTGATGCTGGTCTTTCACCCACAAATGATGGTGCTTGTCGAAATAAAGGTGGTAGTGCCCTCTGTATTTGGGCAGCGGGAAGATGTTTTCCTCTTCGGGGTCAATGTGCACAAAAGTGTCACCATCGTAGAAGTTGATGTGTCCGATGGTGCTGATAAGCATACGTCCCGTCTTAGTACATAAGATAGTCTGTGCGCTATTGTCTGCCAAACCGTTTGATGCGTCGTATGAGTAGAAAACACGTTCAGCATCGCCCAAAGCATGAACCGTTGTCGGCATCAGCAGACAAGTGACGAGCAGCACGCCCAAACGGAGAAAAACGTTCCTTTTCATCGGTTTTTATGTTTTATAAACCATTGATGTGCATAGAAATGATAGAAAAGCAGACTTGCTATTGTCAGTGCAAAAGCCACATAAAATAACAGGTCGCGCTGCCCATAGAGAAATGCGTAACCAAAAGTTAATCCAAGTGTGATACCAGTCTCCCATGCGAGGAAGAATGTGCTATGTGATGTGCCACGCTTACAGTGGCGGCTAAGTTTGATGAAGAATAGCAGATAGCGTGAACCGATGATTCCCACAGCCAGTCCCATGAGCAAAGGAGATACTGGTGATGTTGGGTAGGCCAGCAGTATCAGTAGTGCTGCCAGCAAGATGAAAAGTCCGCTGACCACTTCGCTTTTCAATTCAGCATTGCGGAAGACGAAACGCTGTGCCAGTAGTGCCAACAGGAAACCACCCATCAGCAGTGCATAGAAATCTGTTGTCAATGGCAGTGACAGTACCAATCCCACAGCCATCATGATGAGCAACAGATTGAAAAACAGCACAACACCATGAGGTAGCAGGAAACGGTCAAGCGATGCCACATGGACACCCTCCTCAGGGGCTCTGAAAGGGAATGATACCTGACGGATGAGGAGCAGACTCATTGCAGCGCATCCGATGGAGCCCCACAAGGCTTTATCGAATCCGAAATAATGGTATGCGATTAGTCCTGCCAATGGTCCCAAAGAAAGGGCAAAACGTGCAAACCATGCTGCACTATGGTTGGCCTCAGTACGCTGGTGTGATTCGCAGGTGTCAATGATGAGTGTTGACGACAGTACCATCTGTGCCAGTCCGAAGGCTGCACCCAACAACAGCCGTTGTAGTAAGATAATCCAGAATTCGACGAATTCCGAGCGTAACCCGTCAATGTACCAGAGTAATGCTACCGATAGTCCCACGAGTATGATGGCCCACATGCATACGACATTCCTGCGGAAACGCTGTACTAGCCATGAACATTGTGCCCCAAACAGGTAGAGTCCTATGGTATAGGCTCCTATAGATAGTCCTGTCTCATAGGATGTGAAATTCTCTGTTCTCATCAGCCAAAGCGGCATGATGGGAATGAGCACATAGACGGACATCATCAGCAGAAGGTTGGCTATAACCAATAGCCAGAAGTCCTTGTGCCACAACCTGATATGTACGGGTATGTTCTGTGTATTCAAGACTTAATACGATTCGTTTTCGTTGGGGAAATCACCGGTCTTTACGTCGGACACATAACGGCCTACAGCATCAGTAATGATGTTTCCGATGTCAGCATAGCGACGCAGGAAACGAGGAGAAAAGCCTTCAGACATTCCCAGCATATCTGCCACGACGAGCACCTGACCATCCGTACCGTTTCCGGCTCCGATACCTATTGTCGGACATTTCACGGCTTTGGTGACCTCTGTGGCAAGAGCTGCAGGAACCTTTTCGAGCGTGATGCCAAAACAGCCAGCGTCGCTGAGGGCAATGGCATCGCTCATCAGTTTCTCGGCTTCAGCCTTTTCCTTTGCACGCACGGCATAGGTACCGAATTTGTTGATAGACTGCGGGGTCAAGCCTAAATGGGCCATCACGGGAATACCAGCATCGAGGATGCGCTTTACCGTGTCGAGAATCTCCACACCGCCTTCCATCTTCAGGGCATCGCAACCACTTTCCTTCATGATGCGGATAGCGTTGGTCACACCCTCTGCAGCATTGACCTGATAGGAACCGAAAGGCATGTCGCAGACTACCAGGGCACGTTGTACGGCACGTACTACGGAACGTGCGTGATAGATCATATAGTCGACGGTCATGGGCAGTGTGGTGGCATTGCCAGCCATCACATTTGATGCAGAGTCGCCCACTAAGATGGCGTCGATGCCAGCCTTGTCGACAATGCCAGCCATGGTATAGTCGTAGGAGGTGAGTATGGAGATTTTCTCACCCTTTTGTTTCATTTCCATAAACCGATGGGTTGTAACCTTACGGTTGTCGCTAACTAAATATCCTGCCATATTCTTTGATTTTTGATTATTTGGTTATAAATGATTGAAATCTTCTATGACTTTGTCGCAAAACGGGGCGATGTCCTCAGCAGCATTAGTCGTAGCCAGGCCTATGACATACATTCCTGCAGCACGGCCAGACTTCAGCCCGTTGAACGAATCCTCGAAAACCACACAGTTCTTCGGTTCGACACCAAAGCGCTCTGCCGCTTTTAAGTAGCAGTCAGGGTCGGGCTTTGAACGTTCGAAATCCTCTGAAGTCAGTATGGCGTCAAAGAGACCTTCGAACTCAGGATGCTTGGCATAAACAGCCTTCATCTTCGGCTGGTTGGAACTGGTCACGACAGCTGTCT
This sequence comes from uncultured Prevotellaceae bacterium, assembly GCA_902800245.1. GTDB lineage: Bacteria > Bacteroidota > Bacteroidia > Bacteroidales > Bacteroidaceae > Prevotella. The sequence goes on from CADCDY010000018.1 coordinate 21,965, forward strand.
TGACACCTTGTTGGCGGAGTTCATGAATGTATTCCTCAAATCCGGGAATATAGTCGTAGTCCATCTGGCTTTCATAGTCGTTCAAACGTTCGGTGATGAGTGCTTGGCTGTCAGCAAGGGGTCCGGAAAACCATGCATCGTAGATCTGAACCAGCGTCTGTCCTTTGATTTTATGCTCCAAGCCGGGAATCTCAGGATGGAACTCACGACACTGAGCTCCCCAGAATATTGAATACTGAGGTTCTGTGTCGAAAACCACTCCATCGAGGTCGAACAATGCTGCTTTTATGGTCATCTTGTTCATTTACGGCTGCAAAGGTACAACTTTTTTTCCTTTTTTTTGTACTATTTGTGAAAAAAGTGGTCAAATAGTTTTTGTGTTTGAAAAAAAATAGCTATCTTTGCAATCACTATACGAAAATAACAACAATTCTAAAACAATAACTGCTTATGTCACAAATTAATGGACACATTTCGCAGATTATCGGTCCTGTGATTGACGTGTATTTCGATACCAAAGGACTGGATGCGGAAAAAGTGTTGCCTAAGATTCACGAAGCTATGTCGGTTAAACGTCCTAACGGCGAACAAATCATCGTTGAGGTGCAGCAGCACATCGGTGAGGATACTGTTCGCTGTGTGGCTATGGACAATACCGACGGTCTGCAGCGTGGATTGGAAGCAATACCATTGGGCACACCTATCATGATGCCCTCTGGTGAACAAATTAAGGGTCGTATGCTGAACGTGATTGGTCAGCCTATCGACGGTATGAAACAGCTCGCCATGGAGGGTGCTTATCCCATCCACCGTGAGGCTCCGAAGTTTGAGGAACTCTCTACCACCAAGGAAGTACTGGCAACCGGTATCAAGGTCATCGACCTGCTGGAGCCCTACCTGAAGGGTGGTAAGATTGGACTCTTCGGAGGTGCTGGTGTGGGTAAGACGGTGCTTATCATGGAGCTCATCAACAACATTGCCAAGGGACACGACGGATTCTCCGTATTCGCTGGAGTAGGAGAGCGCACTCGTGAGGGTAATGACCTGATTCGTGAGATGATTGAGTCAGGCGTTATCCGCTATGGTGAGAAATTCAAGGAGGCGATGGCCCAAGGTAAGTGGGATCTGAGTCTCGTTGATCCTGAGGAGTTGAAGAAGTCGCAGGCCACCTTGGTCTATGGTCAGATGAACGAGCCCCCTGGAGCACGTGCCTCTGTTGCCCTGTCAGGTCTGACGGTGGCTGAGGGCTTCCGTGATGGTGGTGGTAAGGATGGCGGTTCAGCTGATATTCTGTTCTTCATCGACAACATCTTCCGTTTCACGCAGGCCGGTTCTGAGGTGTCTGCTCTGCTGGGCCGTGTACCTTCAGCTGTGGGATATCAACCTACACTGGCTTCAGAAATGGGTACCATGCAGGAGCGCATCACATCAACCAAGTCAGGTTCTATCACCTCTGTACAGGCTGTGTATGTGCCTGCTGACGACTTGACCGACCCTGCACCTGCAACGACGTTCACCCACCTTGATGCTACCACGGTGTTGGACCGTAAGATTGCCGAGCTCGGTATCTATCCTGCCGTTGACCCGCTGGGAAGTACCTCTCGTATTCTCGACCCATTGGTGGTTGGCAAGGCTCACTATGACTGCGCCCAGCGCGTAAAAGAGATTCTGCAGCGCTACAAGGAGTTGCAGGACATCATCGCCATCCTCGGTATGGACGAGCTCTCTGATGAGGACAAGCTGACCGTGAACCGCGCCCGTCGTGTACAGCGCTTCCTCTCGCAGCCGTTCTCTGTGGCCGAACAGTTCACTGGTCTGCCTGGTGTGATGGTTCCCATCGAAGAGACCATTAAGGGCTTTAATGCTATCTTGGACGGTGAGGTTGACGACCTGCCAGAGCAGGCCTTCCTTAACGTGGGTACCATCGAGGACGCCAAGGAGAAGGCTAAGAAGCTGCTGGAGGCTGCCAAGGGATAAAAAGCATATACATTATTATATATAATAGGTATGTTGAAACTCAAGATAGTAACACCAGAAAGAGTCGAGTACGACGGAGAGGTGGAGCAGGTGGTAGTTCCTGGCACGCAAGGCCAGTTTGAGATACTCACCAACCATGCGCCCATTATCTCAACGCTGCAGAAAGGCACGGTGGTGTATGATGGCAATGAACTGCCCATACTGGGTGGATTCGTTGAGGTGCAGAAGAACGAAGTGTCACTCTGCGTCGAAAAGGCAGAATGATCTACGTCGCTGCAGTATGCCTGCTGACGCTGTTGGGTGTAGCTTACGTCAAGCTATACGACGTGGTGAAAGCCCACCAGCCTGAGGCACTACCAAGGTTCTACCTCATCATGACGGTGATTCGCATGATATTGGTGGTCTCGCTGGCAGGCATATACGCACTACTTGCTGAAGACAGGCAGGACGTCATCCGGTTTGTAGCCATCTATTTGGTGATGTATGCAGCGATGATGGTCGTTACGCTCTCAATGAGACACTAAAGAGTTAAAAAACTAAGAGTTAAGAATTATGATTTATATGAAACGACTGCTATGTATGGCACTCTTGCTGTTGGCAATGACGCCTGCGATGAGGGCAGAGGACTTCTCAGCCAAGGAGGTGGTGCTTGAGCATATCAAGGACTCACACGAATGGCATGTCACCGATCTGGGTGAGGGGAAGTCGCTGGTCATCCCACTGCCTGTCATCGTTAACAGTTCTACGGGTTGGCACGTGTTCAGCTCTTCTCAGTTCGAACACCATGCTGACGCCAACGGACTGCGTCAGGGTCCTTATGGTCTGGCCATTGCTACAGAAGGCGACAATGCAGGCAAAATCGTGGAGAATGGTGAGCCCGTTCTCGACCTGTCAATCACGAAGACGGTAGCTGTGATGTTCATCAACGTCGCTATCCTGCTGTGCTGCATCTTGGGTAGCGCCCGCTGGTATAAGAAGCGTCAGGCTTCCGACCCGGCACCAGGTGGCTTCGTAGGCTTTGTCGAGATGCTGGTGATGTATGTGGTTGATGATATTATCAAGCCTGGTGTAGGCAAGGGCTACGAGAAATACGTGCCTTACCTGCTGACGTGCTTCTTCTTCATCTTCACCTGTAACGTGATGGGTCTTATTCCATTCCCGCCAGGCTCAGGTAACGTGACGGGCAACATTGCTGTGACGTTCTTCCTGGCGCTTTGCACGTTTATCATTGTGCAGTTCTCGGGCAACAAGCACTACTGGAAGGACATCTTCTGGCCTGAGGTGCCCACATGGCTGAAAGCTCCCATTCCCATCATTCCCGTGATAGAGTTTGTGGGAATCTTCACCAAGCCCTTCGCCCTGATGATTCGTCTCTTTGCCAACATGATGGCCGGTCACGCCATTGCGGTGGCTATTACGTGTATCATTTTCCTTGTTGCCAGTCAGGCTGTAGCCGTACAGTTGTCTATGTCAGCTCTGTCGGTCATCATGAGTGTCTTCATGATGTGTCTGGAGTGCTTGGTATGTTTCATCCAGGCAATGGTATTCACCATGTTGTCAGCCGTGTTTATCGGATTGGCACGTGTGGAACCGGCACATGAATGAGGTAAGAAGTAAGAGGTAAGAAGTAAGAGGTAAGAAGTAAGAGGTAAGAAGTAAGAGGTAAGATGTAAGAAATAAATAAATTAAAGAATTAAATAATTAATAACTTAAAAAATTAAAACATTATGATTACAGCATTATTAGCAGCAGAAGGTGTTGCAAAGTTAGGTGCCGCAGTAGGCGCAGGTCTCGCAGCTATTGGCGCAGGTATTGGTATCGGTAAGATTGGCGGTCAGGCTATGGACGCTATGGCTCGTCAGCCGGAGGTAATGAACAAGCTGTTCACAAACATGATCGTTGCAGCCGCTCTGATTGAGGGTGTTGCTCTGTTCGCTGCCGTTATCGCATTCCTCTGCATCTAAGCATAGGTAAAGGTAAATAAGTAAAACGGTAAAAAATTCAGCTTATGGATTTATTGATTCCGAGTACTGGTCTGTTGTTCTGGATGACTATCACGTTCCTCGTGGTATTCTTCCTCCTTTGGAAGTATGGCTTCCCCGTCATCACTGGGATGGTGAAGGAGCGTCAGGCTTTCATCGACGAGTCGCTGAAGAAGGCTCACGAGGCTAACGAACGACTGGCCAACATTCAAAAGGAAGGTGAATCCATCTTGCAGGAGGCACGCGAAAAGCAGGCTCAGATACTGAAGGAGGCTGCCGCGACGCGTGATTCCATCGTTGAACAGGCTCAGACGAAGGCCCGTAGTGAGGGCGCCCGACTCTTGGACGAGGCGAAAGCCGCCATCGAGCAGGAGAAGAAAGCTGCCATTGCCGACATCCGTCAGCAGGTGGCTACGCTGAGTGTTCAGATTGCCGAGAAGGTTCTGAAGCAGAACCTGAAGGACGATAAGGCGCAGATGGATTTGATTGACCGTATGCTGAATGATGTTTCTGCTAATTAATTTTCAATTTTCAATTGTCAATTGAACTAAGCGTATGGATATAGGAGTAATATCGATGAGATATGCGAGGGCACTCTTGAAGAGTGCTACCGACCAGAAGCAGGAAGATGCCGTCTATCAAGAGATGATGACGGTAGCCAAGAGTTATCTGGACGTACCCGCATTACGCCATACGATAGACAATCCCATGCTTTCGAAGGACAAGAAGGAGGCGTTGCTACTCGTTGCCGCTGGTGAAAAACCGTGTGAGTTGACGAAGGCATTCATCGCCCTTGTCTTGAAGGAAGACCGTGAGAACGTGATGCAATTCATGGCAAATTCGTATATCACGCTTTACCGCAAGCAGAAGAACGTCATTCGTGGTAAACTCACCACCGCAGCCCGCGTCTCTGTGGAAACAGAACAAAAGATGCGTCAGATGGTGGAGAGCAAGACTAATGGTACTGTGGAGTTTGAGACTGAGGTGGATCCCGACATCATCGGTGGTTTCATCCTCGAATACGACACGTTCCGTATGGACGCCAGTGTCAAGTCGAAACTCAACACGATACTCACTCAGTTAAAGAAATAGTCGTAATAACGTAATTCCGTTATAACGTAATAACGAAAAAAAGAAAACAAATGTCAGATAAGATTAAACCAAGCGAAGTATCCCAGGTGCTGCTCGAACAGCTGAAAGGCATTCAGAATGCCGAACAGTTTGACGAGGTAGGAACCGTGCTCACCGTTAGCGATGGTGTTGCCCGCATCTATGGTCTGCGCAATGCCGAGTCCAAGGAACTGTTGGAGTTCGAGAATGGTACAATGGCTATCGTGGAGAACCTCGAGGAGGACAACGTCGGTTGTGTGCTGTTGGGTACCACGTCGGATATTAAGGAAGGTATGGTTGTGAAGCGTACCAAGCGCATCGCCTCTATCCGCGTCAATGACAACATGCTCGGCCGTATTGTCAATCCGCTGGGTCAGGCTGTTGATGGTTTGGGCGATATCGACCTCACCGACTCCTTTGAGATGCCGCTGGACCGCAAGGCACCAGGCGTTATCTATCGTCAGCCCGTGAAGGAGCCGCTACAGACAGGTCTGAAGGCCATTGACTCGATGATTCCCATTGGCCGTGGTCAGCGTGAGCTCATCATCGGTGACCGCCAGACGGGTAAGACCGCCATTGCTGTGGATACCATCATCAATCAGAAGAGTTTCTATGAGGCAGGCAAGCCTGTCTATTGTATCTATGTGGCCATCGGTCAGAAGGCCTCTACCGTTGCAAACCTCGTGCAGACACTGAAGGAGCGTGGGGCGATGCCATACACCATTGTGGTGGCTGCTACCGCTGCTGATCCTGCTGCTATGCAGTACTATGCACCGTTTGCCGGTGCTGCTATCGGTGAGTACTTCCGCGATCGTGGTCTGCCCGCCCTCGTGGTCTATGACGACCTGTCGAAGCAGGCTGTTGCCTATCGTGAGGTATCGCTGATTCTGCGTCGTCCTTCTGGACGTGAGGCTTATCCTGGTGATGTGTTCTATCTGCACTCTCGTCTCCTTGAGCGTGCTGCCAAGATGAACGAACAGCAGGAGGTAGCTGAGGCCATGAACGACCTGCCCGAGTGCATGAAGGGTCATGTCAGGGGTGGCGGTTCACTGACCGCTCTGCCTATCATCGAGACACAGGCTGGCGACGTTTCCGCGTACATTCCTACCAACGTGATTTCTATTACCGATGGTCAGATATTCTTGGAGTCCAACCTCTTCAACCAAGGTGTCCGTCCTGCCATCAACGTCGGTATCTCCGTGAGCCGTGTGGGTGGTTCCGCACAGATCAAGTCCATGAAGAAGGTGGCTGGTACTCTGAAGATTGACCAGGCACAGTATCGTGAGCTCGAGGCTTTCTCGCAGTTCTCCAGCGATATGGATGCCGTGACGGCTATGACACTGGATCGCGGTCGTAAGAACAGTCAGTTGCTCATTCAGCCACAGTACAGCCCAATGCCCGTTGGCGAACAGGTGGCCATCTTGTATTGCGGTGTTCACGGACTCATGCGCGATGTGCCCATCGCCAAGGTTCGCGAGTGTCAGGACCAGTTCCTCGACAAGTTGCGCTCTTCGGCTCCTGAGGTCATCGAGACGCTGGCTGCCGGAAAGATTGACGACGAGACCACGAAAAAGATTGAGGCTGTGATGGCCGATATTGCCGGAACCTATAAAGCATGATAGCCTATGGCTTCATTGAAAGAGATTAAAGGACGTATTGCTTCAGTCAACTCGACGCGCAAGATTACCTCTGCCATGAAGATGGTGGCTAATTCCAAGCTGCACCATGCGCAAGTGGCCATCCAGAACATGCTGCCCTACGAGACGATGCTGGAGCACATCCTCAAATCGTTCCTGGCGGCCGATGCAGAGCCCAAGACTATCTTCGATCAGGAGCGTCCCGTGAAGCGTGTTGCCTTGGTGGTGTTCAGCAGCAACTCGTCACTCTGTGGCGGTTTCAACTCCAACATCATCAAGCTCATGCAGCGCACGGTGGATGCGTATACCGAAGAGTTAGGGCAGGGTAGTGTCGAGGTTTATCCCATTGGCCGTAAGGTCGCTGAGAAAGCTCGTAAGCTGGGTTACAACTGTTTTGGCGAGTATGCGTCACTGATTGACCATCCCCAAGTGCAGCCATGCATTGACATTGCAATGGAACTGGGTACCAAGTTTTACAATGGCGAGATAGACCGTGTGGAACTCATCTATCACCACTTCAAGAGCGCTGGCTCTCAGGTGTTGACGAAGAAGCAGTTCCTGCCCATCGACCTTGAAAGCGAACTGGGACGTGACCACGAGCGCGACCTGACCTCGAACCTTGCCACGAAGAAGGCTCAGGACTATCTGAAGAAGAATCGTCGCAAGAAAGAGGTGAAAGAAGGCGAAGTGGCACCACTCAACGATAACTTCATCGTTGAGCCCGACATGGACACCGTGCTCACTGAGCTCCTGCCTAAGATGGCTCATCTCATGCTCTATACCGCATTGCTTGACAGTGTGGCTTCCGAGCATGCTGCCCGTATGGTGGCTATGCAGACGGCAACGGATAATGCCGACGAAATGTTGCGCCAACTGAACCTGCAGTACAACAAGAGTCGTCAGCAGGCCATTACTACCGAACTGCTTGATATTGTGGGTGGTAGCGTCGATAATTAGGCAACCCACTCATTCATAACAAAGAAGACTGGCATTCCAACGCGGGAATGCCAGTCTTTTTAATGATACCTTGGCGGGTTATATCAGTATGTTACCTTCATGAATACCGGCAGGTGGTCTGACGTCGTCAGATCCTCCTTGTAATAGGTCAGTCCCTTGAAGAACTTATCATGGAAGATATAGTCGATGCGAACAGCCTTCTTGCCGCGATAGGTGTGCATCCACCCCGCACCGCATTCCTTGAAGCCGTCCACCATGTCACCTAACATGGTATTATAGACAAACGAGTATGGCACGTCATTGAAGTCACCGCAAATGATACAGGGCTTCTCCGTCTGGCGTTTCTCGTTGGCAATCGTTATGGCCTGTCCTGCGCGGAACATCATTCCCAGCGTATAGTTGCCGAACAGCGCATTCATCACGCGGCTGTTGCTTGGACTGAAGTCTTCATACGGATTGTTTGCCTGCAACTTGCTGGCCTGGTGCAAGGTGCGGTTGATACCTGTGGTTTCCAAGTGTACGTTGAAAAATCGTATGACTTGTCCTTTGACGTCGACATCTGCCCACATGGCACTTTGGTTCGAGTCGTCGAAATCTATTGTCTTGCTGTCCTTGATGGGATAACGGCTGAATACGACCATGTCACCACGACCAACAGCCATATAGGGGAAGTACTCCATATAGTTCTTTGAGTTCTTCTTGTCGCCGCTCATCTCGCTATATTCCTGCATACACAGCACGTCCACCTTCTGACGACGCATCTGTGCCAGGATGTCCTGTGCCAGAAATCCCGATGTCTCACGTCCGAACATCGCTACGTTATACGTCGCAATCTTCAGTCCCTTTTCTGCTTCGGCTTTCTTGTCGAGGGAACCAAACTGGTAAATCGTGCCGATATAGGGAACACAGCAGGCTAAGGTAATCGTGGGAATAAGAGCATATATCCACTTGCGACGTACCAGCCAAAAAATCAGCATGAGCACGTTGGCAGCAATGAGAACAGGCAGAATATATACCAACATGGCGCGTGCTGAATGTCCTACAGGATTGACGTCACCGCCAAAGAGTGCTACAATGGTAAATGCAGTCAAAATGCACTGTATCACTAAAAACATCATCGAGATGTACTTATATACTGCTAATTTGCCCATATCGTATGACTATTGTTATTTCTTGACGTATTTTTCTACTGTATCCAACAAATCCTCTACACGGAAAGGTTTTGCCATGAATTCATCGCAGCCTGCGGCCTTTGCCTCACGGATATTCTCGTCGAAGGCATAAGCCGAGAGTGCTATCACCGGTATGTTGTGATTGACTTCTTTGATGATTCGGGTGGCATCCAGTCCGTTCATGCCTGGCATACGGATGTCCATCAGAACCAGATTTGGCTGTTCGTCTTCACAGAGAGTCACCGCCTCGATGCCATTCACGGCTCGTAACAGACGATAGCGTTTTGAAAGGACAATACGTACCAGTTCGAAGTTGCTGTCCTCGTCTTCTGCCACCAATATCAGCGGGGCATTCTTCAGGTTGGTCATTGTTGTCGAACGGATGGTTCGCGAGTTGGTTGTCGTGCGGCTGTTCTTGCTCATGCCGCCAATGGTACCCTCGAAGGGCAGCACAAAGCGGAATGTAGAACCTTCGCCCAGTTTCGACTGTACACTGATCGTTCCGTCCATCTTCTCAACGATGGTCTTACACAGAGCCAGTCCCAACCCATAGCCTTTTTGCTCGTCAGCATCGCGCGACACATACGTACCGAAGATGTTCTCAAGGTCGTTGGGGTCAATACCAGAGCCTGTATCGGTAACAAAGAACTCTACATCTGTGCCGTCGTTGACGAGTCGGTAACCATAGGTAATACTGCCTTTCACCGTATGTTTCAGCGCATTACCTATCAGGTTCGAGAACACCTGTGTCACTCGGTTGGCATCGGTGTTGAGTGTTACCTTCATGTTCGGCTTGTTCCAAATGAGTTGCAGTGAATCCGGACAGCGGAACTTGAAGATGTTTTGCAGGCTATGGCAGAGATCATTCAGGTCGGTCATTCCTTTCTTGATGCTGATTTCACCGGCCTCTACGCGCGACAAATCAAGGATGTCGTTGATGAGCGACAACAGACGCCCGTTGTTACTCTCGATGATTTCCATATATTTCATACGGTCTTCCGGAGAGTCCGTTTCCGCCATCACGCGAGAAAAGCCCTCGATGGCATTCAAGGGAGTACGTATCTCGTGACTCATATTAGCGAGGAAAAGCGACTTCATGCGGCTGGCCTGCTCTGCCTTTTTCGCTTTTTCTTCGTATTCGTTCAATTTTTTGTTTGCGGCTTCTAATTGCAGTTCCACCGAGTGAAGTTTCGCATTCGTCTCAGCTAACTTCTGCAATAGCGTCTCGCGTTCGTTTTGCTCCATCCTTTTCAGTATTAATCTATAAATCGCAAATTTGGGTACAAAGTTACGAATAATCGGCTAAAAAGGCGAAGAAAATACGATAAAAAATCTTTAAAAAAGTATAATGAGAGGTAATGTTGGTTATTAAGATAACTATCCGCGTTTGGCTTTTTCCCACGCACCAGAGGTGCTGTGGGTGGAGAGATACTTCATGCCTCGGAAAACGTTGAGGTTCATGAAGAGGAAGTAGTAAGGCACATAGAGCAGCTTGTTTTTGCGCCCCTGTTTTTCCAATGTCCAGGAGGCAAGGGCTGCGAGGTAGAACAGCACCTGAAGAATCCAGATGACGGTATAGACGGTGCCAGCCTTGAGGAACACCAGCGCGACATTCAGGGGAATGAGGGCGAGTAGGGCAATGGGGGTGATGCTCCAGCGCAGTACGCGGTGACTGACAAACTGGAAGGCCACCACGGGACGACGGAAGGGATTCATCATCTGACGGAGCCACCACACGCTCTGCAGTCCTCCTGCGGCAATGCGGCGTTTGCGCTTCGACTCTTCCGTAAGGTCGGCCGAACCGTATTCCATCGCGTAAGCATCCGACGTGTAGGCAATCTTATATCCTTGGTCCACCATGCGCATCGACATCACGAAATCGTCGAGCAGTGCCGTTTCGGGCATGGGTTCATAGAACCGCGTGCGGATGGCATTCAGTTCGCCTGCGGCACCCATGGCGGAGTACAGCTCGCTGTCCATGCGTTTCAGTGCGCTTTCGTATTTCCAGTACAAGCCCTCTCCCTCAGCAGCGGCCTGCCCCTCGTGACGCGCCATCACGCGTTTCTCACCGGCCACACAGGCCACGCGTGGGTCTTGGAAACAACGTACTATCTCGCGTACGGCCTCCCGATTGACAATGGTGTTGGCATCGGTCATCATGGTAATCTCCGAACGCACCATGCTGATGCCGTGATTCAGTGCGGCGGTCTTGCCGCGACGCTCTGGGCTGAACACCACCTCGACGTCCGCATAGCGTGCCAGCCGTTCGTTTGTCTGGTCTGTTGAGCCGTCGGTGACCCACATAATATGGAGTTTGTCGTGCGGATAATCCAGTTGCAGCGTGTTTTCCATTTTCATGTCCACGACGTCCTGTTCGTTGTAGGCACAGATCATGAAGGTTACCTCTGGCAGTTCCGCTTCGTCAGTGGGCAAAGCCTTCCTCTCGGCCTTGCCCCTCACGATGCGTTTCAGTCTGACCAACAGCCATAGCAGCATGCCATATCCCAGATAGGTATAAAATACGAGGAATGCACATATCCAGAATGCTATTTTCAATGCTGCCATAATGTTCAATGTGTCAGTCATTTGTTTCAATCTCCTCCTGCATGTCGATATACTGACGCTCCTTGTCGTAGAATTCGTACTGCAGGAAGGCTAGTTTCTGAGAAGGAACGATATGGACACCCATACCGTATTTCATGATCCACCGGTGTTTCAGCGATACGAGGCCCTGATTGATGTAGGCGGCAACGTAAGGATGAACATGCAGGTAGAACTTGCGGATGCCTATCTTGTTGACCAGGCGGTCAATCTTGCTCTCCAATTGGTCCGTAAACAGGATAGACGACTTGATTTTGCCCTTGCCAAAGCAGGTGGGGCACGTTTCTTCTACGTTGACATCCATAGCCGGACGGACACGCTGACGCGTAATCTGCATCAGTCCGAACTTCGACAGCGGCAGGATGTTGTGGCGCGCTCTGTCTTTCTGCATGTTCTTACACATGCGTTCATAGAGCATTTGACGGTCTTCGGCAAGACTCATGTCAATGAAGTCGACGACGATGATGCCACCCATATCGCGCAGTCGCAACTGGCGGGCCAGCTCGTCGGCAGCACCCAGGTTTACCTCCAGTGCGTTGGCCTCCTGACCGTTTTCGGCACGTGTACGGTTGCCGGAGTTCACGTCTACGACGTGCATGGCCTCTGTATGCTGAATGATGAGGTATGCTCCGCGCTTGTAGTTCACCGTCTTGCCGAAACTCGACTTGAGCTGCTTGGTGACATTGAAATTGTCGAAGATAGGCACATTGCCGTTATACTTCTTGACAATGTCCTGTTTCTCTGGGGCGATGAGTGACACGTAGTCCCGAACCTGATGGAAAATGTCCTCGTCGTTCACGTAAATGCCGTCATACGTGGGGTCGAACACGTCACGCAGCAAGGCCACCGCACGACCAGTCTCCTCGTAACACAACTGAGGAGTCTTCGTGGCTTTCTCAGCCTTGGTGATGGTGTCTTCCCATCGTTTGACGAGCGCCTTCATCTCCTTGTCGAGCTCAGCCACACGCTTGCCTTCGGCCGATGTACGTACGATGACACCGAAGTTCTTGGGGCGGATGCTCTGGACGAGTTGTTTCAGTCGGGCGCGCTCTTCGCCTTTCTTGATTTTTGAAGAAACCGAAACCTTATCTCCGAACGGCATGAGCACCATGAATCGTCCTGCGAAGCTCAGTTCGCACGACAGGCGCGGACCCTTGGTATTGATTGGTTCCTTGACCACCTGAACCAATACCTCCTGACCCACTTTCAACGTTGTTGCCACGCTGCCTTCCTTCGGCAGGTCGGGCTGGTGCGTTGCCTTAGCAATGGGATAAAGTTTCTTCTTGTCGCTTTGTACCTGTTTAAGATACTTTTCGTAAGAGCTGAATTGAGTGCCTAAGTCAAGATAGTGGAGAAAGGCGTCGCGCTCGGAGCCTACGTCAACGAAGCAGGCGTTCAGTCCGGGCATGAGCTTGCGCACACGGCCCAGATAGATGTTGCCGACCGAGTAGCTGGCCTCCTCGCGTTTCTCGTTCTGGTATTCCACCAGATTCTTGTCCTCGAGCAGGGCCATCGAGATCTCTTTCGGCTGAACATCGATGATGAGTTCGCTTGTCATGTCTCTTTTTCTTGTTATTTACTCTATTCTTTTAGTACTTTAAAAGAGCGTACCGTTGAAACTTGTTCGCCTCGCTGGTACACTCCTTTCATTCTTTCTTGCTCGTCAGGGCTTACTTGCTCTTATGACGATTCTTGCGCAGTCTCTTCTTGCGCTTGTGAGTAGCCATCTTGTGGCCCTTCTTTTTCTTTCCGTTTGGCATAATGTGATAAACTTATTAAAATTGTGAATTATTGCATTTTCTCTACAAAACTCTTTGCAGGCTTGAACGACGGGATGTCGTGAGCGTCGATAATCATCGTGACGTTCCTCGAAATGTTACGTGCGGTCTTCTTGGCGCGGTGCTTGATGGTAAACGTACCAAAGCCGCGAAGGAACACCGGCTCCTTGTCTTTTGCTATACAATCGCGTATCTCGCCCATAAATGCTTCAACAGCAATGGCAATATCTTTTTTAGGAAGACCCGTCTTCTCAGCGATATTGTTGATAATGTCTGCTTTTGTCATTTTTGTATAAATATTTTTATTAAATTCATGTTTCGGGCTGCAAAGTTACTAATTTTCAGCGTGATATAAAAATATTCTTGCCTTTTTTTTCTAAAAAAAATTATTTTTCGTATCTTTGCAGTCAAATTTTAGAGATTATTAAGATGAATCCGACCCCGACAGACGGTAATAATAATATGATAAGGTACGCACGAGGGACAATGGTCCGCGTGTGCATCTTCACCGGTGCACGACCGAATTTCGTGAAGGTGGCCCCCATCATCCGTGCCATCAGTCAGACCGAGGGCATCAGCTACGAACTGGTCTATGCCGGTCGTAAGGACGACCCCACGCTCGAACCCTCGCTGTTCTCCGACCTGCAGATGCCCGAGCCCGATGCGTGGCTGGGTGTCAACTGCGACAATCTCAACGAACTGACGGGCCTGGTGATGGCCGAATTCGAGCATTATCTGGAGGCTCATTCCTTCGATACCGTCATTGTCGTCGACGATCTCGCCTCTACGATGGCGGCCGCTATCGTCACCAAGAAACGTGGCCTGCGCCTGGCTCACATCGTTGCCGGTACGCGCTCGTTCGATGTCAGTATGCCTAAGGAAATCAATAGGTTAGTCATCGATGGTTTAAGTGATTTGTTGTTTACGGCAGGTGCAGGTTCCAGCAGTATTGCTACGCGCGAAGGGGCCGAGTTGCATCGCATTTATATGGTCGGCAACATCCTCATGGACACCCTCCGTCAGAACCAGTCGCGCTGGCAACGTCCGGCATGTCTCGACGGCATTCAGGACGGCCGCTATCTGGTGTTCACCGTCAACCGCAAGGCACTCATTGCCGACAGCGACAAACTGGAGGCGATGATGGATGTCATCGCTCAGGTGGCTGGCGACATTCCCGTCCTGGCGCCCCTGCGCGACAAGGCTTCCGAACTGGCTTCCCGTCACGCCGCCTTCCGCGTCATACCCTCACTGTCTTATCTTGAGTTCGGCTATCTCTCGTCGCGTGCCCTGGGTGTCATCACTGATTCCGGCAATGTCGCTGAGGAGGCTACATTCAACCACGTGCCTTGCATCACGCTGAACTCTTATACCGAACATATCGAGACCGTCAAGGTTGGTACCAACGTGCTGGTCGGCGAGGATGCCGGCCGTCTGCGCGACGAACTGACGGCGATGGTCCGTGGAGAATGGAAAAATGGCTCGTTGCCCGACCGTTGGGACGGACGTACGGCAGATAGAATAGTACAAACACTGATGGCATGAAGTTATTTTTTGTTTTACTCTTTGGTTGGATAGCCGACCGTCTGTTTGGCGACCCCTCATGGATGCCCCATCCTGTGGTGGCCTTTGGCAAAGTCATAGCATTCCTCGAGCGACTCTTCAATCGCGGACCGCGCTGGTGGCGCTTCTTCACTGGTGCCGTCGTCGCCGTAGTGCTCATCGTCGCCACCTATTACGTCACCATGCGCATCCTCCACTGGGTCGACTGGCACGACGTCTATGTAGGCATGGCCTTGAAGGCCCTCTGCGTCTTCTTCTGCCTCGCCGGCACGACACTTATCCGCGAGGTCCGCGCCGTATTCCAGGCCCTCGACCGCTCCTTGGATGAAGGCCGTCGTCAGGTTGCCCGCATCGTCGGTCGCGACACGTCGCAGCTCTCCGCTCAGGAGGTTCGCACCGCCGCCATCGAGACGCTGGCCGAGAATCTCAGCGATGGGGTAGTGGCCCCGCTGTTCTGGTTTGCCGTCCTTGGCGTTCCTGGCATGATGGCCTACAAGATGGTCAACACCCTCGACTCGATGATTGGCTACAAAACCACGCGCTATCGTGCCTTCGGTTGTTGGGCTGCCCATATCGACGATATTGCCAACTACGTCCCCTCGCGTCTCACCGCCCTGATGATGCTCATCGTCGCAGGCAAAATGCGTGTGCTGCCGTTTACAACGTGGTTCGGACGCCAGAGCACCAGCCCCAACAGCGGCTATCCCGAGGCAGCACTGGCAGGCATTCTTGATTGCCGTTTCGGAGGTCCCCATATCTATTTCGGTGAATATTTCGACAAGCCCTACATCGGCACCAACCCCCGCGAACTCACCACTGCCGACATGGAGTATGCCGTTCGCATCAACCGCCGCGTCGAAAACCTCTCCGTCATCCTCATCCTCCTCTTCCGCCTCGTCCGCTTCTTCATCCTCTATTTTTTCATCTGGAATTAAATCGCGATAAGCTTTCTGGGCGTGTGCGGTAAAGCTAATAAATATAAAATCGGGCTCATCGTTTGGTGGGCTCACTTTTTTTTCGTACCTTCGCGGCCGAAAATGAAACAGACGGCGAAAAGACATATTGCATCGTGGTTGCTGTTGGCGGTATTCCTGCCGATGCTGATGCTGTCGTCGTTGCACTTTCATGAAGTTTCACAGACCATAGAAACGGAGTGCTCCGACTGTGTGCACCATAGTTGTCACGGACACATGACGGCGACTGCCGCGTGGTCGCACGACTGCGTACTGTGTCAGTTTGTGACGCTGACGATGTTGACAGCTGCTGTGATGGCTGTCACGATATATGTTCATGTATGTAAGAAGAGTCAAGCCCAGCCATTGTGCGGCTATCGTACTGCCAGCTGTGGCACCATCGTTACGCGGGGGCCTCCGACGGTGTGATTTTCCCCGACGGTTACATACATTAATAATATATATACATTTTTATAATAATAGAAATCACAGAATGAAAACAAAATACATTCTGCTATTGCTGTGTATGAGCACGGCAGTGGCAGCACAGGATAATAAGAATCAACGCGAGACAATAAACAATAACCAGCACCAGCATTATGCGGAGGACTCGACGGACGTCTTTTTCCGCCATTTGGACTTGAACGAAGTGACGGTGACGGGCGTGACGGGCGACACAAAGCTGAAGCTGGCAACGGCACCGGTGAGCATCATTTCGCCACAGGTGCTCAGGGCAACGGCCTCGACGAACATCATCGACGCCATCAGCCATCAGCCGGGTGTGAGCCAGTTGACGACGGGCGGCAGCATCTCGAAACCCATCATCCGCGGACTGACGAACACGGCGTGGAGGTCGATGGCAGCAGCGTGGGCAGTATCGAGATACTGAAGGGTCCGGCATCGTTGATGTACGGCTCGGACGCGATGGCCGGCGTGGTCATCATGCATGCGCAACCGACACTGCCCGAGGGCGACATGAGGGCCAATGTCAGCACGGAATATCAGACGAACAACGGACTGTTCGGCTATTCGCTGCAGATGGCTGGCAACCAGAAAGGTTTTGTGTGGGATGCGCGCTGGAGCCAGAAGATGGCGCACGCATATAAGAATAAGTACGACGACTACGTGCCGGGTTCGCAGTTCCGCGAACAGGCTGGGCGCCTGATGCTGGGTGTGAACAAAGGGTGGGGGCACTCGCGACTGACGGCAACGGCCTACCACCTGACGCCAGGCATCATCGAGGGCGAGCGCGACCCCGAGACGGGCGAACTGGAACATGAAGAAGGGTGGACGGGTCATGGTTATGGAAAGACGCTGCCCTTCCAGCAGGTGAAACATTACAAGGTCGTGTGGGATAATGCACTGAACCTATCGTCGGGCTATCTGAAAGCCATCATCGGCTATCAGCAGAACCGCCGTCAGGAGTTTGAGGAGTCGATGGACGACTATGAGCTGTATTTCAAGTTGCACACGCTGACCTACGACGTGCGTTACATCACCAACGAATGGAACGGTTGGAAGCTGTCGACAGGCATCGGCGGCATGTACCAGACGTCGAAGAACGAGGGTGAGGAATACCTCATTCCCGACTACTGCCTGTTTGACTTCGGACTCTATGCCACCGCGACGAAGACACTGAACGACCGCTGGACGCTGAATGGCGGCGTGCGCTACGACCATCGTCGACTGCATGGCGACGAGCTCATGGAGGACGGCGAGCAGCGTTTCACGGATTTCACGTGCCACTTCAACGGTGTGACGGGTAGCGTCGGTGCCGTATTCAACGTGAATGACAACCTGAACGTCAAGCTGAACGTGGCCCGCGGTTTTCGTACACCGAACATGAGCGAACTGGCGTCGAACGGTGTGCACGAGGGCAGCATCCGCTACGAATTGGGCAACCAGCAACTGAAAGCGGAATATAGTTTGCAGGCCGATCTGGGCGTTGACTTCACGTCGCGCCACGTCTCGGCACAGCTGGCACTCTTTGCCAACCGCATAGACAACTACATCTTCACCCATCGCGTGGCGGAAGAGATGGAGGAAGGCTACCTGACCTACGCCTACACCCAGGGTGACGCGCGACTGTTGGGCTTCGAGGCCGGTGTGGACGTTCACCCCATCCACTCGGTGCACTTCTCCAACACCTTCTCGTATGTCGATGCACAGTTGTTGCACGCCGATGCCGATACGAAGTACCTGCCTTTCACGCCCGCGCCCAAATGGACGTCGGAGCTGAAATGGGAGTTGCAGCACCACTCGCACAGTACGGTCAGTACGCACGCCATGCATGAGTACCGCCACGAACATCCCAAGACGGGAGTGGCACTGAACAACCTCTACGTTGCCGCGGGCCTCGACTGCTATTTCCGTCAGACGCACATCTACCGTGCCGACGACACCGAAACCGAGACGCCTGGCTATGCCTTGCTCTCGCTCTCGGCAGGCACCGACATTCAGGTGAAAGGCAAGAAGATAGCCGAGCTGTATATCACTGCCGACAACCTGCTGAACACGGCCTACCAGAACCACCTGAGCCGACTGAAATATGCCGACATGAATGTGGTCACGGGTCGCCGAGGCGTCTATAATATGGGGCGCAACATTACGTTCAAGGTGGTAGTGCCGATAGAACTGTAAGTTCGGTTTGCACTACCTTTCACCCTTGGTGAAGATATTCTCGCTCGAAAGAACCAAAGTAAAAATCGTTTTTCTTTGGTTCTTTGCTCGCTTATTCGTATCTTTGCAAGCATGTTCAAGAAAATAGCGTTCAACATCATCCTGCTGTTCGTGTTGTGTATGAGTGGCGTGACAGCGCAGGCTTCCGACGATGGCGACATCGTGGAGTTTCAGGGCGACCGCTATGTGATTCATGTGGACAAGATGGGTGCGGACAGCGAGATGACCTTGCTGGACGTGTTGAACACCTGCCCTGAGTTCTTGTCCATCAACGG
>CADCDY010000019.1 GCA_902800245.1 uncultured Prevotellaceae bacterium
AGTGTAATGGGTATTCTCTGCAAGCAGAGTGTGGCGTTGCAATGTCTTAACTCCATAACTCCTTTAACTCCTTAACTCCTACAACTTGAGAAAGTTGAATAATTAATCAATAAAGGCTCCCGAGCGGGAGCCTTTATTGATATAATAAGGTATATTCTTATTTTTTAAAGAGGTGTGGGATGAACTCATGCAGACCACGGCGCCAGGTGAGGAATTCGTGGCCGGTGCCGGCGGACTCGCTGGAGTCAACCTTGATGCCGAGCTCGCGGAGCTGCTTCACGATGTCGCCACTCTTGATGAAGTCGTCGGAGCCCCAGTTCATATACATATAATGTATCTTCTTGTTGAACTCGTCGGCATTGGCAAAGACACCATTGTAGGCAGTTTTTACGTCGAGACCGAAGATGGCGCCGCTGAACGTGCCGAGCCAGGCGAACTTGTCGAGGTTCTGGAGTACGACGTCGAAAGTCTGGTGACCGCCCCAGCTCAGACCGGCCATGGCGCGGTTCTCACGGTCGCTCTTCGTGCGGAAGTTAGCGTCGATATAAGGAATGAGGTCGTTGAGCAGGACGGGATAGAAGGTGGCGCCGTATTCTGAGCGGCCGGCTTGGTTGTTGCCGCCGCCGAAGGGCTGCTTGATATCACCGCTCTCCATGACGACGAGCATCGGTACGGCCTCACCGCTGGCAATGGCATTATCCATGATGTGCTGCATCTTACCCTGGATGGCCCAGCTGGTCTCACCCTCGCCCATGCCATGCTGCAGGTAGAGCACGGGGTAGCGCTTCTTGGCATTCTTCGCCAGTTCGTACTCGGCTGGCGTATAGACCAATGCGTGGCGCCACTCGCCGAACTTCGAGTTGGGGCTGTGGTAGTAGATGCTGCGGACCTGTCCGTGGGCAATGCCCTGCTGCGGGCGGTAGTAATCTCCCTCGGGACCCTCGGGAATCTCAATGCCGCCCGATTCGCGGTTACAACCGAAGAAGGTTTCAGAGGCGGGATCAATGAAGTTCACACCGTCGATATTCATGAAATAATAGTGGAATCCCACGGGCAGCGGGTCGGTGACGGCCATGAAACCGCCCTTGCCGTCGGGCTGCATGTCATACTTCTTGCTGCAGATGTCGACGACGACCTTGCGGGCCTGTGGAGCCTGGATGCGGAAATAGGCACGGCGCTCCTTGTCAACCTTCGGGAATTCATTTCCGGGAATGGCAGTCTCTGCGGTGACGGCATCGGCGGGAACCTCTATGCGTTTGGGCATATCAATATGTGGACGCTTGGGTTCATAACCCAGGAAACGAGCCACAGCCTCACCGTAGCGGCAGCCGAGCTCGCGGTAGCCGGCAGCATCGAAATGCAGGCGGTCGGGACCGTTGGTGCAATCGTCGGAAGAGATGACCTGTGAGGTGTGGAGCGTCAGGGGCAGCTCGTCAATCTGTTTCTTGCAACCGATGCAGACACCTTTGCCGCCAGCCTGGACGATGTTTCCGGCATAGAGGTTCACGTCCTCGGGTTTCAGTTTCAGGTCGCTGCAGAGGTTGTCGTAAACCTGCTTCACCATGCCTGCCCACTTCGGGTCACCGGTGTTTGTCTCACCCTGGTGCATCAGGATACCTTTGATGACGCCGTCCTTCTGGGCTTTCTTGGCCAGTGTGACCAGACGCTCGTAGGGATTGTTGTTATAAGCTTCGAGCATACCTTTCATCCAGCCTGGAGCTTTTTTTACATATGCTGAAATGCTGTCGGGAAGGAATCCCTTGATGTCGATACCGCCAATGGCAACGTGGATGACGCCGATCTTGATGTTTTCGGGCAGTGAAGCCACGAGGGTACGTCCGAACCAGTCGGCGGGGGTCAGTCCAGTGTTGGGACGGCAGAGTGGGGGGATAGCCTCGGTCCACTCTCCCATCTTACGGGCTGGGAGCTTGTCTGTTGCGGGGTAATCTACTGCCGGCATCCACAGGAATCGTGGTCCGGGACTTTTCAGATCCTGAGCTTCAGGACGTGCGGCACCTTCCATGTTCGACTGGCCGAAGCAGAGGAAGATGTAAAAATTAGGATCCTGCGCGTGTGCGCCTAACGCACACAAGCAAAAAACCAAAGTTAATAACTTTTTCATAATTTCTTATTATTTTCGTTGTTGATTGTTATAACGCTTGCAAAGTTAAGCATTATTTTGTTTCGAAGTAACATAATTTCTTTTTCTGATGTAACAAAATACTTTTTAACTGTAATATTTGTTGTAATACAGGATAAATAATGAATTTCATGTTACATATAAAAAAGCCTATATCATATATAATGTCTAATTTTGCGTTCGTAAAAACTCAGGCGAGTGGCCTTGAGCATCGCATTAGAATTCTTTTTCAAATCGCTTTATTTTTAAGTTAAGGCTTATAATAGTTAATAGTTACTAAGAGTTAGTAGTTTTGGTATGTAAAAACGACTGGGGGCCGATGCGAATCGCCTCCCATTTTTTTTTATATATGTTCGCGCGCGAAATAGTTGTAAACATGGTGTTTTGCAGGTTCTAATTAGTAATATGAATGCTTTAAATGTATCGAAAAATGGCTAAAAAGCTAATTTTTTTAAGAGATGTTACAAAATAAAAAAATCGTGTTACACCCAGCAAATGCTATTTAAAATAATAGGCGTACCTTTGCCCCGTCATTTGAATTTTAACTAACAAAAAAATAATTTATGAATCAAAATCTGTCAAAATGAAGAATCTAAAACAACTGATCAGACAGACTCTTCCAACCATCTTGATGCTGGTGGCATTCTGCACAACAATGCAGGCTCAAAACGGCGTCACGGTAACGGGTACAGTCACAGACGGTGCCGGGGATGCATTGATAGGCGCCTCGGTAGTAGTGAAGGGAAACACTTCAACGGGTACTGTGACTGATTTCGATGGTAACTTCCAACTGAAGGTGCCGTCGGAGCAGACGGTACTGGTGATTTCTTATGTGGGTATGACCACTAAGGAAATCAAGGTCGGCAAACAGCGCAAGTTCGATGTGACGCTGTTGGACGACACCGAGCTGGAAGAAGTTGTAGTAGTTGGTTTCGGCCAACAGAAGAAAGCCTCGGTGGTGGGCGCTATTACCCAGACCACGGGTGAAGTTCTAGAACGTGCAGCCGGTATTGGTAGTGTGGGCGCAGCCCTCACTGGTAACCTCCCCGGTGTTGCAACCATCGCTTCTACCGGTCAGCCCGGTGAAGAGGACCCGCGAATCTATATCCGTGGTGCAGCAGCTTGGAACCAAGATGCCCAGCCGCTGATCCTCGTGGATGGTGTGAAGCGTGATATCCAGTCTGTTGATATCACTTCCGTGGCTACCGTTTCCGTATTGAAAGACGCCTCTGCAACGGCCGTTTACGGTGTGGAAGGTGCTAACGGTGTTATTCTGATTACCACCAAGCGTGGTCAGGAAGGTAAGGCAAAAATCGATGTCGGTTTCAACGCTACGTTGAAGGCTGTGTCGAAGCTCCCTCGCAAGTATGACTCTTATGATGGTTATATGTTACGCAATGAGGCCATCGAGCATGAGATTGCTCTGGACCCCAGCGCTGCATGGGAGTTCTACCGTCCTCAGACCTTCATCAACCTCTTCCGTAATCAGGACCGCACTGTCAAGCCGAACTTCGCTGCGGATGGTACCTATCTTGGCGATTACAGCCAGGCAGAGCGCTATGCCAATACCGACTGGCAGGACGAGATGTTCAAGAGTACCGCTTTATCTTATAATGCCAACTTGAATATCTCCGGTGGTACACAATATGTGAAGTATTTCGTCGCCTTCGACTACCAGAACGAAGGTGATATGACCAAGATCTGGGATAACCATCAGGGCTATACTGGTGGTTATGCTTACAACCGTCTGAATGTGCGTTCTAATCTGGACTTCCAGATAACGAAGACCACGCAGTTCAACGTCAGCCTCGCAGGTTCTAATGCCCAGAAGAAGTCTCCGCGTTATTATTATGGTAATAGTGGTGAGTGGTTCCAGCAGCAGAAATGGGCCGGTGCCTACGGTATGGCGCCCAACCTCTTCCCTGTTCAGTTCTCTGATGGAGCCTGGGGTTACTATCCTTTGGTTTCCAATATCGAGAACTCTCCACAGAGTGTGGCCAATTCTGGTTATGAGTTGGCGACCATTACACGTATCTTTACGGACTTTGTCCTCGAGCAGAAACTCGATTTCATTACAAAAGGTCTTGTTGCCCGTGGAACTATTTCATGGGACAATAACTTCACCGAGGGCTCGCGTGGTATTTCTGACCTGCACGCCGTCAAGAGAGCATACATACTTCCTGAAGACGGTGCACTTATCCGTGAGAATGATATAGACAATACAACCGGTTTCGATTTCTATGAGAGTCGTGACTGGAGTACTGAGGCGGGTAGTATCAGCTCTACAGGTCGTGCTACGGAAATGTCGCTTCAACTCTACTGGGGCCGTCAGTTCGGAGACCACAACATCACCGCGATGGGTAACTGGAAGCGCCGTACCACTCAATATGGTTCAGCCCTTGAGGAACGTCGTGAAGACTGGGTGTTCCGTACCACCTATGATTTTAAGAGCAGATATTTTGCAGAGTTCAACGGTGCTTATAACGGTTCACAGAAGTTCTCGCCCGACAACCGTTTCGCTTTCTTCTGTTCAGGAGCTTTGGGTTGGATGATGTCCGAGGAACCCTTCATGAAGAAACTGAAAGAGAAGGGAATTGTTGACATGTTCAAGATTCGCGGATCTATCGGTGAAATCGGTGACGATAACGCAGGTGACCGTTTTGCTTATCTGACAACCTGGCAGGTAACGAACAATGGTAGTGGTTACAGAATGGCACTGGATGGTTCTAACAGCCCGTTCATTGGATATAAGGAGGCATCTGTTGCTGTTCCCGACCTTCGTTGGGCAACCGTGTCGAAGAAGAACATCGGTTTCGACTATGCATTCCTTCATGGTATGTTCGCAGGTAGCTTCGACTACTTCCGTGATGACCGTTATGACATCTTTATTTCCGGTGGCGAACGTTCTGTTCCTTCATACTATGGTGCAGCCAAGACCCCTGATGTCAACAAGGGTAAGATGAAGAACCATGGTTTCGAATTTGAAATTCGCTTCAACAAGGTATTGAAGAATGGTATGCGTTTCTGGACAAATGCCAACTATACGTATGCACATAATGAGATTATAGAGAAAGATGACCCTGCACTGATTCCCAGTTACCGTAAGAAGAAGGGATATTCACAGGGACAATATATCTCGTTCATTGACAATGGCTTTATCAAGACGTACGATGAACTTTATAGTTCGCCTGAGCGACAGAGTAACGACGGTCAGGTGCTCATTGGAGACCACTACATCGTTGACTTCAACGGTGATGGTGTCGTAGACGAAACTAACGACCAGGCTCCTTTTGGCTATACCGGTAACCCCGAACACACCTATAATGCTACCATCGGTTGGGAGTGGAAAGGCTGGAGTTGCTTTGCTCAGCTCTATGGTGTAACAGGTGTAACCCGTGACGTAGGTCTTACCTCTTTTAATAATAAGCTGCTTACAGTATATGATAATGGTACTTGGTGGAATCCTGTCGATGGAAACGGCGAGGTCGTTGTACCACGTTTCACCACCCAGGTTTCCTATAACGACGGTACACAGTATCTCTTCGACGGTTCCTATTTCCGTCTGAAGAATGTGGAAGTTGCTTACACATGGACAAAGGGCTGGATCAAGAAACTTGGTTTCTCAAGCCTGAAGATTTATGTGAATGCAAACAACCTCTTCTTGATTACCAAGATGCCTGACGACCGTGAGAGTAACTACGGATATAGCGGTGGTGGCGGTGCTTACCCGACTGTCAGACGTTATAATTTCGGATTCAAGCTTAACATTTAATTATTCGTAATAAATAGAATACTATTATGAAATATTATAATAATATAAAATCCCTATTGTGTGGAACGCTGCTTCTGTTAGCTTGCTCTGCATCCTTCACGTCCTGCACCGACTGGCTTGACAAGGATCCAGAGTCTATCGTGGCTGAGGATGAGGCGTTCAAGAACTTCCGCAATTTCCAGGGATATATAGAGGAAATCTACGACCTGATTCCTGACAAGCAGAAAGCCAACTACTGTACTTCCTGGAATTTTGGTGATGACGCCCTTCACAACCCGGAAGGCTATGCGCACATGGATCACCAGGTCGATTTGGGTAACTATCGTAACTGGTTTAGCAATAGCCAGTGCTGGCTGAATGGTGCCTGGGACTCTCTTTGGGGAAACGCATGGTACTGTATCCGTAAGTGTAACATGGGTATTGCGAACATCAGGTCGCTCGTCGGAACAGATGAGGAACGCGACTTGTTGCTCGGTCAGATGTATTTCTTCCGTGCATGGTGGCATTTCGAAATGATGTGCTACTTCGGCGGTCTGCCTTATATTGACGAAGTGTTCCCTGCTGATAACATTCCCGAGCTGCCTCGCCTTTCGTTCCAGAAATGTGCAGACCGCTGTGCAGAGGATTTCAGCATGGCATACGACCTCCTTCCATGGAATTGGGATGAGACGCTTGCTGGTATGCAGACTTCAGGAAAGAACGATCTGCGTGTCGATAAGTTCATGGCCCTCTGCTATTTGGGTAAGGTTTACCTCTGGGCAGGTTCTCCGCTCATGAAGGAATTTGAGAAGGCCGTTAAGGAAGACGGTACTTTTGATGCCGGAAGTGCCAAGCTTTTAGGTGCCAGTTCCAATGGTAAGACCTATGATTATGATGTGGACTACTGCAAGAAGGCTGCCGAAACCTTCGGCAAGGCCCTTGACATGGTTGCCAAAGGAACTGTTCGCTACAAGCTCGTAGACTTCAGGTATTCGGACATCTACAACCACACGATGGACGAGAATGCTGAGAACTGTTACTCAGACATCTTCTATACCATCAAGCAGAACTGGAAGATGCCGGGTTCTACGGAGGCCATCTTCCGTGGTGCATGTCCTGGCGTAAACAGCGCCCCCTGGAACTGTGCAAAGCTTTTTGGTCCTAAGGTTGACGGTCTCGTGGAGCATGACAACATCATTCATCATCCCACAGCCAACCTCATAGACCAGTATGGTATGGCCAACGGACAGCCCATCTATCTGGTCAGAAATGGCCAGTATGTGCTGAACGAAGCCTCTGGTTGGGATCCGGAGCATCCTTTCCAGAATCGTGATCCGCGCTTCTATCACGACATTGTGTTCGACGGTTTCCACTACGTCCTCAACAGAGAAGGTATGACAGACGCCCAGAAGTCTCACGTCCTTGATTACTGTTCTCTTTACACTGGTGGTGCCATGCGTGAAATCGACCATGGAAGTGCCTCGGGCTATTTCATTCAGAAACTGATTCCTCACCAGTGTAACAAGGGTGACAAATGGTATGAATGGGATTACGCTATCCAGACCTATATCCCCTATATGCGCTTGGCTGATGTCTATCTGATGTATGCTGAGGCCAGGACTGCTATTGCAACGACTGTCACCGATATCAAGGAAAGACCTACGTATTGCCCGTCGTTGTCGGCTGTTGAGGCCATCAACGTGCTTCGTGACCGTATTAATACAGACGACTTCCCCATGGAGCATGTGCAGGCTAACCTCATGGATACCAAGGAGCACTTCATGGATGAGATACGTCGCGAGCGTGCCGTGGAGCTTTCCTTTGAAGGCTTCCGCTGGTGTGACCTCCAGCGTTGGCTGCTCCTGACGGAGGCTCCTTACACGGTGAAGTATTCTCATGAGTTCGAACGCTTGGAAACGAATGACTGGTTCTATAACCCGAAGACTTTCGAACCGCAGCACGATCCAAAGGATGCCAGGGTTGCTAACTTCCATAAGGAAGATATTATCACCCGTCGTTTGGAATCAAAGCATTACTGGTTCCCGCTTCCTGACGCTGATACCTATCTTTATCCGGGATTTGCCCAAAATCCGGGATGGTAATCAATTGAAAATTGAAAATTGAATATTGAAAATTATGAAACATATAAAAAGAAACATATTTCTCTTTGCCATGGTAGCTGTATCGCCACTGGCGATTAACGGTCAGACCGTTGACGACGCAGATTCCATCGTGGCAAAAAAGAAAGTCCATGTTGCTTTCCGCGACATTGATGCAGACCATCTTCTCGGAGGTGTTTCCTATGTCGATATGGAAGAACTGTCGAAGAAGGATTATACGATGAGTAGCCTTGAGGACATGTATGGACTTGTCAGCGGATGGAATGGCAACAACCTTTGGGGAATGGACAATGACCGCCTGGATAATAACGACAACGACAACATGCCGCTCGTCATTATCGATGGCGTGAAGCGTCCCTCCAACAATGTGCTTCCCTCTGAGATTGAGCAGATTACCTTCCTTAAGGGCGCGCAGGCTGTGGTGATGTATGGCCCCAAAGGTGCCAAGGGTGCCATTGTGATTACCACCAAGCGTGGTAAGGTTGACGGTCTTCAGATTGAGGCCAATGCCAATACTGGTTGGCACTTTGCGAAGGAATTCCCCGAATATCTGGGTTCCGCAGAGTACATGACGCTCTACAACGAAGCATGTCTTAATGACAATCTTGCCACTGGAGCCAAGTATTCCCAGCAGAATATCTACAACCATTCTACGGGTGCTAATCCTTACCGTTATCCCAATGTAAATTACTATTCTGACGAGTATATCCGCAAGGCCTATAACCGTTCGGAAGGTACATTGGAGATTCAGGGTGGTGGTACGCGTGCTCACTTCTATACGAACATCAACTACTACCGCTTCGAGGACCTCATCGATTTCGGTCCGGCAAAGGATAACTACACCGACCGCTTCAGCGTCCGTGGTAATGTCGACCTCGTTGTGAACAAGGTCATCAAGGGCTTTGCCAACGCCAGTGCTACCTTCTACAATGCCCACAAGAACAAGGGCGACTTCTGGGGAGAGGCTTCTACTATGCGTCCTAACTTCCCGGAGAACGCAGCACCGCTGATTGATATTAGCATGGTTGACCCTTATGCTTCCAAGGCCCTGGCCACGCTGAGCAAGTCGCTAAACCTGCTCGATGGAACATATTTCCCTGGCGGTACGAAAGCCAACCAGACCAATGCGATTGCCGACTGTTACTTCGGTGGTAAAATCCAGTCTGTTAGCCGTCAGTTCCAGTTCGATGCCGGTATCATCTACGACATGAACAAGTTTGTCAAGGGCTTGTCGTTCAAGACGCTGTTCTCCATCGACTATGCTGCCAGCTATAATCTTTCATACAATAACAAGTATGCAGTATTTATTCCTACATGGAGTAACTACAACACAGAAGATGCTATTGTCGCTCTTACCCAGCAGAACGATGAGGTGGTCACTGGTAACATGACCCAGTCAGACAGTAAGTATCGCCAGACCATCAGCTGGAACGGTCATTTCGACTATGACAATACTTTTGCCGGTAAGCATCACGTAACAGGTATGTTGCTGGGCAATTTGTATGCGACTACTGCCAGCGGTACCTATCACCATTATACCAATTTCAACTTAGGCCTGCAGGGCGGTTACGACTATATGGGTCGTTACTTTGCTGAAATGGCACTGGCATTTGCCCATTCATCACGTCTGGCTGAAGGCCATCGCGGAGCCGTCTCTCCTTCTTTCACCATCGGCTGGAACATCGCCAAGGAGAGTTTCATGAAGGACAGCTTTGTGGACGACCTGATGCTCAGCGCATCCTACAGCGACCTGAATGAGGATGTTGATGTCTATATGGGTGAAAAGTACTACTATTTGTATGATGCATTATGGACCACGGGCGGCAGCGGTTTCTCCTGGAACGAAGGTTCTTCGACAAACCTGACCAGCTCTACAGCAGGTAGTAATCCTTCGCTGGACTACATCCATCGCAAGGAATTCTCGCTTAGTCTGCGCGGCTCGTTCTTCAACAAGCTGATCAAGACAGAGCTCACCTATTTCAATACGGATATGGATGGCTATATTATCCAGAACCCCTCCAATTTCCCATCACACTTGTCGGGTGGTCTTAATGGTAGTTCATTCAAGCCGGCTATCAACAACAACATCCAGAACCGCAAGGGTCTTGACTTCAGCATCTCGGCCCAGAAGCAGTTCGGTAAGGTTTACGCTCAGCTTGGCGTGGTCGGTACCTATCTCAAGACAGAATGGAAGAAGTACGATGAAATCATCGACCAGGATGCACCTTACCAGAATACAGAGGGCCGTCCTCTCGATGTTATCTGGGGTTACAAGTGCTTAGGTTTCTACACGGCTGACGACTTCAACTACAATGCCGAAACTGGCAAATATACCTTGAAGGAAGGCCTCCCAACATCTTCGTTGAGTGGTAGTGCAAATCTTCAGCCTGGTGACCTGAAGTACGAGGATGTAAACGGTGACGGTAGGATTACCACTAAAGACCGTGTTGAACTGGGTCAGTGGGGAACCTACGGTGCTCCTTGGACCATCGGCGTGAACCTCACACTGAAGTATAAGAACTGGACGCTCTTCATGCTTGGCAATGGTAACTTCGGTGCTAAGGGAATGATGAACGGCAGTTACTACTTTATGAGTGGAGATGCCAAGTACTCTGTCAACGCACGTAACCGTTGGACACCTGCGACAGCAGAGACTGCAACCCATCCTCGTCTGACTACATTGGCAACGGCGAATGGTGAGGCATCTACCTTCTGGCTTTACAGTACGGACCGTTTCAACCTCCGCAAGGTACAGCTGACCTATGACTTCCCGAGTGAATGGTTCGAAGGAAAGATTGTCAAGGCACTCTCTATTTATGTAAACGGAAACGACCTGCTTACTATCTCGAAACATCGTAAGGAGATGGAGACAAGCATTGGCTATGCACCACAGACTCGTTTCTATAATCTCGGTGTAAAGGTAACTCTCTAATGGAATTGACAATTGATAATTGATAATTGATAATTATGAAGACAAGAAATATTATATTCTATTTGATCGGTCTCCTCGCCTTCTGCTCATGCCAAGATATGTTTGAGCCGGCAGATGAAAACAACCGTCAGGAGGAGGCGATGTACGAGGAGTCAAAATATGCCGATGGACTGCTGATGTACGGCTATGGTCGTCTTCCTTATAAAACGAATGTTGCAGGCAATTGGACGGATGTTGCGACAGATGACGCTGTTACCAACGAAAAAACCAATACTTATCTGCTTATGGCAACGGGTTCGTGGGCTTCCGACAACAACCCCGTGTCCGAATGGGATAATTGCAAGGACGGTATCCAGTATGTTAATCTCTTCCTCGAAAAAGTCGAGAAGGTGAAGTGGGCGCCCAGTGCCCAATCCAAGCAGGAGATGTTCATTGACCGTCTGAAAGGCGAAGCCTTCGGCCTACGCGCGATATTCTATTATTATTTATTGAGAGCTCATGGTGGCTATCTGGGTGACCATAGGAATGCTAACGACACCACACTGTTGGGTGTACCTCTGTTGACGAGTTCTGAAAACGGTAGTTCCGACTACAATCAGTCACGTGCCTCTTTTCGTGACTGTGTGAAGCAGATTTTTGCTGACTGTGACAGTGCAATGGCTCTACTCCCATACGATTATGAAAACATCTCCACTGATGACGAGGTCCCTGCTAAGTATAAGAAATCCGGTGCTTATGTGACCAGTTACAACCTCGTATTCGGTCAGAAAGCTCATGGTCTCTTGTCTGGTAAGGTGGCTGCTGCTACGAAAGCTCAGGCTGCACTGCTTGCTGCAAGTCCTGCTTTCCGCGATAATAGTGGCGTGACTTCTGCTGAGGCAGCCAATCTTTGTGCCAACGTACTTAAGCGCAATGGCGGATTAGAGGGCTTTGACAAGACTGGTCACATAGATTGGTTCAGTTCTGCTTATAAAACAATGATTGAAACGGTTGAGAATCCTGAGATTCTTTGGCGTGAAGATCGTATTAAGAATGCTGAACAGGAACGTGCGAACTTCCCACCGACACTGTATGGCAACGGTCGCATCAATCCGTCGCAGAATCTCGTTGATGCCTTCCCCATGCGTAATGGTTATCCTATCGGTGATGTAAGATCTGGTTATGACCCGAAGGATCCTTATGTCAACCGTGATCCGCGTCTTGAATATTACATCCTCTATAATGGAAGAACATTAAGAAAGAAAGAAATTATCTCAGGAACCTATCCCAACGTTGATGACGAGACTGATGATAACCTCAATAGTATCAATAGATCAACGCGTACCGGTTACTACTTGATGAAATTCCTCCGTGATGATGTAAGTCCTCTGTCTTCTTCTCTCATCGAGCAGCAGCACATCTATCCGCGTATCCGTTTCACGGAAATCTATCTGGCATACGCTGAAGCAGCCAACGATGCATGGGGACCGATGGGTGACGGCGGTAATGGTTTCTCTGCCTATGATGTCATCAAGGCCATCCGTGATCGTGCAGGACTTGGATACGACGAGTATGGAAGGGCACTTCCTGAAGGAGATGTCTATCTTGAAGAGTGTGCAAAAAACCAGGCTACGATGACTAATCTGATTCGTAATGAGCGTCGTCTTGAACTCTGCTTTGAGAACAAGCGCTTCTGGGATATGCGTCGTTGGATGCTGCCTTTGAATGAACCGGTGAAGGGTGTGAAGATTGACCGTAACGAAACAACTGGTGATCTCACTTATACCATCATTGAAGTTGAAGAGCGTAAATACGAAAACGACTATCAAATCTATGGTCCCATTCCAAAGGGTGAAGTCCTCAAATGGAGTAATCTTAAGCAAAATTGGAAATGGCAGTAATGAAAGTTCAAAGTTCAAAGTTCAAAGTTCAAAGTATTATGAAACTCAAGAATTATATATACGGAATAGCTTTGGGAGCGCTCTCTCTCACTGTTGCATCGTGCTACAATGCAGACAGGACCTTCCCAGACTATGAAGATGGTACAACAGCCTATTTCGCCTATCAGAACCCAGTACGTACACTCATACTTGGTAGCGACATTTATGACAACGAACTCGACAATGCGCACAAGTGCCGTATCTGGGCAACCATGGGCGGTGCTTATGGCGGACGTGATGCAACAGTAGATGTTTATGTTGACGAGAAGCTTTGTGACAACCTCTATTTCATGGATGTAAACGGAAACGTAGCAGAGCCTGTGCGTCCGATGCCAGGAAATTATTATGACCTGATAGCCGACAAGAATGGCGAATATAAGATACCATACAATGGTGACCCCAGAGGCTATATTGAAGTACAGTTTACTGACGCTTTCTTTGCCGATACAAACTCTGTTAAGAATACTTATGTTATTCCATTGGTGATGAAGAATGCACAGGGCATTGACCATATTCTGACCGGCACACCACGTGAAGGTCTCGACCCCTCTCGTACGAATACCGAGGACTGGGATGTATTGGCAAAGGACTATGTGCTTTACTGCGTGAAGTATATCAACCCTTGGGATGCAAAGTATATCCGTCGTGGTGTTGACAAGATACAGGATGGTGATATGTCTTCCGAAATTGTCCGCAAGGATTTCTCACTGGTTAATACAGACACTGAGCGTTACAAAGAGAATCCTGTCAATGCCAATGATGAGGTATGCAGTATCGAGACAAAGAATATGACACAGGCCATCTTCCCTGTTTCCTTCAGAGTTTCGGGCGGTTCTATCTATTGTAATCTTGTTCTTACGTTCAATGGCGATAACTGCACGATCTCTACCGACGATAAGGGTGTTACAGTCACTGGTTCCGGTGAATATATCAAAAATGGAACTGATAAACCGGAATATAAGGACTATCAGTGGGGAAACATGAATGGAAAGCCTGTCTCTCGTGACATTCTCCGTCTGAATTACAATGTCAATTTCGAAGATAAGAATATTCAGATCGCAACCACTGACACTATGGTCGTTCAGACGCGTGAGTCGAACCAGAAAGTATTCTTCTCAACAAAATACGTGAAATAATCATAGGAGGCTAAGAATATGAAAAGAATTGTAAATAAGCTTTTAGCTTTTAGCTGTTTGCTGTTGGCCGTTTCCTGTGCTGACTATAATGAAACCAATAATTTTAAGGCTGATCCCGATCCGACGGTGATACCTCGCTATACGGACTTGGATGCTGTCAAGTCTTATATCGATAGGGAAAACTATCCGAACTTGGTGCTTGGTGCTCAGCTTAAAGTGGATGAATTCAACAAGCAGGAACTGGCGCATGCTGCTGCCATGACCAATTTCGACGATGTCGCTTTCGGTACATCCCTGATGTCTAGTGAAATTGTCAATGCCAAAGGTGTGATGAACTTCCTGAGTATGAAGGATCTTCTTGATCACATGGACGAGATTGATGGCACGGTGTTTGGCAGTCCGCTTTTTGCCAATGCCAATCAGGCTGATGAATGGCTGGCTACACTCACTGCTCCCATCGAAATCATTGTTGAGTATGTGGAAGGCAAGGTTGTCAACTACAACGACTCGACGAAATTCAATGGTACCGTAGAAAAGGGTAAAGCAGCTATCGTCAAATACGATAGTCAGAACGTCCTCCAAGTTTCGGCTTC
The DNA here is from genome assembly GCA_902800245.1 of uncultured Prevotellaceae bacterium. Taxonomy (GTDB): domain Bacteria; phylum Bacteroidota; class Bacteroidia; order Bacteroidales; family Bacteroidaceae; genus Prevotella. The sequence goes on from CADCDY010000019.1 coordinate 14,592, forward strand.
ATCCAATGTTAATATCATTGAAGGTTTCGAAGTGGACTCTTTGGCAAAATACACTACGACGTTCTGGGCCAAGGCCGACAAGGACATTACCTTTGATGTTGTTTTCTCGGGTAATAAAGTAACGGGAAATGGACCAAACGGAAAGTGGCAGGTTAAGCAGGGTAAATGGACCAAGATTGTGGTGGAGGCCCAAAGCGCAGGCGGTGTCACCGATGGTTACTTACAAGTTCAGACGGGTCGTGGTATGACCATCAATATCCAGAAGGTGCAGGTGGGTTACTATCCTGACAACCACCGTCCGCAGACTCACCAAGAGCTCAGCGACACCATCAATTATGCCGTTAAGGCATGGTGCGACGGTGTGATGAAGATCAACGAAGGCCGTATCACGTCCTTCGACCTCATCGACGAGGCCATCGACTCGAAGTCTCAACTGGGGAGCGGTATGTACGACCTCAAGCATTCTACCGATAAGATTTTCTGGCAGGATATCCTTGGCAGTGAGAACTATGCTCCTGTCGTTGCTCATGCAACCCGTACGTCGTTCGAAGAACATGGTGGCAATTTGAGTGATCTGAAGCTCTTCATCAGCGAAACAGAGCTTGAGGAACAGAAGAAGTTTGAGAGCCTCATGTACTGGATTGGCATCTGGGATGCAAATGGTGCCAATATTGACGGTATCAATGCCAAGCTGAATCTCGTTTATAGTGAGGATGCCGCAACGCAGGAGGCTAACAAGAATGCCCTGAATACGTTGCTGGACAACCTTGCTACGACTGGTAAACTCATCCGTGTCTCTAATTTCGATATCAAGTATAAGAATGCTGAAGGCACTGCTGTCGCAGCTAAGGAAATCACTGACGCTCAGCGTCAGCAGCTGGCCGACTACAATGCTTACGTCATCAAGCAGTATATGGCCAAGATTCCACGTGACAAGCAGGCTGGTATCTGTAAGGGCAATATGTCTGACACAACCGATCCTGTAGGTCTCTGGGCTGTTGACAGCAAGAGTAAGGACTGGGTTCGCACTGCAACCTACGAGGCATTCTGCAAAGCACTTGGTGGACAACAATAAACGAACTCAGATGATTGCCAGTGAACAAAAGGATTCGTCTGATTTTCCTGGCAGTCATCTCTCTCTAAAGTATATCAATTATTATTTTTTTTAATTCATTTTATTTATTAACTAATTTTTTTTCTATTATGAAAAAACTATTTACTCTTCTTGCTCTCTTGACATGCTTCTTGGGAGCAAATGCTGTGGAGTTTGTCGACGCAGAGGTTGACTTCTCTAAGTATTCGGACATCTCTGAAGTCCCGTTTGCCAGTTGGCGTGGTAGCGAATCGGCATTTGCACGTCTTTCGCTCAAAGATGGCTGTCTCCACTTTGAAAGTACTGAGGCAACAGATCCTTCTTGGGACTGCCAGTTCTTCCCTATCGGTGGCGTGAATGCAGAAATAGACGTTACCTACACGCTCCACTTTAAGATTAAGGGTGACCATGCAGGAAATGTTTCCATGCTTGGATTCGGTCAGACTCCTTATGGTCAGTTCGCTATTACCACAGACTGGGTAGAAGGAACCGTTGATTACGTTGCTACGAATACCGATGGTAACATTCTCATGCAGTGTGGTGACTGGGTTGGTACTTGGGATATCGCCTATCTGAAGATTACCCATGAGGGTAAGGAACAGCGTCCTGTTGAGTGGATTGAGATGATAACTAATGGTGATGCTGAAACCCCATGGACTGATGCTCAGAAGGCAACCCTCTTCACAGAGACTGATAATACAATCAATATTTGTGCTTGGTCAAAGGAGAAGGGCGTCAATATGAATGAAAACGATGGTTGGGATCCGTTCGTTGCTGGCATTGAAGTTGACCCAACTGATCCTTCCAACCACGTATTCGTTTGTCACGGTCAGCCCGCTACTACTGAGGGTGATGCTTCTGCATGGGACAACCAGTTCTGGATAATGTCACCTAAACAACTGAAGGTAGGTGCAGAATACAAGTTCCATTTCCGTTATAGAGCTACAGCAACTGCAACTACAAATACTCAAATGCACTCTGCTCAACCGTCTGATTACCTCCACTGGCAAGTTCTTGGTGATGTTACCTTCACTACAGAGTGGCAGGAATATGATAATGTTGTGACGATACCAGCTCCACAGAATGATAAACCAATTCATTCTATTGCATTCAATTTGAACGCTCAAAATAAAGATGCTATTGATTTTTATTTCGATGATCTCTCTATTCAGGAAATGAAGCTTGATGAAGGCTGGTATGTAGCTGGTTCTAATCAGGCAACCGGTATCGCTTATGACTACGATAACGCTATCGAATTCACTCAGGATCCTGACGATCCAGAAGTTGTTGTTGCTACAGTTGGTACTGTAGGCAAGAAGGATTCATGGGTCAATGAGATCCAGATTTCAACTGTTCGTGGTAACGACAAAGCATTCAAGAGTTCTACTATTAAGCCTGTAGGTACAATCAAGGGTAACGATCCTGATAACTGGCAGGAGTATGCAGCAGGATCAGGCTATAAGATTTCTCTCCCTGCAGCTGGTGTATGGGCAGTTTATATTGCTCCTAATCTGGAGAGTACTAAGACAGAAGGTCAGATTCTCTTCATGCAAGTTGAGGGTGATCCTATTGAATTGCCAGATCCCGTTGCTATTGTGACTAACACTACTGAGTTTGTGGTAAATGCTACAGAGCGTGACTGGAAACCTGCTAAGGATGATGGAACTCCTCAGGATGGAGAAGAGGGTATTGGTGAAGGTCAGCCTTGGGACAACCAGTTCTGGATTGCAGCCAACCGCGATCTTAAGACAGATGAGGTGACTGTCGTTAAGTTCCAGTACAAGGCCGCAAAGGCTGCTACAGCTTCTACACAGGTTCATAAGGTGGGAGATGATGGCAAACCTTGCACTTACCTCAACTGGCAGGCTATCGGTAGCGTGGACTTCACTGAGGAATGGCTGCCCTTCGAGAAAGAATTTAAGATTCCTGCTGGTGACGAAGGCATGAGGTCTATTGTATTCAATCTGTCAGAATTCAAGCCCGCTAACGATTACTATATCAAGGACGTTCAGTGGTATCTGTATGATTCATCATTGGAGGAAGGTATGACTTATGAGAACCTGATCAAGGCTGAAGATACATCTAACTTCTGGATTAAGGTTGACAAGGGCGCTCCTTATCAGTACGGTACCGATCCTTCTGGCATCACTAACGTAACTGCTAAGAAGAACTCTTCTGCTGCTATCTACAACATCGCTGGTCAGAAGGTCGACAAGAACTTCAAGGGCCTCGTTGTTAAGGACGGCAAGAAGTTCATGAATAAGTAATTTCTAAACAATAATATATTACCAAAAGGTAATTTTTAGAACTTTACATGTGAAAGTCTCGGGCTCGAGAGAGTCCGAGACCTTTTTCTAAAGTCTCGCAAAGCGAGAACTTTGGAAAAATGTCCTGGGACGATTGAAAATGGTCCGAGACCTTTTGTCAAAAAGACATCGGACTGAATAGTCCGAGACCTTTTTCTAAAAGTATCGGAGTAATACGAAATACTCCAAGAGTATTTATGAAAAAGCTATTATTATCACTTGCAGCTATGGCTACTATTTCGACGGCCTACGCACAGAAGGCACTGGTGCTTTATTATTCAGAAACGGGAACAACGAAGACCGTTGCTGAAGAGATAAAGGCACAGACGGGTGCCGACATTGAGGGAATCGAGGCCGTAGTGCCTTATTCCGGAAACTTCCAGGAGACCATCCAGCGTTCCGGACGTGAACGTGAGAGTGGTGAGACTCCTGCTCTGAAACCGCTGAAAAAGCGCGTTGCCGACTATGACGTCATCTTCCTCGGCTATCCTATTTGGTTTGGCACCTATGCCCTGCCGATTGCTACGCTTGTGAAGGAACAGAACTTTGCCGGCAAGACCGTCGTGCCGTTCTGCACTTTCGGCAGTGGTGGTCTGAACACCTCTTCAGCCGATTTGAAAAAGGCGCTGCCTAAGGCCAATATCGCCGCAGGCTATGGCGTCCGTACAGCCCGCGTGGCTGCTGCCCCCAAGGAACTTGATCGTTTCCTGAAGGAGAATGGCTATAAGCAGGGTACAGTAGAAAAGCTGCCGGACTATTCAGCCCAGCAGCCTGTAACCGATGCTGAGCGTGCTATCTTCGATGCAGCATGCTCCAGCTACCAATTCCCATTGGGTACTCCCCAAACTGTTGGCAAGCGCACCACCAGCGACAGCACGGACTATAAGTTCACTGTCAAGGGTCGCGGCATGAACGGCGAAGAGTCTACTTCCATCATCTACGTTACCGTCGGTAAGGCAGCTGATGCGAAGCCCGAATTCACGGAAGTGGTACGATAAACGTAACCACCTGATTATAACAAAAGGCTCCCAACGTGGGAGCCTTTTGTTTCTTAGTCATCAGGATTGCCTTTGTAGTGGAAAGGCTGGATATTCGGATTATCTCCCGTGTACATGTCAGGAACTGTGGCGTCCTTGATGAGCTTCTGGTTATAGTCACCGCGAACGGCGCCAGTATTCATCAGGAGGTCGGAGTACTTGACTGTTGGAATGACAATGCCGAAGATACCGATACCCACACGCACACCTTCAGGATGGATGTTGTTGATGATGCGTGCCGTCTTGAAGAACGTGTGCGGATAAATCTCCAACTTGTTTAACTTCTTGTAGGTCTCCCACAGCTCGGGATTGACATCCGTACTGTCGGCATGGGTGAAGATACGCCCGATGTTGCCTACGTAATCGTCGATGATGTCACTCTCAATGCTGTCGCTGGCCGCGATACATTCCGTGATGTTGTCTTCCATATGCCAACGCATGTAGCTGTCAGAAGGACGTGTGATGGCTGCGACAATCAGCAGGACGATACAGATGACGGTACAAATGATAATCTTTCCGAGACAACTGCCGGTGAATTGCTGGGCAGTGTTCTGTTTCTTGTAGGTGTTAGGATTAAACTGTTCCATGTTTATTTTTTTTAGTTGTTTAGGGTTTAGGGGTTAGTGACTATTGATTATGCAATAGATTCATGAATTCCTGACGGGTCTTGGCTTGGTTGAAGGCACCGCTGAACTCACTGGTGGTGGTAATGCTGTTCTGTTTCTCCACACCGCGCATCTGCATACACATGTGGCGGGCCTCAATGACTACCATGACACCCAATGGGTGCAGCGTCTCCTGAATGCACTGCTTGATTTGCAGCGTCATACGTTCCTGGACTTGCAACCGGTGGGCATAGATGTCTACCACACGGGCAATCTTCGAGAGTCCCGTGATGTAGCCGTTAGGAATATAGGCAACGTGTGCCTTGCCGTAGAACGGCAGCATATGGTGTTCGCAGAGTGAGAAGAAGTCAATGTCCTTGACAATGACCATCTGCGAGTAATCTTCGCGGAATAATGCCTGACGCAGTATCTCGTGGGCGTCCTGCTCGTAGCCTTGTGTCAGGAACTGCATGGCCTTGGCCACGCGTATCGGGGTTTTTTGCAGCCCCTCACGGTCAGGATTCTCGCCCAACAATTCCAGGATGCGGTGGTATTGTGCTGCCAACTCGTCCAGTCCTGCGCGATATTCGTATTCTTCTGCCATTTAGTCGTAAACTGTTATTTTACCTTTGACGATGATAGCCTCCGTGAAGCCCATGTTCCGCAGGCTGATTAGCATCTGGTGTGCTTCCTCGTAGGTGCGGTAGTTGCCCACACGGCATATCCATCGTGGGGAGATGAAGTGAGTATAGACAGGAACTTCGGGGTAACTGCCCTTGATTCTGCTGGCCACGCTTTCTGCCTGTATGCGGTCTTTGCGTGAATTGCCGCCGGCAAAGGCCTGTACGCGATAACCGGTAACCTTCGTACCTCCAGTCCTGATTTTCTTGGTGACTTCCACGGGTGCCTCTTCAGCAGTGGTGCCGTTGTCAGTGGTGGTGGTAGGTTTCGTTGTCGTCGTAGAGGAGGTCGGGTTGGTTGGTTTCGTGGGGGAGGTAGGAGTGGTAGGCTTTGTGGTAGTTGTTGCAGCACCGAGCGCGGCGCTGTTTACCAGCTGGTCTATCTCTGCGCTCTCCTCAATGGTCACCGTACCCTGTCCGGCCTTCTTTTGCTGGACACGCTGTGTAAACGTCTGTGCACTGGCATTGACGACAATGCCAGCACACAGCGTTAAAAATAGGATGAGACGTCTCATTATTACTTCTTCCAAGCATCGATGATGCCCTTGAAGTCTGCGCACTTCAGCGAAGCACCGCCGATGAGACCACCGTCGATGTCAGCCTTGGCAAACAGTTCAGGGGCGTTAGAGGCCTTGCACGAACCACCATACAGGATGCTGGTATCGTCGGCAACAGCCTGACCATATTTCTCAGCAACGATAGAGCGGATGTAGGCGTGAATCTCCTCAGCCTGCTCAGCGGTAGCAGTCTTACCGGTACCGATGGCCCAGATGGGCTCGTAGGCAATGACGATATTCTTGAATTCCTCTTCGCTGAGGTTGAATACGCTACCCTCGAGCTCGGCCTTCACAACCTCGTTCTGCTTGTTGGCCTCACGCTCTGCCAGTGTCTCACCGATGCAGAAGATGACCTTCAGACCGTTCTTCAGTGCCAGCAGTACCTTCTCCTTCAGGATCTCAGGAGTCTCCTTGTAGTACTCGCGACGCTCTGAGTGACCCAGAATGACATACTGAGCACCAGTGCTCTTCACCATCTCGGCGCTTACCTCACCGGTGAAGGCTCCCTTTTCCTTGTCGGCGCAGTTCTCGGCACCCAGACCTACCAGCTGAGCATCCAGTACGTTAGCTACTGATGCCAGGTGGATAAACGGTGTGCAGATAATCACGTCACAATTGGGCTTGTCAGCCTTCAGTGCGTCGTTCAGTTCCTTTGCCAGGGCAATGCCCTCCTGCAGGTTCAGGTTCATTTTCCAGTTGCCTGCTACGATTTTCTTTCTCATTGTTGTGTTACTTTTAAATTGTTGATTGATATCTTTGTTTGATACTTTTTTCTTCTTAAGCCATTGTGTCCAAGTCCAAAGCCTGTCGGCAATGACCAGCAGCACGAGTGGCAGCACATACCACAGCAGAATGACCAGAATCTTGCCAGGGACCGAATTGTCGGGCATCTGTCCCAGTGGCGTATGTTCCAGACGTCCGTCCAGTGCCTGTTCGTCCGGCAGCCGGTTGTGGCTCCACTTACGGATAATGACGCCGTCCTTCAACAACAGCACGCCGGGATTGCTGCGAATGATGGTCTTCAACGTCGTCTCGTCGGTCTGACAGTACGGATATTCCGCTCCCGTCGTCTCGCGCCACATATTGATGGCCTCTGGTCCACTGGCCGTCAGACAGTAGAACGGGTATCCGTGTCCGGCAGCATATTCATACAACTGGTTGATGCGGTCCAGCTGGCTATCGTCGGCCTGTTCCAAGTGCGGTGCCGCCATCAGGAACGTATAGCCTTTGTTCAGCAGCATCGGTTCCGTGATATCGTCGCCCTCGGCGATTCGTTCCACGAAGAAGTCGGCGTATGGCGAGTCCTGTCCGTCCATCATCTTCTGCCAACCCTCGCGCAGATTCGTTCCTACGTGGTAGGGGCGGAAATCGAAGTAGGGCAGGTCGTACAGCGACCATCCCGACACGGCCAGTATGAATATCGCCGTATAGTTGATGACAATCCACTGGTTGCTCTTCGACACGAAGCGCATCATGTCCAGCGGCCGCCACGCAACGAGGACGGCACATGCCAGCAACACGACATTCTTCCAGAACGTCTGCCAGTTGGTCAATACCAGCGCGTCACCGAAACATCCGCAGTCGCTTACGGGGTCGGCCACTGCCAGCCACAGCGTCAGCGGAGTCATCACGAGCATCACCAGCAACACCAGTCGCGACACCAGTCGGCGGCGGATGGCGAACATCAGGCAGATGCCCAACACAAATTCAACGGCCGACAACAGCACGGAGGCTCCCAGCGTCACAAAGTCAGGCAGTGTTCTGCCCAACTCCATCGCCGTCAGGTAGTCGGCAATCTTATATTGTGTGCCCAGCGGGTCAACGGCCTTGACGAATCCTGACAGGATCAGGACGGTGGCCAATACAAACCGGGCTATGTTGACTATCGTCTTTCTCAATTTTCTTCTTTCAACTTTATCGCGCCAAACACGGCGTAGTTGATGATATCCATGTAGTTGGCGTCGATGCCTTCGCTGACCAGCGTCTCGCCGCCGAGGTTCTCAATCTCCTTGATGCGCTCGATCTTCGTCAGGATGAAGTCAGTATAGCTGCTTACCCGCATGCCGCGCCACGCCTCGTCATAGTCGTGGTTCTTGCGCTTCATCAGTTCCAGCGCCTCGTTGGCGTACTTGTCGTACAACTTCATGGCCTCGTCGACACTGATGTCCACCGTGTCGCTGAATCCGTTGTATATCTGGATGAGTCCTACGATGCCGTAGTTGATGAGGGCAATGAACTCCGGTCGGATACCTTCTCCGACCAGTGACTCTTTCTTGATTTCCAGCGAACGGATACGCTTGGCCTTGATAAACAATTGATCGGTCAGCGACGATGGTCGCAATATGCGCCACGAAGCCCCGTAGTCGTGGAGCTTCTTCTCAAACAGTGCACGGCATTCACCGACGATCTGCTCAAACTGGCGGTTGGTTATTTCAAAATTACTTTCCAAATACCTTAATATTATTTTATTTGGGTGCAAAGATAATAAAAAAATCTAAATTATCTCTCTAAACCCTAAATTTTTTGTACTTTTGCAGCCGCATTCATAGATGAAACTATATTCGGACGCAGCACTGGCAAAGATATTGGACAAAGATATCTTCCATCTCATCGGCAATGTTGCCGACGAGTTGGGGGTAGAGTGTTACGTCGTCGGAGGTTACGTACGTGATATATTCCTCGAACGCCCGTCTGATGATATCGATGTCGTCGTTGTGGGCTCTGGCATCCGTGTTGCTGAGGCCCTGAAACAGCGTCTTGGCCGTCGTGCCCATCTCTCGGTATTCCGCAATTTCGGCACTGCCCAGGTGAAGGTGGCAATTGGCAATTGGCAGTTAGCTAATAGCCAAGAGCCAAAAGCCAAGAGCCTTGAAATAGAGTTCGTGGGAGCTCGAAAGGAAAGCTACAGCCACGACTCGCGTAAACCGATTGTTGAGGACGGCACGCTGGAGGACGACCAGAATCGTCGTGACTTCACCATCAATGCGATGGCTATCTGCTTGAACCACAGCCGCTTCGGACAGCTTGTCGATCCCTTCAACGGCATTGCCGACCTCGAGGACGGCATTATTGCCACGCCGCTCGACCCTGAGGTGACATTCTCCGACGACCCGCTGCGCATGATGCGCTGTATCCGTTTTGCCACGCAACTGAACTTCCGGATTGAGGACGAGACCTTCGAGGCCCTGCAACGGATGGCTGCGCGTATCAAGATTGTCAGTGCCGAACGTATCGAGGTGGAACTGAACAAAATCATGATGGCTCCCCATCCGAGCATTGGTTTCGAACTGCTCCAGCGCTCGGGGCTGCTTCAGATTATCCTGCCTGAACTCGCAGCCCTCGACATCGTTGAAAAGCGTGACAACCGTGCTCATAAAAACAATTTCTATCATACCCTCGAAGTCCTCGAAAATGTCGCAAGAGCCAACAGCCAAGAGCCAATGGCTAATAGCCAAAATATCCTTTGGCTTCGCTGGGCGGCCTTGCTGCATGATGTGGGAAAAACCAAGTCCAAACGTTGGGAACCCGGCATTGGCTGGACCTTCCACAATCACAACACCATAGGTGCTCGTATGGTGCCGCAGATCTTCCGGAGACTCAAACTTCCCATGGGTGCCGAAATGAAGTATGTCCAACTGCTCGTTGACCTCCACATGCGACCGCAGGTCATTGCCGACAGCGAGGTGACCGACTCTGCCGTGCGTCGCCTGCTAAACGATGCTGGCGACTACATCGACGACCTCATGCTGCTCTGCGAGGCGGATATCACATCGAAGAACGAGGTGAAAAAACGGATGTTCCTCGAGAATTTCCGTATGGTTCGCGAAAAACTCGCCGACCTGCAGGTCAAGGACTATAAACGCCTCCTCCAGCCTGTCATCGACGGCAACGAGATCATGGAACTCTTTCATCTCCAGCCTTCCCGCGAGGTGGGCGTCCTTAAACAATATCTCAAGGATGCCGTCCTCGACAATCGTGTTGAAAACGAGCGTGAGCCTCTGATGGCTCTCCTTCTCGAAAAAGCCCGCCAAATGGGTCTGGCTATAACATAGGGGTACTTGCTGGCTAACGCCAGCGAGTGCGTGCTGCACCTCAGCAAACAGAAATAAATTTCGTTTGCATTCGGTTTGCAACGTACTTGCTAACCCCCTTTAACAAAACAAGAACAAATATGGAACAAGAAAAAAGAAAAGTCAGTGTGCTTTTTATGCTTTTTGGCACACTGTTCTGCGTCTGCCTGATTACGGCAAACGTATTGGAAACAAAGCAATTGTCATTCGGACCGATTAACCTGACAGCAGGTGTCATCGTCTTTCCCGTTAGTTACATCATCAACGACGTGGTGTGTGAGGTGTGGGGCTATGCCCGTACTCGCATGCTGATATGGATGGGTTTTGCCATGAACTTCTTTTTCGTCATCATGGGAGCCATAGCCGACTGGATTCCAGGGGCTCCCTACTGGCATGGTGACGAGGGGTTCCATGTTATCTTCGGACTGGCTCCCCGTATTGCTGCTGCCTCGTTTATCGCCTTCATCGCCGGATCGTTTATCAATGCCTATGTGATGTCGAGGATGAAACTGACCTCGCGACAGCATCGGGAGAAACAGAACTATGCAAAATCCTTTTCGACACGTGCGGTACTGAGCACCATCTTTGGTGAGGCTACCGACTCCGTCATCTTTTTCCCCTTGGCCTTAGGCGGTGTGATACCCTGGGAGGAGATGCCCTCGCTGATGATTTCGCAGGTAATGCTGAAGACGATGTATGAAATCCTGGTATTGCCCGTAACCATCCGCGTGGTGGAATACACGAAAAAGCGTGACCATGAGGATGTGTACGATGAGGACATCAATTATAACATATTTAATATTTTGAAGATATGAGTAGAGAAAACGAGGGCCTGCAGCAGTTGGGCCGCAAGACGGAATACAAGATGACGTATGCTCCGGAAGTGCTGGAGACGTTTGAGAACAAGCATAAGGACAACGACTACTGGGTGCAGTTCAACTGCCCGGAGTTTACGTCGTTGTGTCCGATTACCGGTCAGCCCGACTTTGCTGAAATCAAGATTATGTATATCCCTGGCGAGCGGATGGTGGAATCGAAGAGCCTGAAGCTTTACCTCTTTTCATTTCGTAACCACGGTGATTTCCATGAGGACTGCGTGAATATCATCATGAAGGACTTGGTGAAGCTGATGCAACCGAAGTATATAGAGGTAATAGGACTCTTTACACCCCGTGGCGGCATCAGCATTTGGCCTTATGCCAACTACGGTCAGCCTGGCACGAAGTACGAAAAAATGGCCGAAGAACGACTGCTGAACCGTCAAATGGTTAACGGTTAATGGTTATTGGTTATAGTTTATTGGCTTACGACATTTACATATTCGACCTTGACGGGACGTTGCTGGATACCTTACAGGACTTGGCAGCCAGCGTGAACTACGCCCTGCGTCAGCACCACATGCCGGAACACTCGATAGATGATGTGCGAAGGTTTGTGGGTAATGGCGTGCGGCGGCTGATGGAGCGTGCGGTCCCCGAAGGGACGGATACTCCGGCGTTTGAGGCGGCTTTTGCCGCGTTCCGCGAATATTATATGAAACACTCGCTGGATACCACACGGCCGTATGACGGCATTCTGGAACTGATCCACGAACTGAAACAGCGTGGATGCCGGATGGCGGTGGTGAGTAACAAGATGATGGCTGCGACACAGGAACTGGTGCACCACTTCTTTCCGGAGATTGAGGTGGCTATCGGTGAGGATGAGGCTGCGGGCATCCGTAAGAAGCCCGCACCGGATACGGTGTTTGCCGCGTTGAAGCAGTTAGGGGAGGGGAGTGCTGTCTATGTCGGAGACAGTGACGTAGACCTTGCAACGGCTCGGAACAGCGGTCTGCCGTGTATCAGTGTACTATGGGGTTTTCGCGACCGTGAATTCCTATTGGAGTACGGTGCCACGACATTCGTAGAACAACCATGTGAAATACTTTGTATTTAATTGATAATTGACAATTGATAATTGTAATGATTATATTTAACCACGAATTTCACGAATCTTGGCTGCGTATGGCTTTTATGGTGTTGCAGCTAAGCTTGGTATCAGTAAGTGCTACCGCACAGCCTGCCGGAGTGCGGCTCGACACGCTGACGGTGAAGCACGTCGACTTCCAGGGTCGTACGCAGGAGGGGGTTATCATCTGCAACCACATCATTGCCGACGACCTGCGTGCCATCTTCGAACAGCTCTACAAGGAGAAATATCCCATTGAACGCATTCGTCCTATCTCGGAATATGGTGACGACGACGAACGTTCGATGCGTGCCAACAACACGTCGTGCTATTGTTACCGCGTGGTGGAAGGCAGCACGAAGTTGTCGAAACACGCACGGGGGATGGCCATTGACATCAATCCGCTGTACAACCCCTGTGTGCGCCGGAAGAAGGATGGTACACTGCTTATCCAACCCGAAACGGGCAAGCCGTATGTTGACAGGAAAAAACTGTTCCGGTATAAAATCAGCCGTAGCGACCTGTGTTATAGGCTGTTCACCCGATATGGTTTCCGTTGGGGTGGTGACTGGCGCTCGCTGAAGGACTATCAGCATTTTGAGAAGTAAGAGGGAAGAAGTCAGATGTAAGAAACGATTTTAGGGGCAAAGTGCAAATAATTCGAAAATTATTTTGCACTTTGCGCTTTTATTCGTAATTTTGTGGCACAATACGAATAATTAAGCCTTTTATCACATTATGAAGAAAAAGATTAAGTTTAGTCTCGTGTACCGCGACATGTGGCAGTCGTCAGGTAAATTCCAGCCTCGTAAGGACCAGTTGGAGCGCATTGCCCCAGTGATTATCGATATGGGTTGCTTTGCCCGTGTGGAAACCAATGGTGGTGCCTTCGAACAGGTAAACCTCATGGCTGGCGAGAACCCCAACTTGGCCGTACGTGCCTTCTGTAAGCCTTTCAACGAGGTGGGCATTCAGACTCACATGTTGGACCGTGGCTTGAACGCCCTGCGAATGTATCCCGTTCCCGACGACGTTCGTGAACTGATGTATAAGGTCAAGAAGGCCCAGGGTGTGGATATTCCCCGTATTTTCTGCGGTCTGAACGACACGCGTAATATCATCCCCTCTATCAAGTGGGCCAAGGCCGCAGGCATGATTCCACAGGCTACGCTGTGTATCACCACCAGTCCCGTGCATACCGTTGAGTACTACTCAAATATTGCCGACGAGGTGATTGCCGCCGGTGCTGAGGAAATCTGCTTGAAGGATATGGCTGGTATTGGTCAGCCCGCCCTGCTCGGTGCCCTGACGAAGGCCATCAAGACCAAGCATCCCGACATCATCATCCAGTATCACGGCCACTCTGGTCCCGGACTCTCGATGGCTTCTATCCTCGAGGTTTGTAACAACGGTGCCGACATCATCGACACGGCCATTGAGCCGCTGAGCTGGGGTAAAGTACATCCCGATATCATCTCTGTCCAGTCGATGCTGAAGAACGAAGGTTTCGAGGTGGCAGATATCAATATGAACGCCTACATGCAGGCTCGTTCGCTGACTCAGGAGTTTGTGGATGATTGGCTCGGCTACTTCATCAATCCTGCCAACAAGCACATGTCGAGTCTGTTGCTTGGCAGCGGTCTGCCCGGTGGCATGATGGGTTCGATGATGGCTGACCTCGGTCCTATCCAGACGATGATCAACAAGCTGCGTGAGAAGAAGGGCGAGCCCACACTCTCGATGGACGACATGCTGGTGAAGCTGTTCAACGAGGTAGAGTATGTATGGCCGAAGGTGGGTTATCCCCCATTGGTTACTCCGTTCTCGCAGTACACGAAGAATATTGCGCTGATGAACCTGCTGACTATCGAACAGGGCAAGGGCCGCTACGTCATGATGGACGACGCCATCTGGGGTATGATTCTCGGCAAGAGCGGCAAGGTGCCTGGTACCATCGATCCCGAATTCATCGAACTGGCCAAGAAGCAGAAGCGCGAATTTACCACTGCCGATCCGCACACGCTCATCCCCAATGCCCTCGAAGGCTTCAAGAAGGAGATGGACGAAAACGGCTGGGACTATGGTCAGGACAACGAAGAACTCTTCGAGCTCGCTATGCACCCCGAACAGTATCGTCCGTTCCGCAGCGGGCAGGCCAAGAAGCAGCTGCTGGCTGATATCCAGAAAGCGAAGGACGCCAAGCTCGGTTCTAAACTGAGTCCTGCTGAGATTGCCGCCTTCAAGCATGCCAAGGCCGATCCCATCACCGCTCCCGTTGCCGGACAGGTGTACTACGAATTCTCTGGCGAGGGTGCCTGCGAGCCGTGCCTCGAACCGTTCATCGGTCAGAAATACAAGGAAGGTGACACCTTCTGCTACATTCAGGCTCCTTGGGGTGAGATTATTCCTATTCCCGCCTGCCTCGGTGGTAAACTCGTTGAGGTCGCTGCCAAGCAGGGTGCCAAGGTGCGCCGTGGCGACAACCTCGGATGGATTGAGCGCGATGCAAATTGATAATTGACAATTGACAATTGATAATTCATGGATTATCAAGCCATTATCGATAAGTATTACCCTGCGGACGACGAGCTCCGCAGGGTATTATTGCAACATTCGCGGCAGGTAGCTGACCGCTGTCTGCTGATTGCACGTACGCATCGTGAACTGCCCGTTGACGTACAATTCTTGGAGGAGGCGGCCATGTTACACGACATCGGCATCTTCCGTTGTAATGCCCCCAGCATCTGGTGTAATGGCACGGAGCCTTACATCCGTCACGGAGTCATCGGTGGCGAGATATTGCGTCAGGAGGGCTTTCCACGTCATGCTCGTGTGGCTGAGCGACATACGGGAACGGGACTGACGCTGCAGCAGATAGAACGCCAGCAACTGCCCCTGCCGCACGAGGATTTCACGCCCGAGACGCTGGAGGAGCAGATTGTCTGCTATGCTGATAAGTTCTATTCCAAGTCGCGAATGGAACGTGTGCTGACCGTTGCCGAGGCAGCGCAGTCATTAGAGAAGTTCGGCCACGACGGCGTACTGAAGTTCCTCGAGTGGTCGCGTATGTTCGAGTAGCAAAGTGTAACTTTTCTGCATAAAAAACACCCCAAAACGATGGCAAGAATGTTACATTTGGTAATTTCTTGCACAATTTTGTGATTTTTTTATAAATTTATTCGTTTTTTAGAAAACTATCCATTACCTTTGCACGGTCTTAACTTAAAAAAGTTTAAAACTGGGTGAGGACAGATTGTATATAATAACGTACACGTACATATTTTTATTTAACTATTTATAAAAAAACGAGAGAGATTTATGAAACAAAGATTAACAATGATTCTGGCCAGCATGTTCCTCATGGTAGGAGTTGCTTTGGCCCAGACTAAGGTTAACGGTACCGTTACCTCTCAGGAAGACGGACAGCCCGTCATCGGCGCTTCCGTACTCGTTGTAGGT
>CADCDY010000020.1 GCA_902800245.1 uncultured Prevotellaceae bacterium
ATGGTGGACTACAAAAATATACTGACCGGAGTGGCTGAGAGGCTTTCCGTTTTGAGGGAAGAACGGCCCTCGGCGGGTACGAGATACCGGCTGATGGGCATGGTGGCGGACATCATGGAGGTGGCGGAGACGTTGCAGAAGGAGGTGCTGGAACGTGTTCGTCAGGAGGCTGTGCTGGATGCTGATGTGGATGCTGACTTCGACGTGATGGCCGAGGAGGTGCTGTCGTGGGAACTGACGATAAAGAACGACGCTTTGCAGGAACCGACGCAGCAGGTGAACGACGCGCTGGGCGGTCTGAGCGATGTGCTGACGCAGATAGGCAGTCAGCTGTCGCGCCGTCATAAGGACGAGGAGTTTGCCACGCTCGACTTTTCGTAACTCTCTTCGGGTTACCCGAAGAGGGCGCGGAGGGCTTCTTCGACCTTGCGGACGGGAACGAGCTCGATGTGGAACTTCTTGCGGTTGAGGGCCGCGAGGTTGTATTTGGGGATGATGATATGCTGGAATCCTAACTTCTCGGCCTCGCTGATGCGCTGTTCGATACGGGCGACGGGGCGAACCTCGCCACTGAGTCCGACCTCACCGGCCATACACCAGCCTTCGTCGATGGGTGTATCGACATTGCTCGACAGTACGGCGGCAATGACGGAGAGGTCCATAGCCATATCGGTGACGCGCAGACCGCCGGCGATGTTGAGGAAGACGTCTTTTTGCATGAGTTTGAAGCCGACGCGCTTTTCGAGTACGGCCAGCAGCATGTTTAGGCGGCGCTGGTCGAAGCCCGTAGCAGAGCGCTGGGGCGTGCCGTAAGCGGCAGAGGAAACGAGTGCCTGCGTCTCGACGAGGAATGGCCGGACGCCCTCGATGGCGCTGGAGATGGCGACGCCTGAGAGTCCGTCGTGATTATCCGTCAGGAGCAGTTCCGAGGGGTTTGAGACCTGTCGCAGACCAGTCTGCTGCATTTCGTAGATACCGAGTTCGGAGGTGGAGCCGAAGCGGTTTTTGATGCTGCGCAGGATGCGGTACATGTAATGCTGGTCGCCCTCGAACTGGATGACGGTATCGACGATGTGCTCGAGGATTTTCGGACCGGCGAGGGTGCCTTCCTTCGTGATATGACCAATGAGGATGACGGGGACGCCGCTGGTTTTGGCAAAACGGAGCAGGGCAGAGGCGCACTCGCGAACCTGGGCGATAGAACCGGCAGAGGATTCGACGTCCTCAGTGGAAATGGTCTGGATGGAATCGACGACGACGAGGTCGGGCTGGACTTCCTTGATGTGGTCGAAGATGGCCTCGAGGGAGTTTTCGGTGAGAATGAGGAAGTTATCAGCGGCGGAGATGTCGGCGGGAGAACCGCCGACCGCGCTGGCTGTGGGGGGACCGCCAGCCGCAGCGAGGCGCTCGGCGCGCATCTTGAGCTGGTGGGCGCTTTCCTCACCGCTGACGTAGAGCACGCGCTTGTCCGTCAGGGCGAGCATGGTCTGGAGGGTGAGCGTCGACTTGCCGATGCCCGGTTCACCGCCCAGGAGCACGATGCTGCCAGGCACGAGTCCGCCGCCCAGCACGCGGTTCAGTTCGTCGTCGTGCATATCGATGCGCGGGTCGTCCTTGGCTGAAATATCCTTCAGTCGCAGCACCTTGTTTTCGCGCAGCTGATGGCCTGCCGAGGCAGCAGCCGACGTTGCCACGACCTTCTTCTTCGTGTCGGCGACCTTGATTTCCTTGAACGTGTTCCACTGGCCACAGGCAGGGCATTTGCCTATCCATTTGGCCGACTCCTGTCCGCAATTGTCGCAGACGTACATGATTTTATCCTTTGCCATAGTGGGTACAAAATTACGCAAAATCTTGCAAAACTGCAAATAATAACGTAATTTTTCGCTTTGCGAGAAATTACTTTCGTTCGGAAAAACCCAAATAAATTTGGTTTTTCGCTCACTTATTCGTAATTTTGCAAGCGAATTATGAAGAAATCGACGATAATCATGATAGTCTGCGTGCTGTTGATGGCAGCATGCGGACAGTCGTATGAAGAAACCAAGCGTCAGAAAGGCATCAGTAAGCGCGAGGCGATGAGGAAGGATTCGGCAGCCCTGAAGGTGGCCGTGATGCCCACGCTGGACTGTCTGCCGCTGTATGTGGCTGAGCATTACCAGCTGTTTGACACGCTGCGCGGTGGCGTGCGCCTGAAATTCTATATGGCTCAGATGGACTGTGACACGGCGTTGCAGCGTGGTAGGGTAGAGGGCGCGATGACTGACTTGGTAAGGGCCAAACGCATGGAGCGGCAAGGTTTGAAGTTGCGCTATCCTGCCGTTACCGGTGCCTACTGGCAACTGATAGCCAACCGTAATGCCCGTGTGAAGCAGCTGAAACAGCTGGACGACAAGATGGTGGCCATGACGCGCTTCTCGGCTACTGACCTGCTGACCGACCGCATGATAGACTCGGTGAAGCTGGACAAGGACCGCGTGTATAAGGTGCAGATAAACGATGTCAGCGTGCGTCTGCTGATGTTGCAGAACAACGAGATGGACGTGCTCTGGCTGATGGAACCTCAGGCTACTGCCGCGCGTATGATGAAGAACGGCGTGGTGTATGACAGCCGGAAGGATAGCCTGCAGCTGGGTGTGCTCGTCTTCCGTGAACAGGAGATGCGGCATCCGGAACGTGCCCAGCAGCTGAAGCTCTTTATGCAGGCCTATGACCAGGCTTGCGACAGCATCAACAAATATGGTGTGCGCCACTATCGCGACATCATTGCCGAGCGGTGTCAGATGAAGAAGAACATGCTGGACTCGCTGCCGGATAAAATAAAATATGAACGCGCGCGAGGACCACGTGAACGGGATATTGCCCTCGTGGAAAAATGGTTGGGCGTGAAAAAAGAGGCGAGTGGTAAGAAGCAAGAGGTAAGAAGTAAGAGGTAAGAAGTAAGAGGTAAGAAAAAAGAGGTAAGAAGTAAGAGGTAAGAAGTAAGAGGTAGGATGAAGACATTGGATCACTCACTGGAACGCGTCTATGCACAACTCTGCTACGGGAACTGTGGCATGGCTATTGCCGAACTGGAAACCTATCTGGCTGCCTGGCCCGATGGACAGACGGCGGAGGCCTTGCGTGTCATCAAGGAGGAGTATAGCCTGATGGCTGACTACTGGCGGAAAGGTGTCGTCGACGAACAGCGCCAGCAGTTGTATCAGCGTTTGTTGCAGCAGGTGTATCAGCTGTTTGCCAATATTGCCGTCTATCGCCGTCTGCAGGCCTCGTCGTTTCTGACGGGTTTGTATCAGGGTGCCCGCCAGCAGTCGTACGACCGGTCGTTGTCGGCCATTCGTGGTGAGATGGAGAATTTCGTCAGCGAGATTGCCATGCTTGAGTTTGAGCCTGAGAACAAGCGCGACGAGAAGAGCCGGATGCTCTACAAGGCGCACCAGCAGCACATGAACACGCTGTTCAATTATATCGTCACGTCGCGTATGTGGTCGGAGGGTGTCGGCAGCGGGTTTACCGATTTGCTGCTGTCGCCGACGGTTGACAGTAACGACCAGCAGCTCATCGTCGCTGCCATCATGCTCGCGCTGATGAGTCAGTTTGATATGGTGAAGTTCCGTCTGCTGACGGATGTCTACCGCCAGTCGCAGGACGAGCATGTGCGCCAGCGAGCCTTGGTGGGGTGGGTGTTCTCGCTGGATCATCATCTGATAAATGTTTTCCCTGAGCAGAAGGCCATTATTGACGAAATGTTGGAGTCGGACGAGGTGTGTCAGGAACTGACGGAACTGCAGATGCAGCTGATACTGACGCTGAATGCCGAGAAGGACAACGATATCATCAGCAGGGAGATCATGCCCGATTTGATCAAGAACAACTCGTTTCAAATTACCCGTAACGGCATTGAGGAAACGGAGGAAGACTCGCTGGAGGAAATCCTGCATCCTGATATTGCCGAACAGCGGATGGAGAAACTTGAAGCCAGTATGCAGCGCATTATCGATATGCAGAAACAGGGCGTTGACGTCTATTTTGCAGGTTTTGCCCAGATGAAGCGCTATCCGTTCTTCTACGATATCTCCAACTGGTTTGTGCCGTTCTTCATGCAGCATCCCGATGTTGCGCAGTTTGTAGAACGGATGGAATGTCTGCGCTTCGTGGAGTCGATACTCACAAAGGGGCCCTTCTGCAATAGCGACAAATATTCGTTTCTGATTGCGGCCAACGACGTCCTCAGCCGTTTCCCGGCCTCGATGCGTGAGGTAATGATGAATAACGAGGCGTCGCTGGGAGAAATGGAGATTGGCGAAAGCCAGACGGCAGCCTATCTCCGCCGTATCTATCTGATGGATATCTACCGTTTCTTCCGTTTGTTCCCCAACCGCAACGCGATGAACAATCCGTTTGAGGGGAATCATTCGGATGACGACATCCTGAACGTTTTCGAATCGGAATTGTTTATGCAGACTCCACTCGACGGCTACAAGGCCAGTGTTGTCCGTATGATGAAGAAACACCATTTCGACAAGATGGCGCGCGGGGTATTGAACACCTTCCCTGAAAGTATGCGTGATGCGCAGTATTATATATGGACCAACAGCTACGAGAAAGCGCTGGAGATAGAGCCTGACAATGTTCGTGCGTTGGCCGGCGCTGCCCGCTGGCAGTTCTCGTGTGGCAATTATGCTCAGGCAGATGAGTATTACGACCGCTTGCTGTTGCTACAGCCAGACAAGGTGAGCTATAAGTTGAACAAAGCCGTTTGTCTGGTGAAGATGGAGGATAACGAAGAGGCGCTGAAACTGCTTTATCAGTTGGATTATGAACATGCGGAGGATGCGAATATCCAGCGTGTCTTTGCCTGGGCGCTGACGTGTGACGGTAAGTTGGAGCAGGCGGAGAAAGTCTTTGTCCAACTGTTGGCCGATCATCACGCAACGGGTGAAGACTACCTGAACTACGGCTATTGTCTGTGGTTGATGAATCGCATAGATGATGCTGCCGCGAATTTCCGTAAATACATGGAATTGACGCCTGCCGAACAGCGTAACGACCCGCTTTTTGACTTCTGGTGGCTCAAGAAACGAGGCGTCGACATCATTCAGTATCGGATGATGGAAACGTTGGTGCAGTCGTAAGGTACAAATGTGATGTTATAGGAATGGCTGTAGCAGGTGGGCAAACCATCCGCGGAATTTCTGCCATCCGGTGCGGAACTCATCCCACGTCTCTTCGGTCAGTTCGAAGCTTTTCTGCTTGTCACGCCAGAACATATCGTCCAGTTCCTTCGTCGTGGCCTTGTCCACAATGACGGCATTCTCCTCGAAGTCGCACTTCAAGCTGCGTGCATCCAGATTCGTGCTGCCCACGGTGCAGTATAATCCGTCGACCATCATGATCTTCGAGTGATGGAAACCCGGTTTGTAGAGCCAGACCTTTGCGCCACGCTTCATCAGTTTATGTGCCTGGTAGAGGGCGCAGTCGGGTGTCAGGGGGATATCGCTCTTCGACGACAGCATGATTTCCACCTTCACACCACGACGGATAGCTCGTGTCAGCGCTTTTGTCACCGAGGGTATCAGCGTGAAGTAGGGGTTGATGATGTGGATGGAGTCCTTGGCCTGATTGATGGCATTGATATAGAATGTGCGCATGATTTTCGGCGTCACATGCGGTTCGCGATTGATGATGCCCACCATCTTTGTGCCCTTCGTGCTGGTGGTGTCAGGCTTCAGACCTTCGAAGACCGTCGGCGTGCCGCCACGATAGTATTTCATGCCGCTGACGTTTTCACCAGTCGTACGATTCCAGATGCGGAAGAAGATGGCCTGCAGTTCGTTGACGGCATCACCCCGTATAGGCTATCTTTCCGTCGATGACCACGATTTTGCGGTGGTCGCGTCCGAAGATGTGGTTTACCCAGGGGAATCGGATGGGGGAGTATTCCACGATGTCGATACTATCCTCGCGCAGTGATTCCAGGTGATACTTCTTCAATGGCTGGTTGTTTGAGTCGTTGCCGAAGCCGTCGAACATCGCGCGAACCTCTACGCCTTCCTTGCGTTTTTCGCGCAGCAGGTCGAACAACAGCGAGGCGATGGAGTCGTTGCGGAAATTGAAGTATTCCAGATGGATGCTGCTCTTGGCCTGACGGATGGCGCGGAACATGTCGTCGAACTTTTCCTGTCCTGACATGAGCAGCGTGACGCTGTTGTCGTTCGAAAAGCGTATGTTGCTCTCGCGCAGTGTCTGAACTATCAGCGAGTCGCTCGTCTGGGCGCTCGCTGATAATAATAATGTAGCAAAAACGGAGGTTAAAATCGTACGAACCATGGATTATTTCCTGTATTTCATACGATACTCCAGCGGTGTCATGCCAAACTTGTCCTTGAAGATGTTGGAGAAGTTCTCGGCAGTCATGAAACCGACGTTGATGGCCAGCTCGCTCATGTTGATATTCGTGTTGACAAGCAGCGTGCAAGCGTGTTTCAGACGCAGGTCGCGTACAATTTCTGCAGGCGTCTTTGTCGTGATGGCGCGAACCTTGTGGTAGAACGGCACTCGACCCATGCCCATTGCCGTAGCCATCTCCTCCAGACTGATCTGGCCGCGACTCATGTTCTGCAGCACAAACTGCTCGATGTTACGCATCAACTGCTGGTCCATAGCGTCGCTCATCGAGTAGTCACCGATAGTGTTCTCGCCATAGTACTGGCGCATCAGTTCGCCACCAATGTTCTTTGGAGCCTCTTGTTGCTCGTGAGGAGCTTGTTCCTGCTCGTGAGGAGCAATGTCCTCTGCACTTTCGCCTTCTGGGCGCTGAACATTTTGCCGGTCGTCGTCGTAGCTGAATGTGGCCGTGGTCATACTTGCGTTGCGGCTCTCCAGTCGGCGTGTCTCGCCGCCTTCGATGGTGTTGCTCTCCATCTCGATAGGTCCGAGACCCATCAACTTGTTGAAGCGCATCACTGCCTCCTGGATATTGAACGGCTTGGCCAGATAGTCGTCGGCGGCAAGTGTGATGTTCTGGTCGGTCATATCCTGTTGTGACAGTACGCCGTCGGTCAACAGCACAAACTTGGTCTTCCTTCTGCGCGAATCCATCTTAAACTGGTTACACAGTTCACTACCGGTCATCATATCCATATCCTGCTTGCATACGACGAGGTCGGCGTTCAGCATTTCGATATCGGGCAGTGCGTCCTTGATGTTGTCGTAAGTATGGAAGTCGTATACGTCGCGCAAATGGGCATTGACAAAGTTCAGGAATTCGTGGTTCGAGTCGATGAATACCACGCTGAACTTCTTGCCCTGTGCGTCGAACTTGAACGGCTTGATTTCGGCCGTCAGTTCCTTTTGTGAAGAACCGATGTAGGCCACCTCGCCGCGGTCGTTCAGTTCCATGCGGTCCTTTGCTGTAGACTCTGCCTTCTTCTCCGGATTCTCCAGCGTTGACTGCATCTCGGAGATACGAGTGATGACTTGCAGCAGTTGGAAGTGCAGTGAGTTCAGTTGCTCGCGACCCTCCATTGTCTCTTCCTTCTCGGCCAGTGAGCCGATGATGGTCGTCATACGGGCCATGGGCTGGCGCAGATCCTCACTGGTGTTCTTGATTTCTTCGCGCTGGCGTTTCAACTCGTCTATCACGGTACGCTTGCTACGCCATATCTTCTTGATTTTCTTGATACCGTAGCGCCAGATGGCCAGTATCAGGATGGCAATGATGACATATACCGTCAGTGCCCACCATGATATCCACCACGGACGGTCGATGGTTATTTCCAGCGTACGCTCCTGGTTGCTGACAGCACCGTCAGCACTGACCGCCTTGACGTGTAGTGTGTATGTGCCGCTGCTCAGATTGTTGAACCTTACGCCATGCAGCAGCGCATCACCATTGCGCCAGTCGTTCTCTAATCCTTCCATCCAGTACATAAACTGCAGTCGCTCACCTTGGTTGTAGTTACCGGCAGCGAACTTGATGGTAAACGTGTTCTGGCTGTTGCCAAGCTCTATCTTGCTGATTTCGTTCAGTGCCGATGTCAGGATAATGCGGCCGTCATACTCGTGACCCGTCAGTATCTCCTCCTCGCCGATAAACAGCTGTGTCAGCATCACACGAGGCAGAGATTCCTGATCGTCCTTCGACGTCTTACGCACCCAGTTGACACCATACAGACCACCAAACAATGTGTGTCCGTCGGTCTTGGCCAAAATGGAACCCATATTAAATTCGTTGCTCTGCAGTCCGTCGTAAACGCTGTAATTGTATAGTCCGAAAATGAATGTTCCGTCCTCGTGGTTGCGTTGTGTCACTACTCGAGTCAGTCCGTTGCTCGTCGTTACCCACATGTTGTGGCGTCCATCCTCGGCAATACCGCATATTGAGTTGTTGCAGAGACCGTCTTTCTCCGTCAGGTAGCTCAGTTCGTCTTTCACGGGGTTCAAGATGTTCAGACCCTCACGTGTTCCAATCCAAATCAGTCCGCGTGAATCTTCGAATATCTGTGTGATATAGTTGTTGGTGAACGTCTGTATGTTCGTCGAGTTACCCGTCAGTACCGTTTTCTCGCGTGTAGAAAGGTCCAGTAGCACCAGTCCTTCTGCCGTACCGATGAGCATGCGGTTGTTTTGCCCGTAGAATAGTGCCGTGATATTGTTCGTATTCAGCATACCATTCTCACGGGTGTATGCCGAGAAGGTGTCCATCTTCGGGTTGTAAACCTGCAGGCCGCCGTTGGTGGCTATCCACAGGTTACCCGACTTATCGGCACACAGTGCGTTGATGTGATCGTCTATCAGCGTCTTCGCACTGTCGCGGGCTGCCGAGTAAATTCTGCCGACGCCATTTTGGATACGCGTCAGACCGTTCTGTTTCGAACCTACCCACAGACTTCCGTCAGGTGTTGTCGCCATACAAGATACCTTTGTGCTGGCCAGCACACCATTATAGCCGATGACACCGTGATTACCAGTTCCATACCATACGGTGCTATCGCCAGTCTGCGCCATAGCGGTGATGTCGCCGAGGAAGTTCGTCGCAAACTTATAGATGCTGTTGCCATAGTATGCCACACCAGATTTCTCGGTACCTACCCATAGCAGGTCTGTGTCGTCGACGTAAACACTCTGCACTCCGATGACCTCATCGCTGGTATTGCTCCCTGTCAGGCTCGTGGGTTGTATGTTCTCCATCTCCAGCGTGTTCACGTTGAAACGCACCAATCCTGCGCGATCGGTTCCTACCCAGATGTTACCGCTTCTATCGCCCACCATGCCATTCACGATGTGGTCTACAGCCACGCTAGTCAGCCCCAGACGGTCGCCAATGGTAGTGTTCCACGTGTTCGCGTTTTTGTTATAGAGCATCAACGTGCCTTGTCCGTATAGCCAGATGTTGTCCATCTGGTCGGCAAAGGCTTTCAGCGATTTCGTTCTGCGCAGTCGCTGGGCGGCAATATGGTCTGTCTGCCATACGGTATGTTGCTGTCGCATAATGTCGCAGCACACCATCCGTCCGTCATCGTACACGGCAATGGCACCGTCGCGACATTCACTTATGGAGCAGATGTTACCCTGCGGAACACCGTGGGCGTCGTTCGTATATCCGAACTCATAGCTTGTCTGCTGTTGCATATTATACGCCACGATTCCCTTGTTCGGTATCGACGCCCAGAAGTTTTTGTGACGGTCAATGAACACGACGTTTGGTTTTCCCTCGATACCCATGCTGGCATAGACCTGTTTCATGTCGCGTTCGAAACTTTCCGTTTGCGGGTGGTAGATGCAGAATCCTGCTGATGTCTCTATCCACAGGTTGCCGTCCAGCATCTCCTGTAAACTGATGATGTAGCTGTCGGGCAGCGATGATCCGTCCTGCGAATTACTTTGGAAATTCTTGAATGTATAGCCATCAAACCGGTACAATCCTGCCGGTGTTCCGAACCACATATAACCTCGCTGGTCCTTCAAGATGCAGTTAATCTGACTGCTAATCAGTCCGTTACGTGCGTCCAGTGTCTTAAACAGGTAGACGCCGGCTGCTGCTAATGGCAGTGCCAGCATGATGACTATGAGTATTCTTTTCAGTCTGTTCATATCTTATTATTCAATTTTCAATTCTCAATTTCCGTTTTTCCAATTTACAGCACGCACGCATAGCGGTCTACAATTCCCAACAATTGGTGCTCGTCGTTCACTACCAGTACATTGTGTATTTTGTGCTTGTTCATCGTTTTCTGAATCTCGGCAATCTTCGTCTGCGGACCAACCATCTTTGGGGTGCGTGTCATAATGTCTCCTACGGTGCGGTCGAAGAACTTTGCCTGCCATTTTTCCATAGCCCGACGGATGTCGCCGTCAGTGATAAGACCGATAACATGGCCATTGTCTGTTGCAACCCCCAGTCCCAGTTTGCCTTTGCTCACTAATATGATGGCTTCGCCCAAATGCATGTCTTCTGTCAGCAGTGGCAGGTTCTCGGTAATCATGACGTCCTGAGCCGTTGTCAGCAGTCGCTTGCCCAACTCACCGCCGGGGTGGAACTGAGCGAAATCCTGCGGCTGGAAGTTCCTTTGCTCCATCAATGCTACTGCCAGTGCATCTCCCATTACCAGTGTCGCTGTCGTTGAACTTGTTGGAGCGAGGTTCAGCGGACAAGCCTCCTTCGCTACACTCACGTTCAGATGGCACGTTGAATATTTTGCCAGCAACGATTCTGGGTTGCCTGTCATGGCGATGATGGGTATTTCCATGTGCAATACCATTGGTATGAATCGAAGCAGTTCATCTGTCTGTCCAGAGTTCGAGATAGCTATCACTACGTCGCCTGCCGACATCACGCCAAGGTCACCGTGATATACATCCAGCGGATTCACAAAAAATGATGGAGTGCCCGTCGACGCCAGTGTCGCAGCAATCTTTGCCCCGATGTGTCCGCTTTTGCCTACGCCGGTTACAATCACCTTACCCTGGCACTGCATCATCAGTTCCACGGCACGGTCGAACTCCTCGTTCATCTTCGGTATCAGGTCAAGCACAGCCTGAGCCTCATCCTTGATACATTGTATTGCGTAGTTTCTTGTCGTCACAACTATTATCTTTTGTCTTTTAACTATATCAGTTTTGCGACCAAATCGCTAAGTGCACTCAGTTCCAGCATGTTTGCCGCATCGCTCAGTCCTTGATCGGGGGTAGGGTGTACCTCGAAGAAAAAGCCCGTCGCACCGAAAGCCTTTGCTGCCAGTGCCATTTGTGGTACAAACCGTCGGTCGCCTCCTGTCTTGCCGTTGCTGCCTCCAGGACGCTGTACACTGTGGGTGCAGTCCATGATCACTGTTTCTGTTATCTCCAGCATATCGGGAATGTTACGGAAGTCAACCACGAGGTTGTTATATCCCATCATGTTGCCGCGTTCCGTCAGCCACACTTCCTTTGCTCCAGCGTCTCGTGCTTTTTCCACAGGGTAACGCATATCGCGACCGCTCAGGAACTGGGCCTTTTTGATGTTTACAGCTTTGCCTGTGCGTGCAGCTGCCAACAACAAGTCTGTCTGTCGGCACAGGAATGCCGGTATCTGGATGATGTCAACCACTTGTCCTGCCGGTTCAGCCTGCCAGGTTTCATGGATGTCTGTAGTGAGTCGTAAACCGTATTTTGCCTTTATGTCAGCCATCATCTGAAGTCCGCGGTCGATACCAGGACCACGGAACGACGTTATAGACGTCCTGTTGGCCTTGTCGAACGAGGCTTTGAAGATGATTTCCGTGCCCAATTTCTGGTTTATTTCCACCAGTTTTGCAGCTACGGTGTCGAGCAGCTCCGCTGATTCAATCACGCACGGTCCGGCTATCAATACAGGTCTTTTCATGCTTCAGTTTACACTTTAACCTTGCAAAGATAGATATTTTCTTTGATATGTGCAAGAAAAAAGGGCGGAAATTTATATTTCCACCCTATTCCTCATGAATTCCTCTTATTTTCGTTTAATTTTTCAATTGTCTGACGGGGAATGTGAAATACGTATCGGGGAACGGCTCGTCAGCCAGTGTGAAGTGCCACCATTCGGTGCGGAACGGATTGAAACCGTGTCGCATCATTGCTGCGCGAAGTATCATGCGGTTTTTAAACTGCTCTGCCGTAATCTTCCTGGTGGCTGGGCTTTTGCTGTTGTCGCCCGTATATTCCCCCGTTTCGGGATTGCCACAAAAATCGGGGTGACTCTCTGGTCCAAACCAGTCGAACGTGCCGCCCATGTCCAATTCCTTCTCCGTCGCCATATCGAACAATGTCAGGTCTATCGTAGAACCACGTGAGTGACCGCTTTTCGCACAGATATACTCCTCAGGAAACAATACCTTTTTGTCCAGATCGGGATAGAAGTACGCCTTCATTCGAGTATCGGGAATATCCTCAGCCCATCTGACGAAGTGGTCAACGGCCTTTTGTGGGCGATAAGCGTCATAAATTTTCAAGCGGTAACCCAAGCTGATTACGTCATCGCTCACTGCCTTCAAACTGTCTGCTGCGCGCCTTGTCAGCAGTGCCGTTGGCTCCTGATAACCATCTATTCTGTCGCCTACAAAGTTATATGTTCCAAAGTAGCGAATCTCCAAAATAGCGTCTGGTACTACGTCGGTCAGCGTTGTAAACTCACTCGTATTCTCGGTTGCACTTGCCGCTTCTACCACTGACTGCTCGGTGCCCTTTTTGCAACCCACGACCAGCAGTGTGCTGATGATAAGAAGACCTGGAATATAAACTTTTTTCATAGTCCCATGTTGCCCTACTGTTCGCGGATGGTGCCTAAGGCGAATGTTGCGAAATACATGCCGACGTTGCTGTTGTTCGTCTTGGCGTGATGGTAAATGTCGTGAGCCATCTGCACTCCTTTTTTGTGGTCGACATACTCGAACATATAGATGGCCTCGTAGCTGCAAGCACGGTAGTAGGTCTCTTGATACTGGGAGAACTCTGTGGCATCCTTCACCTTCTTCACGGTTTCAAAATAGTTGTCTGTTTCGCGAGCACTATAAGCTCGGTATGCCTCGTCAGTCAGTTGCAGAAGTTTCGTTGGTAATTTTTCCTCAGCACGAAGACGAATGCTGCTTATGCCCAGCAGCATGAGCGTTAGCAATATAAAAAAAGAAACTTTCTTCATATTCTATATTTTGTTTATATCAACGTAACCGTGCATGACGGCGTAGATGGTTAGAGCGGAGACGCTGCGGAGTCCGAGCTTATCCATGATGTTTTTGCGGTGAGTTACAACAGTTGAAAGGGCGATATTGAGACGGTCGGCAATCTCTTTGTTGATGAGTCCTTGGACGATGAGAGCCATTACCTCGATTTCGCGGTCGGAAAGGATTTTCTGTTGTAGTACCTGAGGGATAGGGGGCAGGTTTTGGCCATGACCGTGGGCATGTTGCTCGAGGGCAAGCAATTGACGGACGAGCTGGGGCTCGGGCTGATTGATGCAAAGGGTGTTGAACTCGCTAGGCTGCGTGCTGTCGGTGAGCGAGAGGGTAAGCACAATGGTTTTACGACGACGCTCGACGAAATAGGCGCGGTTGGCGAGGACGATATCTAGGGACACAAAATAGTGGGCATAGATGTCGGCATCATTGGCTTCGAGTTCAGCAAGGGTGCCAAAGGTGTCAATGGTGACGATAGGCATCATGTTGAGCAACAATTGCTTCAATCCCAGCGTGGCCAGCGTATTGGGATCGATAATGGCAATCTTCGGACGGTGATTTTGAACTGTCATCCCTTCTTATTCATGAATTCCAGACGACTGGCCTGCTCCATGACCATATCGGCAAGGGTTTCGTTTTGTGGCATTTTGCCGTTGATGGCTTCGAAAAACTGAACGAGAGACAGCTTGCCTCCTCCGGTCTTGAGGAGATGTACAATGCAGAGGTTCTGCAGGCCGACGGTCTCGGCAAGGATGTCGATGTCGGTGCTGCCCAGTTGGAACAATGCCAACTGATAGGCGTCGTCGAAGTTATCACGCATAAGGCGCTCGACGTCGCCAAGGGTGTTCATACCGATACGGCGCAGTACTTTGAGGTAGGGCCACCAGGGGGCTTCATGTAGCTCGGCCTGTGTGATAGCGGCAATCTTGCGATTGAGCTTGTCGAACGGACGCTTGTCGAGATAGCTGCGGAAGGTATCCAGATCGAGTGGCACTTCCTCAATCTGTCCGCTCTGTACGAGGCTCTGGGCACGGCGACGATAGTCGGCAATCGCATTGCGAATACGGCTGAACTCGTTGTCGGCTAATTCAAGCATACCTGCCAGACGGCTGAGGTTGCGGTGATATTCCAAAGGTGTTTCGATTTCGGACTTATATCCGATGTCATGTTGAATGGCTGACCACACGTGTTGCAGAGCAGTGCGCATTTGCAATTCAAAACGAACCTCGTTGATTTCGGGCATCTCAGGGTTATAATACAGCGACTTGGGAAGTCGACAGATATAGTGCAACGAATTGTAGCCGAAACTATCGAATTGGTGCATCCGTCGCTTGTCAACGGAGTTGTCCCAGTCGATTTCGAAGAGTACCTCAGCCATCGATGCGATACGGTCGACGTCCTCGTTGTAGAAAGTGATAATGCGGGCACCGAAGATGTCGGTAATGTCGAGCAGCGAGGTGTATTTGTGCCCTTTGCGACGAAGTTTTCCGACCAGCGACTCTTCAGCCTTGATACGCGACTCCATGGAGTTAACCTCGATACCACTCTGCTGAACCAGTGTGCCCAGTTTTTCCATTACCACATGTTGAAGCTCCTCGAAGAGCGGCTGCTTGTTGCAGTACTCTTCGAGAAGCATTTCACCATGTAGGTCGAGTCCGTAATCTGTCATACGAAATCAACGGATATCGAACAGATTGAAGAAACCGGTCATCATGAACACCTTCTTGATTTCGTCGTTGATGTGTTCGATAATGACTTTACCTCCCTTGGCTGTAGCCTCTTTGCGTATGGTCAGAAACAGGCGCAGACCAGACGAGCTAATATATTCCAGGTCCTTGCAGTCGAGGGTGATTTGTTTGTCGGCATTCTCCAATAGTGGGGCAATCTCCTGCTGGGCCTTTACGGCAGCAGGGGTGTCTAGACGTCCGCTGACAGTGGCGGTATAGCCGCCGTTTTGTTCGTTAATCTCAAAAATCATTTTTAAATTATGAATTATGAATGGTTATTACTTGATAATGGCCTTACGTGCATCGTTAATCTGGTCCTTAGCCTTAGCAACCTGATCCTTCAGCTCAGCAACAGAAGTGGCATTGAGCACATCCAGAGGAGCAAGAGCCTTGGCAACGGGCTGGATGTCGGGATCGTACTCTGACAGGCGATTGATAGCGTCGAGCACGAGGATGATGCGGAATGTAACGTTAGAAGCAGCTTCGTCGGTGAAGGTGCTGAGGTACTTGTCGGGATTCTGATTGGCGATGTAGAGCTGCTCGGTAAGTGCGGCAGCAGCCATCTGCCAGAAGTGGTTGATGCGGCCGTTCTTCTCCATCTCGTCATAGAGAACGTTAGAAGTCTCAAACAGCGTGTTGGTGTCATCGATAGCCTTGAACGAAGGATCGTTGATGTCGGCCACGAGCTTTGTGATAGCCTTGTCGTAGTCCTCGGTAGGCATCTCATAGAGAGTGGCAATCTTCTTGTCAACGTTCAATGCGCTGAGGATACGATACTTTTCAGCCAGTGTGGTAGCCTCCTCGGCAGCAGATGTGGGCAGCAGATAGTCGGGCTTGACCTGCTTCTCTTCCTTGGTCAGCTTGATGCCGTCGTCACCTTCTGACAGGAAGGGCAACTGCTTCAACTTACCAATCTCGGCAGCGATGCTGTCGAAGTGCATCTTGATGCTGGCTTCGATTTGCTGCTGTTCGAAACTCTTCAGACTGTCAGCTTCTACCTCAGCCTGCTCACTTTTCTTTCCACCACATGCAGCGAAAACAACGGCTGCAAATGCAATAGCTAAAATTGATAATTTCTTCATTTCTTAATTTTTTTTGAGTTATTAAAATGTTAATTATTTATCTTGTTAATTCTCTGTTTTGCGAATGTATCTCCCTGGGCAGTCGGTGAGCAGCATCAGCGTAGTGATGATACACATGAGCAACAACACGGCCATATTGAACCAGAGTGTTTTGATGTGCCATGAACCCACAATTTTCTCACTGCTGTAGAACGGTGCACGACCGATGGTACTTTGTGGCGTCAGGAAGATAAGTCCTGTGCGGGGAACGGCATAGTTGTCAATGATGTCGAGCATTCGTTGCTGGTCGGCACCGATGACACAGTCTTCCAGTTTGATATTATAATTCTGTCGTTTCAGGTCGAGCAGGGCTTCTTTGCTGTTCTGACGGATATAGCTTGATGTCAGGGCATCGGCCTTCAGCGATATTTCGTTGCTGCGCTTCGACAGGATGTTCTCAGCTTCTCTCATATAGTCGTATAGCGACTGGTAGGACTCGTCGCCGCTGTAAGGCTTCATGTCGCAATAGGCGGTGATTAGCGGCAGATTGGTTCGGATGACAGCCATGTGGTCCACATTGGATTCCTTGTCTCGCTTTTGCTCGTCCTTCAGGGTTTCAAGCTGTGATTGTAACTCATAGAGCAACCCCATGTTGTAGTATTGTGTCTCGTACTTCTCCTTGTCGAGCGCGAAGAAGTTACGTTCGTATTCATTGTCTGTGAACGATGTGACGGCCAGTGCCTCGTACGACCAGCGTGAGGGGATGAGGTCTCCGATGATGGGTACGTTACCCGTTGTGCTCTTGGGTGTCAGGTCGGAGAAACTGACCACCAGTCCGCAAAGCAATATCTGGGGAATGAGCAGCATGGGAATGCTGATGTAGATGGCTACGACGGAGTTGAGACATTGCGACAGCAGTAGTCCTGTGAGGTTGGCCAACAGGGCAGTCATAAACAGGATAATCCACCAGGTGGAGAATAGCCCGTGCAGTTCCATGATGGCGTTGCCGACAACGATGAACAGCAACGTCTGGATGAGTGACACGCAGGCCATATATACAATTTTCGACCAAATATAGCTGCCGTAGGACAGATGCAGGAATTGCTCGCGTTTGAGCAGTGCACGGTCTTTGATGATTTCCTCGGCACTGCCGCTCATGCCCGTGAACGTAGCGACGATGACGGCCATGAAGAAGTAGCTGACGAGGTTCTTGTTGTCCATAACAGAATATCCTTCGGGTGGCGCATAGCGTGTGAGGAAAGCACATACCACTGCCAGCAGGGGAGCCTGCAGGAGGGTGATGCAGAGATATTGCACATTGGTAATCTTCGTCTTGAAGTTACGATGCAGGAAAATGGCGAACTGTTTCAGCACGCCAGGTTTCTTCTGGTCGGAAGGCGGTACGTTGCTGACAGCTGGAGCAGACAGCTCGGGCCGATTCTTCAGATAGAGCTCGTGCCACTCCTGAGGCGTCATCTTACGTTCGTCGGACATCTCGCCATTGCTGTTGAGCCTCTTCTCGTCGATGATGTTGAGGACGATTTCGGGATTGACGTTACCGCACATAGGACAAGCGCTGGTCTCAGCATCGGCATAGTGTGCAGCCTCCTTGAAATAGGTGATGGCGTCGATGGGGTTGCCATCGAACACGGGATATCCACCGCGATCGAGCAGCCACAGACGGTCGAAGAGTTTATAGACGTCGCTGGACGGCTGGTGGATGTTTACGATGATGAGCTTACCCTTCAGCGTTTGTTCCTTCAGCAGGTTGATGACCTTTTCGGTATCTGCTGACGATAATCCTGAGGTCGGTTCGTCGAGGAACAATACGGCAGGCTCGCGGATGAGTTCAAGGGCAATGTTCAGACGTTTGCGCTGTCCGCCAGAGATGTATTTGTTGATGGCTGAACCTGCTTTCAGATCTTTGACGGCATCAAGTCCGAGATTCTTCAGGGTCTTCATGACACGACGGTCGAGCTCCTCTTCAGCCATTCCTTCGAAGCACAGCTTGGCAGTAAACCAGAGGTTCTGGTATACGGTCAGTTCCTCGATGAGCAGGTCGTCCTGAGGCACGTAACCGATGAGGTCTTTGGCCTCGGGTTCGCTGATGTCGTGACCGTTAATGGTAATCGTGCCTTCCTGAGGTTTCATACTGCCGTTGAGCAGGGAAAGAAGGGTCGTCTTACCTGTTCCGGAACCGCCCATGATAGCAAGCAACTCACCATTGTGAAGGTTGAAGCTAAGATTGTGCATACCGTTGTCACTACCTGGGAATCTGAATGTTACGTTGCGTCCACAAAACTCTACGGATTCTACTTCGCTGTCCGACTTGTCATAGCAGCTGATGATGGATGAGTAGTATACAGGACGACCGCTCTTGCCTTTCAGCACGCTGCTCTGGAGCCATACTTGATAGCACCCGGAGAGTACGGGAACATCGTTGAGCAGGACGGTATCGCTGCCCATGTAGGTAAACATCAACAAACCTGTGAAGGGGTCGAGCAACGTCTTGAGTTGTCCGTCGAAACCTTCTAACTGGTGCAGTATGACGTGCTCCGTGGGCTTGTTTTTGACATAATCCATGAAGTTGTTATACTGCTCGTCAGAGATGTTAAACTGCTCGGCCATCGTGCGGAACATGACATCAGTAAATCCGTCGTCATCGGAACAGAATTCCAAAAGACGCAGCAGCAACAGGGCTTTTTCCGTGTTGCGGATGTCCGTTTGCAGATTGGAACAGATAGAGCGGACGGTATCTTGGGTGTTCAGGTCATCGGTCATCTCGTAAGCCATGCGCATATCGCTGTAGAGATCCAGGTAAAGGTCGATGTTCCTGATGCCGAATTGGTGACGCAAATAACTTACGAGCATCTCTTTTGCCCGTTCCTCGTCCACTTGCTCTACTTTTCCAAATAGTGCAAACAAACTGATAAAGCTAGATAATATTACGTCAGTCATTTCTCTATTAATTTGCAAATTTACTTAAAATCTAAGACTAAAGTCTTATCGAGGCAGTTAAAAAAAATTAAAACCTGCTTAAACGGTCTTTTTCCGTAGTGTCAGGACGTTCTTTCCGTCTATACGTTCGTAGTTGATGGAGTCCATAATCTGCCTGACCAGATGGATGCCAAGTCCACCAATCGGGCGTTCTTCAGCCGATAGGGTGGTGTCCACTTCTGCCTTTGTCGTGGGGTCAAAAGGTGTGCCCCAGTCAATGATGACAATCTTCAGACACTGATCGTTGGCTTTGGCCTCGATGAGGATGTCACCTTTCTTGCCGGCGGGGTAGGCGTAGTCCATCACGTTTACCACAGCCTCTTCGATGGCGAGGTTCAGACTCATGGTCAGCGACATGTCAAGACCGATGGCCTCACATACTTCATCGACGAAAGCGGCCAATTGTGGTACTTCGTCGACGTTGTTAGTCAGTTTCAGACTGCGGGACAGGCGCATATCGTCGTCCTGCTCCTTGGAATACTGGATGGCGAGCATGGTCTGGTCGTCACTCTGTTCAGCATTTCCTACAAAGTCTTGTACAACTTTTGTCATATGTTCAATAAACTTCTCTGGTTTCCGTTCAGCCTCACAGGCGGTATCCAGGACACGTTCTTCCTGGAATTGTTCGTGGCGCAGGTTTTCGGCCTCCGTCAGTCCGTCGGTATAGAGGAAAATAGTTGTTTGCGAGTCGATAACGGTTTCCTGTAGGGTGAATTTCCAGTCGGTGATGATACCAACAGGAAGATTGGGGTCGCAGGGCAGGAAACCAACCCCCTGATTGCCGATTAATATTGGTGCGTCGTGTCCTGCATTTGAATAGCGCATACGGCCTGTAGGCAGGTCGAGGACGCCAATGAACAGGGTGACGAACATGTTCGATTCGTTGTCTTCTGAAATGGACTCGTTGATGGCCGTCATGATGCGTGCCGGCTGCGATTCGTGGGACGCGATGGTGCGGAATAGCGAACGCGTGACAGCCATGAGCAACGATGCAGGAACGCCCTTTCCGCTGACGTCGCCAATGCAGAAGAACAGTTTCTCGTCGCGCAGGAAGAAGTCGAACAGGTCTCCGCCCACCTCTTTGGCAGGCATCAGCTGTCCGAAGATGTCTATATCGTCGCGGTCGGGGTATGGCGGGAAGGTCTTCGGCAACATTGACATCTGGATGCTACGGGCTGTCTGGAGTTCACCCTCTATACGTCCCTTGTCTTCGTTGATGGCCTTGGTTTCTTCAATCTGCTTCACCAGCGACAGCTGCATGGTTTCGAACGAGTCACGCAGACGGCGCATCTCGTCCTTGGTCTTGACTTTTGGCAGCTCAGCGGTGAAGTTACCCTTGGCTATCTCGTCTGCGGAAACCGTAAACTGCCTGATGGGTTTGGTCACCTTGCGCACGGTGAAATAGCAAGCCAAAACGATAATGCCAATACCGATGAAGGTGAGGAAGCCCATGAATATCATCAAACTGTTCAACAGCCACAGCATGTCTGTTATGGGGAGTGTCACCACCATCAGCCAGTCTGTACGCTCAACACAAGCGGCAAACATTAATATGTAGCTTTCGTTCTTGTCTCTATAGAGCCTGTAAAGTCTATCGTCAGTACCTATTTCAAGAACATCTTTGACGATTTTTTCCTTGCGCTTTTCTTTGTCTTTGATGTTCTTGAAATAGTCTTTGAGTGTCGCTCTCATCACCAGACTCGAGTCGGGATGGGCCACAATCGTGCCTTGACGGGTAACAAGGAAACTGGTGAAATGGCTTTTGCCTTCATTGTCAAACACATCCATGAAATTCACGTTGAAGGCGCTGTCCGACTTCTGTCTCAGCGTTTCAATCCAGTCCAACGACAGGTCGGCAGTATATACGGCATAGGCCTCGTTCTTGTCGTTGATGAGCGGCAGCGAGTAGGTAATCATCGGAAAACCTCCGCCTCCTTCGTCCACGTATGGCTCCGACCAACAGGCTTTCTTCAGTTCTACGGGTTTCTTAAACCATTCTTTCTCCGGATAGTTGTATGCCCGTGAGTTCAGCTGTGTGGTATGAATGCCCGTGGTGGTGCGGAAGGCATAGGGTGCATGGAGCTGTCCTTTCTTGGGTTCGTAGTTAGGATTAAAGGCAATGGCTGTTCCCATGATTTCATCGTTCAGTTTCAACATGTGCTGTACACTGGAAAATAGCATATCGTCCTGATAGATGTTCTTTTTTGCTTCCGGCACATTGTTCCTGACCACAGCCTCCACATTGGAGAAGACGGTGTTCATCTTCTCGTTAGTCACCTCCATAGCGGTGCCAAACGTGATTCCCAAGAGTGCTGCACCTATTACGTATATGATGACGAAAATAAGCCCAAGAATAAGTATGAGGCTAATGATTGTAGCCACCGTGATGCGCCATGTCAGACGTGAGACAATGGAGCGTGAAGGGCGGAATATGTTCAGTAGACCCATCAGTTCTTAGTATAATATGCGTGCAAAGTTACGAATAAGTGAGCGAAAAACCAAATAAATTTGGATTTTTCTGAACGAAAGTAACTTCACCTAGGGTGAAAGTTACGAATAATTCTTAATTAATGGCATTTTTTTACCGATTTTTTGTACCTTTGCACGAAATTTTTTCATTTAGGTACTTATGAAGTTACAGAAATACATCACAATTTTCGTTTTTTTTACCTCGCTGACTGCTGTCTGTGCACAGGAACATACCCGTTTTATAGACCTGCCGCTCGACCTTGCCCCAGAGGAAATCATAGAAACGCTGGAGGATAAGGGCCTGCAACGGGAGGACCTATACGAGCTTTCTGGTCGTATTGCAGGTCTCGATGTGTGGCTCTATGTGAATGTCAGCAAAGACTCCGCAAAGGTTAACCAGCTGTTGCTGACGACGCAGACGCAACAGGGCAAAACCCTGCGTGACGATTATGTCGCCCTGCGCAAATGGATGCAGAAACACTATGGTGCCCCCACGTGGGAATCTACTGTTCGTTCCCACTCCTTTGCACGCTGGTATGTGGGTTACGACCGCGATATCGTTATGATTGCCACTGCGTCTGCTGGTGTCGAGATATGGTTCTACGAAAACCACCAGCGTCGCAACATCGATTATTACGCCATCCTGAAATATTGCGAGCGTAATCCTGCACCAGATATGCCTGTGATGTATGCCCGCGACAATGTCACGTGGAAGAGCACGGGTGATACCTCGACGGTAAAAAAGAAAGTCGCCAAGCGTGACATCCGCAAAGCCTCCAAGAAAAAGGCTAAGACAACAAAACAGCGCCGTTCGAAGACCGTTAAGTCTAAGAAACAGCGCCGTAAGCGTTAGTATAAAGTTCCCTAGGCTGATGCCTGGGGCATTTTTTTTACGACAGGAATCCGAGCAGAGCGCCCGCAGCGACGGCGGAACCAATAACGCCTGCAACGTTCGGACCCATGGCGTGCATCAGCAGGAAGTTGTGGCGGTCGTACTCCAGTCCGAGGTTGTTTGAGATGCGCGCAGCCATTGGCACAGCACTCACGCCAGCATTACCAATCAGCGGATTCAGCTTCTTGTCCTTCGGTAGGAACACGTTCATCAGCTTCACGAAGCAGACACCGCTCATGGTTGCGATGATAAACGCGCCAGCACCGATGGCGAAGATATAGATGGTGTTCATCGTCAGGAACTCAGAAGCCTGCGTCGAACATCCTACCGTCAAGCCCAACAGCATTACCACAATATCGTTCAGCGCTGCACCGGCAGTCTTGGCCAGACGGGTGGTCTTGCCGCTCTCCTTCAGCAGGTTGCCGAAGAACAACATGCCCAGCAGGGGCAGGCCGGACGGTACAATGAACGTGGTCAGCAACAGTCCCACGATGGGGAACAGGATACGCTCTGTCTGTGAAACCTCGCGGGCGGGTTTCATTTTGATGAGACGCTCCTTCTTGGTAGTCAGCAGTCGCATAAGAGGGGGCTGAATCAGCGGCACCAGCGCCATATACGAGTAGGCACACACAGCAATGGCTCCCATCAGGTTGGGTGACAGCTTGCTACTGAGGAAGATGGCCGTAGGACCGTCGGCTCCACCAATGATGGCGATACCTGCTGCCTGATTGGGTTCGAAACCCAAGGCCAGCGCAAACATATATGCACCGAAGATACCAAACTGTGCGGCAGCACCAATCAGCATCAGCTTCGGATTGGCCAGCAGTGCCGAGAAATCCGTCATAGCACCAATACCCAGGAATATCAGCGGCGGATACCACCCTTGTCGTACACCCTGATAGAAGATGTTCAGCACGGAGTTGTCCTCATACAATCCGATCTCCAGTCCGGCATCGGCGCGGAAGGGGATATTTCCTAGTATGATACCCAGTCCGATGGGTACGAGCAGCAGGGGTTCGAAGTCCTTCTTGATGGCCAGCCAAATAAAGAAGGCGCCTACTACTATCATGATGAGGTTACCTGCCGTCACGTTCGCAAAGCCCGTGTACGTCAGAAACTCGTTGAAGTTTTCTATGATAAAGTTTGTAAATCCCATAATTGTCAATTATCAATTATAAATTGTCAATTAACCGATGGTTAGCATCACAGCACCTTCCATCACGGTGTCGCCCTGATTAACCAGAATCGAAGTGACGGTACCAGCCTGTTCGGCCTCGATGTTGTTCTGCATCTTCATGGCCTCCAGCACGATGACCACCTGACCGACAGCGACGGTGTCACCCACCTTCACGTTGATGCTGTTGATGGTGCCGGGCAGCGGAGCCTTCACGGGAGTTCCTGCGCCTGCGGGAGCTGCGGGTTGCGGCTTGGCGGCCACGGGTGCTGCAGGCTGTGCCGTCGGGGCCTGGGGCTTCTCTACCGGCTGTGCTGCTACGGGTGCCGATGCACTGGCTTTGGTTGCTGCCAGTTCCGGATGTTTGGCGGCATTAATGGGTTTCTGCATCTCTATCTCAAATGGGATGCCGTTTACGTTTACTCTGGCTATTTTACCTTCCACGTCGGTGATTTCCACCTCGTAGTCCACGCCTTGTACTTTATATTTATATGTCTTCATTGCTCTAAACTTTAACTCTAAACTCTCAACTCTCAACTCTCAACTTTAATGCAACTCTGGGGTTGTCGGAATATTCGGTGCATTGTGCTTGGTGGGGATGAGCGGCTCGTGCAGATGCGTCATCTGGCTGTATTCGTCGTCCCAATCCGTATTCTTCGGCTTGATGGTGATTACGCCGCTCTCCACGTCGTGGATGTCGTCTTCATATTGGCGTAGTGCCAGTCCGATGACGGCCATGTACACCTCCTTGTCGATACCCTTCGTGTCGAAGCCTTCCTGCAGGATGACGCCCGTCTTGTGCCCAATCTCGATGGTCTTCTCCACCGTCTTCGTGATGGGCTTGATGGGCTGCTTGTTCGCCACCTTCTTGGCAGCGTCCATGTGGCGCATCAACATGCCAAACAGCGTAAACGTAATCCACAGCAGGGCCAGGCAGAAGAATACGATACCCATCGCCATCAGTGCCATACCGAAGCCGTGTGGGTCCTCGCGCTTGAATTTTGCCACCTTCGACTCGCTCACCACCGTCTGGTTCTGGATGCCCAGCGTCACACGGTCGGCCGACTTCACTTCCCAATCTTTTGCCGTACCGTTGTTTGCAATACGCGCGTACGACTGGTCTGCCTCCAGCACGGGTACCGTCACCGAGTCTATCAGCTGCGTCGCATTACCATTGTACAAGGCTATCCACGTCGGTTCTGTCGTGTTTACCTTCACAGAGAGATGCAGCGCGCCTTTGTTCGGCTGACTGCCCAGTTGCAGTACGATGAGTTGTCGCCCGCTAAGGTTCGTGCGCTCGTCGCCATTCGGTATCTGGCTCATACGCTTCACACGCTCAGGCACACTCATCTTCTTGTCGAGCACGGAGCGGTCGGTCGTCACATACATCCCGCGGATGTTGTACGTCGAAAACGAGATGTTGGCTATCTCCAGCCACGCATTCCTCGCTCCGTATTCGTCAATCAGGCTCGTCTCGTTCACGGTCATCACCTCGTTCAGCTTGATGCTGGCATCCATCTGGGCCATCATCGGCAGTGAGGTCACCGCCACGAGTGCGCCTAACAAGAGTTTTTTGATTTCCATTATATTATATTAAATATGTATTATTATATATATAGCTTTCTCCCGGTTTACCGAATTCGGCTGCGAAGGTACAAAAAAAAAGTGAACTGACCAAACGTCAGCCCACCTTTTTTCAACTCTTAACTATTATCTTTTGTCTCTTTGCTAAAAGAAAATCACGCCCATCGTTTGGTGGGCTCAATTTTTTTTGTACCTTTGCAGCATGAAAATGAAACAGTTTTTGGTGTTATTGACAATACTTTTGGGCGTGGGGCTGAAAGCAACGGCGCAGGAGAATTTACAGCGCGGGGCGATAGCCTCGCAGGTACAGAAGACGTTTACGACGGTGAAGGAGATTCCCATCACCAGCGTGAAGAACCAATGGCGTAGCGGCACGTGTTGGGCTTATGCCACGCTGGGTTACTTTGAAAGCGAGATACTGCGGCAGACGGGTAGGGCGTACGACCTGTGCGAGATGTTCGTGGTCAGTAAGGACTACATGGACAATGCCACCCACTATGTTCGCATGCACGGCTATAGCCAGATTTCAGAGGGTGGCTCGTGCGACGACGTGCTGGAGGTCATCCGCCAACACGGCATCTGTCCTGAGAATGCCATGCCGGCACCTGGTTCGCTGACGGGCGATTCGCTGGCGAATTTCAAGGTGTTCTTCCCTGAACTGGAGCGCACCGTGAGAAACATCGTCCGTAAGGATGCCAAGGCCCCCATGGCCCATTGGCAGGATAGTGTGCAGACGGTCATCGAGAAATACCTTGGCCGTTGTCCTGAGTCGTTCGTGTATGAGGGCAAGACATACACAGCGAAGTCGTTTGCCGAGAGTTTGGGACTGAACCTTGACGATTATGTGAGTCTGACGAGCTATACGCATCATCCGTTCAACCAGTGGTTCGTCATCGAGGCACCCTACAAATGGCGTCTGAAACCCAGCTACAA
Source organism: uncultured Prevotellaceae bacterium (assembly GCA_902800245.1). GTDB lineage: Bacteria > Bacteroidota > Bacteroidia > Bacteroidales > Bacteroidaceae > Prevotella. The sequence goes on from CADCDY010000020.1 coordinate 26,028, forward strand.
CATCCCCATCGAACAGTTGATGGACGTGCTCGACAAAGCTATAGATGCCGGCTATACGGTGGCCTGGGGCGGCGATGTGTCAGGCGACTTCACTCGTACTGGACTGGCCATGCTGCCCGACAGCATCCAGCCTTCGCAGCAGCTTCGTCAGGAACAATGGAACGACTGGCGTTTCACCTACGATCATGTGATGCTCATCTACGGCAAAGCGCTTGACGAGACGGGCAAGCCGTATTATATGGTCAAAAACTCTTGGGGCGAGAGCGGTCAATACAAGGGTATCTGGTACATGTCGCGCGACTACATCGCCCTCAACACCACCTACATCTTCCTTAATCGCCACGCAACTGAATTAAAATACACACAGGAATTACATTTTTAGAATATACTTATCAATATGAGATACGGAGTGATTGGCACTGGGCAGTTCTCACACTTTTGATGCTCACTTCATGCGGAGGCAATTACTCATTCATTGATATTAAAAATTAAAAACATAAAAACAAAAACAATGATGAAAAGACAGATTCTATGGATGATGGCCGCCATCCTGATTTGCGGCACAACAACAGTTACGCTCTCCTCGTGCTCGGAGGACGACAACGCGACACCGACGGGCGGCATAGAGATTGAACCGACGACCGAGGAGGTGGAACCGACGACCGACCAGATGGCAGTCAGCGTGACGGCCAGCGTGCCCGCTGCCGTGCTGAGCCAGTTTGACGACAACTCGACGGGAGCCGCCTTCGTGAAGCGATTGCCCGAGACCTCTGGCGAGATTACCGACCAGACGCGACTGGTGGTGGTGAAGGGTAGCGACGCGCTCACCATCCCCGTGGCCACCGTCGAGGCTATTGCCGATGTCTATCTGAATGGCGGCTATATAGCCATCGAGACCCCTACGGGTCTGAACATGACTGAGTTTGGAGCCAAGTTTGCCGTTGCCCTGCTGAAGAAGCAGAATGCACGCCTAAGCAGCCGTTTCCTGGTGAATGGTCTGCCTATCAACCTGAGTGCCGAGGAGTCGCAGGCGGTGGAGCGCCTCAAGACGCGCATCGCCAACATCGTCAACGTGGCAAGGGAAACGAGCGGCGGCATCATCGACAAACTGAAATCCCCCATTGCCGAGATGCTCATTCTCAGCGGCGGCCAGTATTTCATGGAGGTGCCGTTTGTAGAGGGAGGCGACATTCACACCTACGCCATCGACGACGAGGGCAACCGCACCGACGCCACCTTCCCCCTGAATACCACACGCAACGGATTCCACAACGGCGAGATGGCTGATGCCGCCGCCGAGTGGCTCAACGAGGTCGCAAAGCCCAGGGTCGCCCGAGCCCCTAAACGTGCAGCAAACCGTGCCAATGCCCAAGATGCCATCAACGAACTGATGGACCCCAGCGAGACGTTCACGTTCGTGGGGAATGCGGGATTTCGGAACTGGAAGAATGAATCGAAGAGAAGAACGAAGAGGGTAAAACAGACTATTCGCTCGTGGGGCGTTCACGACATGGACAACAATAAGGACTATTACTATGTCAAGCAGAATGTCACTCTGAGTATGGGCAATGTTAACGGTGAAAAGTTTTTTTATCCGAAAGAAGGAGAAAATTGGTGGTCATCAGCATCAAACTATGGGGATTCATGGCATCTGTGGTACGGTGCGTTCCTCTCGAAATACGACACCTCGATGGAACTGACCGGCAAGGGCACCATCGCCCTGGAAGCCGCCATGCCTGAAACCAAGAACAGCAGCACCACGCAGTCTATCAGCATCGGAACATCACACTCCAAGACCACGACTGTTGGCATCACATGGGGCGCAAGTGGAGGTCCAAGTTATGCACAAAAACCTGGTTATGGTGGTAGTGGCGCCCTAAACATAAGCGGCAGTTTTTCTAAGGGATATACCGACAGCCGCTCTTTCAACATGGGCTATTCGAGAGCTATCGAAGATCTGACCGTATCGAAGAACACGAACGGCAAGAAGGTGAGTTGGACCTACGAAGGCAACAAGCCCAAGGGCTATGTAGCGCATGATATTTATGGGAGTGACTACACCTACTGCCATCAGACCGCACCGGAAATTCTGGTGAGCGATGCCGACCTGCTGAACGAAATCTGCTGGTCGGTGGCTAACCCTGAAGGTGCCTACACCGTCAACATCTACTCTTTGATTGAGACTGCCGCGCTGATGGAGTCGAGTAATTCAAGCAAGAACAATATTAAAACCAAGTACGAGTACACCCCCTGGGACTGTGACGGAGACAACAACTTCAGCCACCAGTTGCTGGAGCCCTTCCGCGCCCGTCAGACCTGGCGCATGAACATCATCATCGACGAGTGGGAGAACGGCATCGTCACCGGTGCACAGAGCGAGATTGACAACTATCTCAAGGATTCCTACCCCGCCCTCTACGCCCACGAGTTCACCATCTGCGACAAGACACCGACGAGCGTTGAGGTCATCAACAGTTTCATCGACTACTCCAAGTCCATCTTCGACTACAATTACGACATCCTGCAGGGCCTGGCTCACAGTTACGGTGTGAAGCAGTTCACCATCCACTGGCGTTGCGACGACACGAACGTCACCGTGAAGGAGGGCTACACTGTGAAGGTGGATGGCAGCACCGGGGAGCAGGACCAGACCGTGGCCAGCGTCCGCCTCGACCCACTATGCCGGCAAGAAGGCCAACGTCACCCTCGGCGGGCGCAAATTCTACAAGGACGGCTCGTGGAACTCGCTCACGCTGCCCTTCGACCTCGACGACTTCGCCGGCACGCCGTTAGAGGGAGCCAGCGTCAGGGAACTGAAGAGCGTGGAGTGCTCAGGCAACACCATGACGCTGAAGTTCAGTGCCGTGGCAAGCATCAAGGCCCACCGCCCCTACATTGTGCGCTGGAATGAGGGCGACGACGTGCTGAGCCCCGTGTTCAGCGGTGTCACCATCCAGGACGGCAGCCCCGTCAAGGTCACCATGAGCAACGGCAACGAGGAGGTCATCGCCTTCGTCGGTGTCTATGACCCGTTGACGCTCAAGGCAAACGACCACAGCAAACTGTTCTTCGGCAACGACAGCCG
>CADCDY010000021.1 GCA_902800245.1 uncultured Prevotellaceae bacterium
TTCTCATACGCATCATACACGCTGAATTCTGAAATAAGATTAGCTGGAATGGTGCCCAAATAATTATACAGGGCAAAGAGTGGAATCATCTCGTCTAAATCCAGAATACCACCTTCACCAGCTATACCACCAAACAATACGTGCATTAACGGATGTGTCGACATCGTGTTGTGAGTATAGGTGTATTCCATATCCAACTTACCTTTGTAATACTCCGTATTTTTGCTGGGATTGGAACCTGTCCAGGAATATACATTGCGAATCTCCTTAGATTTGTATTGACATACTATTTCAGAAAGATTGTCGCCATCATAACTGAAGGTGAAATTCTCGTTCACCATATCTACATCCAGGAATACCTCTCCAGTTTGAACTTTACCGTCTGTAATATGATAAGCATACGTATCCGTTCCGCTATTATATGCATGAGAGATGTTGATATCGTCTCCAGAATATGAATAGTCAACCGTATTGTTCTCGGCAGGGCGACCATCGCTATCCTCGGTAAATTGTATCTGACTAATTCTTTCTTGGTCGTCATAACTGAAAGTGGAAGTATAATGCCTTGTGCCAATTTCAATCTCCATACTGGCAATTCGTTTACTCTGGGCAAGGCCGCTTACCGTTCCAACAAAAAACAATAATAATGATAGTAAAGTTTGTTTCATAAATCTGTTCTCCTATGTTAGTAATACTTCAATGATGTTGCAAAGGTAGTATAAAATTCCGATTCGACAAAAAAAAACCTGATTAATTTGGTTTTTTGTTCGATTATCATTACCTTTGCACCAATAACTAAGGACAAAACAATTAAAGGACTATTATTATGAAGAAATTCTACCTAATTGCATTATGCGCAGTCATCAGTTCTGTGGCTTATGCCCAGAGCGGTTCACTGTTTGCCAACAAGAGGTTGGTGTCATTTACGGAGGAAAGTGGTAACTCAAAACGGAAGTATGTTATGGAATACGACGACCAAGGACGTATTCTTAAATATGCCTCTGAGGATGGCAACAGAGTTCACAACTATACTTATTATGGTGACGACGAAATACTTAACGACGACGGAGCAGAACCAATCACGTATAAACTATCTAATGGAAGACTGGTGTGGGCAACTATTTTCTTTGATTGCCATACTAATTGTGACATCATTTATGATGACAATAAATTGAAACAAATCGTTGACGGCATAGACGTAGGAGAATATTCAGAATACGTATGGGATGGCGACAATCCGACGGAATATACTTTCTATTCAAGGAAGGGTAACATTCTGTTCCAAGGCACCTATACGTTTAACAATATCTCGACCCATCCGCTGGTACACGCATTGTTTGGTCTTGGCGAATATTTTCCAGCGGATCTTGACGAGAAACTGGCTGTTTATCCCTATCTGGGTGAACTGCCGAAAGGACTTGTTGAGAATTTCTCTTTTACTGAAGATGGCGAAGGGCCTTATTCGTATAACTATACGTACGAACTAAATGACGAGGGTGACGTGGTAAAGGTTACTGAGACTAAAAAATCTCGCACCACAATATATACGCTCGAATGGGAAAGTTCTGGTACCGGAATAGAAACTGTTAAGTCTGATTCCCCATCTGATGGTGTTTACTACAACCTCACCGGCCGCAAGACGGCCAGTCCCGCCAAAGGCGTATTCATCACAAATGGACGTAAAGTCGTGATTCGTTAAACCCTAAAAACGATGATGCTAGACGAAATCGTTAATTATCTTAAATATTTTCGGTTTTTCGCTCATCCCATTCACTATGTTGGTAAAAACTCGGAACATCCTTAGAGCAACCCCAGAGCAGAATGGGAGCAACCCTATGGTAAGGCTTTCGTAGGCTAAAATTATGCAAATGTTCGTCAATATCAGTATTTAGAGGCATCTTCAGAGATTCTTATAACCTCATCAGCCTACCACGTCAGGCATCAATTAGCGTCACAGTCTATCTGCACCGTCTTAACGGGGGTGAAAAAGTATTAATAAATCCTTCGTTTTTTCAAGCTCTTTCTACAAAAGTTCCTTGATTTGTGCAAAGATACCCCTCACCCCTCACCGGAAACGCAGGAAACACCTTTATATAAAGGGCTTAAGGGTGGGTGAGGGGTATTCTTAGCCCCTCACTCACCTTTACCTCACCCCTCACTATGAAGTACAAGTTGTCAACTAAATTCGTTAAACTACAGTTGACTGGCAATCTCAATAATGCAAACTGTCAGTCCGTGCCCGACGGACTGGCAGTCCGCTCCTTGCGGAATCAGAGTTTGCTCCCTACGGAATAACGACGAGCAAGAAGCCGATTGCCTGTGAGCAAGAAGTAACTGTCCGTTAGCTTCCTTTGCGTTCCTTGTTGGTTTCGATGAGGTGAGTGAGGGGTCAGTGAGGGGTGAGTGAGGGGTCAAGCCTACCCCTCACTGGTTCTCATCCCCTTTCTGCAAAGGCTTTCCCAAAGATTTGAGTGAGGGGTGAGGGGTTGTTACACGATAGTCAACCAAAATCAGAAACATCACAGACAGTCAACTCTCATGTTTGACACCGCTAAACTTCGAGTTTACCGGCACTAAAATGCAATACTCCGAAAGAAATTTTGAATAGTCCAAGAGTATTTTCGATTACTCCCGAAAGTATTGCCCGATACCTTCCCTGTTAACCGCCACGGGCACATGCCCTGTTTTTCCTTCTTCTTGAAACTTTTTTCCCTTTTCCGCATTGTATTCCAATAATTTTGTGTACCTTTGCATGTCAATAAGAACTGAAATGACAAAGGAACAGCGGACATCAGACGATTATTATAAGGAAAGCAAGCGCCTCCGTGCGGAAGTGCTTACAATGGCTGAAGACCTGAAAGGACAACCTTTGCGTTTCGTCATCACCAATGGTATTACGATGAATGTTGAGGTCACGAAGTCAGATCTGAAAACTATCGTTAGCAAGGCTTCCCGCGATAACAAATTTAATGCTATTAAGAATGCCCTGGCAAAAGACATCCGAGGTTTCCTTGAGAAAGGACAATATTTGGGTTGGCGCTCGGTGACAGAAGGAAAGCATGGTGAAAGTGCTTACTTTGCTTATTTCGATAGGGAGATAGGGGTGCGGGCGGTACTTGCTATGCGGAAGATGAAGAATGGTGGTCCTTACAAGCCTTATGCGTTCATTGACGAATACGGTTTCTCCGCTACCGAAGAATTGCTACAAAAAGGAAATCCGCTTTAATGGCCTTGCTTGCCGGACCAACCGGGGCTATCCATCTGAAGCGGAGTTAAAAGTGCTTCTATTTTAATAAGTCGCTTGCCGGACCAACCGGGGCTCTTACCCTAAATAGGTTCCTTTCACGCTGCAAAGATAGGTAATATTTCTGAGATTTCCAAGATTTTTCGTATATTTCTTCATTTTCTGCAAAATAATCACTAATTTTGCATCCCAGTTATTGCATCAAGAGTGGCACAAGTGCCCACCAACCGGCCTAAGGCGCTTCGCTCTGCGAAGAACCATTTTTAAATGAATTGGATCGTTGGCAGCGGTGGTAAAGCGATGCGAGTGAATGTTTAATCCACTAAAAATAAACGATGATGGAAATCAAGAAGATTGAGAAAAGTGACTTTGTGATGTTCCCACGTATGCAGCATCGTGGGCTCCAGTTCAGACATGTAGAGCGTGATGCCTATCGCGCTGAGTTGCGCCATGTGGAGGGGCATGGTGACTATTGGCTTTTACACCAACAGTCAAAACCGCACGTTGTGGCCCACGTCCAGTTACCCAAGACGGAGGCCGAGTTCGACAACATCCTTGGCTTCTGCCTGGGGCAGAACCATTGGTGTGAATACATCGAGGGTGACCTCTCCTTCCTCTGCGTCATTGCAGGCTTCAACGCTGAAGAGCTAACGCCCAAGTACCCAGACTTCATCAGTGAAAGAGTTTACGCCCTCAGCGATGCCACCCGTTGGTGGCATGAGTATGGGAAGGGAAAGGAAAACACAAGCCAGGGGAAAAGCCTGGAATGATTTTCTAATTAATAGCTTTACCTCGATGATATTGATTATCTTAATATTATCATCACCTCTTGCTGTAAAACAAGTTGTTTTACTATCGCAGAAGCCGAACTTCTCGATTTATAAGTGCCGTTTATTATTGTAAAACAACTTGTTTTACTTTAAGCAGACTGTTCTCTTTCTTACGAAACAATGATTATTTAGCCTGATGCATCATGTATAATATATGATAATGAATGATAGTAACTATTTCAATATCATTCACATAAAGTATTGAATATAAGCCAATTACAAAGGAAATGATATTAAGCATTTTTTACTAAAATAAATTATAACATGTCATCAACTCGTGCCAAAGGCGTAGTGTAGGCGTAGGATAGACAGGCAAGTTGCGTCGGAGATGACAGGCACTTGGCATACTCTAGCCATACTCAAACTATATGCTTAGAGTATGGCAAGAAGCAGCTTAAAAGCAGGCTAGAGTATGGGTAAAGTATCGAATTCCGATAAGGGGTCTATAAAAAGATGTTAAATCTGTTTGTATTTCAAATATTTTTGTTTAATTTTGCAAGGTAATGTGTACACAACTATAGATATGGACGGATTTAAAAATATAGAAATCAAGAATTTCAGGGGTATCGACCATCTGAAGATAGATGATTTTTCGCGTGTCAACGTGTTCTTGGGACAGAACAGTTCTGGTAAAAGCACAATATTGGAAGCAATCCTGCTTCTTTTAGGTATGTCCAGCCCTGATCTTCCACAAACCCTCAATAAAATAAGGTCTCGCAATAATTTTAGTGGGGTTGGGGATGTACGTTACATGTTTAACAATCTGGTACTTTCTCTTTCTCCAGAGATAAGCGCAGAATTTGCAGATGATGTAAAACGTCACCTCAAACTAAATCTGTCGTATGTGTTCAACGAAAATGAGGATATAGCCCGAGAAAATGCCCCCCTTGCAATTTCTGATACCACAGCCTATATCAATACGTTGGAGATGCTCTTCGATATAGTTGAAAAGAAAGTGAAGAATAGTTATCGTAGTTCCTTAACCTTTAATCAAGGAGGGGCAATAACCGGCAGGAAATTGGCCGATGGCTATATTGAAAAAGTGTTTGTCAGTCTTATAACTGCAGATTTGCTGGCAGGAAGTCTTGTAAACGACCTGTCTGAACTTTTCAAGCGCAAGCAAAAAGACCTGATTGTGGAGCGTTTAGCAAATTTTGATAAGAACATAAACACCATTGATATTTTAAATAATGATGTGTATATCGGTTTTGAAGGTATCAATGAGATGTTGCCACTTGGCATGTCTGGCGATGGTCTTCGCAGATTCCTTAACATAGTGGCCAGTTCAGCCAATCCAATGACGAACATTATTCTGATAGACGAAATTGACAACGGACTGCATTATTCTGCTTACAAGAAATTGTGGGAAGCTATCTTTGCCATGGCAACGACAACGAATAAGCAGGTCTTCGTGACGACTCATAGTAAGGAAACGCTTTATAAGCTCAATGAAATGTTGGAAGAAAATTCCGACTATCAGAAAGAATTGAGGCTATATACCATTGAGAAGACTTTAAAGAAGGGAATTCAGGCTTATAAGTTGACCTACGATGGTCTGCAAGAAGCATGCTCAAACGATATTGAATTAAGAAGCATAGTGTGATGAAAGGACTATATACGATCTATGTTGAAGGAATCGCAGATGTGAGATTTCTCAGTCAATACATTCATCATCTGTTTGGCGTTATAGTTCCTGAAGAGAGAATTGTAAAGTTGGACGGATGGACAAATTTGAAGGGTACAACATGGCAGCAGAGAATGAGAGCCATAACGGACAAAGGTGGTACCAATATTGTCATTATAGACGCAGATAATGATATTGAAGCCCGACGTTCTGATGTATTGTTATGGAAAGAGGAAAATGCTCTGGAATTTGAGTTGTTCCTTTTGCCCAACAACAAAGATGCAGGTGCATTAGAAGACTTGTTAGAAAGGATTGTCAATCCAAACAACCGCCCCATTCTTGATTGTTGGGAGAATTACGAGCAAGAATTGGTTCAGCTTGACATCCCAGGTAGAACACCCCCGCCTCTGACAACTCCTGCCAAGAAAACAAAAATATACGGTTATCTTGAAGCGATGCTCAAACCGAGCCAAAAAGAGTTGATAAAAGAGGTAAACCGCAATTACGAGAACACCCAGCACTGGAATCTGGAAGCAGAGTATCTTGGGCAGTTGAAAGAGTTTTTGGAGAAATTCATGTCGCATTAACATATTGTTAAATGGATTATTACGAAGCTATATAATATGCCTAAATCTATCATAGTTTATAAAGTATTTCTTGCTTCTCCTGGAGATGTAAAAGAAGAAAGGGCAGAAGTGAAGAAGGTCGTGGAACTATTCAATCAAATAAACTCAAAAAACGGCATAAAATTAGAGTTGGTTTGTTGGGAAGATAGTACATCTCCTGCATTTGGAGAATATCCTCAAGAAGTGGTTAGTTCTCAGATAGGTGATGACTATGATATTTTCATAGGTATCTTATGGGCAAGATTTGGGACGCCGACTCCCCATTTTGGATCTGGCACCGAGGAAGAGTTCAATGGAGCATATAGGCGGTTGCAGTGTGGTGACAAGCTAGAAATAATGATATACCTTAAAGATGATAGTATATCTCCATCACAAATAGATCCCGTGCAACTTGGAAGGGTTAAAGATTTTATTTCAAAGTTGCCTGATTTAGGCGGGTATTATTTCTCCTTTAAATCTAAAGAAGAATTTCACGATTTGCTTTTAAAGCATCTAAAAGAATCTGTTGATCGCTTAGAACAAGAAAATAATACCCCATCAGTTATAAACTCAATTGTGGAGCTCCGTCAAAAAGAGCATCCGCTGGAGTGTACTGTTCAAACAGATAATTGGGGCTTTTTTGAATATGAAGATTTCATACTGCAAAAAACTCAAGATGTCATTGCAAGCATCAATCAAATGACAAGTTTGACAGAAAGATTCAATGGCGATATCAATATGCATACGCAGGAATTCCTGTACTTGCAGAAAAATCCAAATAGAATGTACGCAAAAAGCATTTGCATAAACACAGCGCGAGATATGAATAGGTATGCCAAAGACATTGATGTAGCTAACAAATCTTGGTTTACCGGTCTTGGAAAAATGCAGGGTGGCGTCAGAAATATGTTAGAGATATCGGAAGGTCTCACATCTAATAGCGATTGGGAAGGCTTGGTTGATAGTTTACACTATTTGTCTGGCGAAATGGGGAAAACGTATAGTGCAATTCGACAATTATATACAGCGGTTAATAGTATTCCTAAGATATCGCAACCTTTGAATATCGCTCGGCAAAACGTATGCAAGACGTTAAAGGATATTCTAACGAATGTAGAAACTGGAAGAGACTACTGTGAAGAGACAATAAGTACTATTGAGAACAAAATACATCCGATAGTGTAAATAATAGAGCTATATGGCAAGAGATAATTGGACTGAAGAGCAGATTACGATAGTACTCTATGAGTATTGTCGGAATCCGTTTGGACAATTCTCAGCAACGAAGCCATTCGTAAAGGAGTTGGGGAAGTTGTTGGGTCGCACATCTGGGGCTATTGTCCGTAAGGTCGGAAATCTTGCCAGTTTTGACCCTCAGATGAAAGCAAGAGGTGTTGGAGGGCTTGGTCATACAGGAAAACTTGATGAAGTTGTATGGAATAGGTATTTCGGTCATTGGGACAAACTCGCCTATAACGCAGAGGTGCTGTTGGCAAAGTTCAAAAACAAGGAACTGGAAGAATCTTTGACAATTGATCTTAACGATTTGCCAAAAGGGTCTGAACGCATTCAGGAAGTTAAGCAAAGAATTAATCAATGCTTTTTCAGGGACACGGTATTGTCCTCGTATGAGAACAAGTGCTGTATAACAGGAATAAACAACACCATGTTACTTCATGCTTGTCATATTGTAGGGTGGAGCGAAGATGAGGTAAATAGAACAAACCCGCAAAACGGCTTATGTCTGAATGTTTTTTTCCATAAAGCGTATGATGAGAACCTTATTGGTATCTCACCGGATTATGAGATATTCGTTTCAGATGAATTCTTTGGAGCGAAATTAGAAAATGTGGATTCATCTACAAAGGAGTATATAAAGAGTATTAATCATAGAAAACTGATAATGCCTAAACGGTTCCTGCCTAACAGGGATTTGTTGGCTATTCATTTTGATAATTTCAGAAACAATAATATACTGAGATGAAAACCTGATAAATGTTTAATTTGCCAGATTATTCTTAAAATGACATCAACATTGATTCCTCAAATACAATCTTTTAGTAACTTTGCACAAAAAAGCAAAGTGATGAAAAGATTATTTTTTAGAAGTGAAAAGGCTTTCCTTGAAAAACTTGATGGGAAAGTTTATGCAATTTGCGATAAACATGGCCATTATTTGTGTGACATAATCGAGGATGACTATTTGAGGTTGATAGACGCAGGCATCATTATTAACTTGGACGATAACAGGGATTATACATTAATGGAAGCAGATTGTAATGATATGCTTACATTAGACTTAGGCGAAAAAGGACAAAATGATTTCAAAGAGAGATTTGGCTTGTTCATAGAAATAAAAGGTGAGTACAACAAAATACATTTTAAAGAGTTTTCCTTTGACTATGAAATAGATAATTTGATTTTAAAGTCTTCTAAGGAAGAAGATGAAACCTCATTTGTATTTATAGATGGAATTGCCATTCAGATTGAATCATTAGAGACTCTTGTGCCTGTTGAATGTCCGATTATATTAACATATCCACATAAACAAGAAGTTTACAATAGTAAGAGAATGCGTGACGAAATAGAAGACTATAGGGGACATTCGTGGGATGGTGATTGTTATAGTATAGCTCTTCTATACGGTGTAGAGCGGAGGTTGTGCAATTAAACAATAAACGTACAAAGTATGAACAATAATAGAAACATTATTAAAACAGAGTTCAAGTATTATCTGGCAAATGTCGCACGTTCCGCCAGACGAACCAGCGAAGGTTTTAACCTTGGAAGAACTGCAGTTGATAGTTTTCTTTCTTTTATCGAAACAGATAAATTGTTTGATTATGCGCCAGAGAAATGGAAGCATATAGAATCTATGTATGATATAACAACGCCTACTGAAGTGAAGCAAATTGCAGATGTGCTACTGAATGACAAGACATTTCTTGAGCATGATAATGCAAAAAACCAAGGATGGAGGTCTGGAGCCATATCGCATTATGTCTGTTTTATCAATGCACGTTCTTTTTTCTTGGGGTTACAAGATGAAAGTAAGCATTCTTGTCAACTAAATAAATCTCTTCAACAAATCTTCTATGGTGCTCCTGGAACAGAGTATATACGTTCCTATCTAACCGCTCTTCGTACTAAGCCGTTTATGTTGTTGGCAGGTATCTCTGGTACGGGCAAAAGCCGCATTGTGAGAAAACTGGCACAAGCGACCACAACACAGAAATACGATAAGGATGAAGACCGCTGGAAGGACAACCGTCCAGAGAACTTTGAGCTGATACAGGTGAAACCTAATTGGCATAACTCGATGGATGTGGTTGGTTTTTATTCCAATATCTCTGGGAAATATGAGTTTACACCCTTCGTGGAGTTTATCGTGAAGGCCTGGCAGCATCAGGACACTCCGTATTTCCTTTGCTTGGATGAGATGAATCTGGCCCCAGTGGAAGAATACTTTGCTGAGTTCCTTAGTGCCATTGAGTCACGCTCTACCGACGAGAACGGAGATTACATAACTGACCCTATCATCAAACCGTTCAAGAATTTTGGTGAGAAAGAAGGCAAATCAATGCTTATACAGTTACTCGGTGACGCTGACCCTATAGACAAAAATCCCATAGCTGTACATTTTTACGAAAAAGGTCTCACCTTGCCTCCTAACTTGATGGTGATGGGTACGGTGAATATGGACGAGACGACTTTCTCATTCTCGCGCAAGGTGCTGGATAGGGCAATGTCGGTGGAGATGAACGAAGTGGATTACGACAAGTTCCTGTCGGGCGAAAGCGAGCAGTTCCCCTTGCTGACGGACATGAATGAGTTGCTGGTGAACCGTCCACAACGGGCAGCAGAAGTGACAGAGGAGATGGAATCAGATAAGGTGGTTGCCTATTTAAAGGATGTGAACACGCTGATGGAAGGAACACCGTTCAAGCTCGGTTATCGTGCCGCAAACGAGGCTATGCTTTATGTCGCAGCCTGCAAAAAGTTTGCAGGAAGCGACTATGCTTTGGCAAATGCGTTGGACGAATTCACCTTGATGAAGATTCTTTCTCGCATTGAGGGTGACGACAGTCGGTTGGGCATTGCCGACGATGACTCGCGGATTGCCACACTTGGCATAGAAGCAAACGAACAACATACAAGCTTGTTGACTTGCCTGAAGGCAATCGTCCATAAACACATTGGAGCTTCCAGCGAGACAGAGAAGAAGATTGACCAAATGTGTAATACGCTTGAACGTGAGCATTTTGTCTCTTATTGGGCATAAATGGCTGTGAAGGGGGACATATTTAACTTTGAGATTCGGAACAATGATGTCCGAATGCGTTTCTCGTGTGACAAAACCATCGATCGCATACGAAAGGCGATGGAAAACCTTTCTGTGGAACGGGGCGACGAGAAACTGATGGCTGAATTTGTCACCTCACAAGAGGATGCCAGCTTTGTTTTCAATGGGCATGAAAGCAATAACAAGCAACTGATGCACGAGGCTCTTTTCTTCGAGAATACACAATACCCCGTGCTTATTCAGGGAGAAGATGGAGTGAGCGAAATGTCGCTGATGTTCTCCAACGTGACAAAAGACTCACAGTTGAGTATCGACGGGAATCTGCTGTTTGGCGCTGTCGGATTCGGCAATCAGGTCGGGAAAACCGACATCAGTCTTAACTATAAGAAGGACGGAAGGACGAAAAGCCTGCGTTTCACCACGGAGGTACTGAGTTACAAGATGGATTACCGCACTGACATGAAGTGGATTATCCGTGACATAGAGCAGGAATACAGTATGCTGTCGTTTGCCTTCATGCGCGAAACCTACATCAACTTCCGTACTAGCAGTGGTGAATCGTCTGATCTGATTTGGTGGCAGATATTCCAATCATGCTTTAATGACATCACCAAAGCCTGCCGACAAATCATCAACTCTCCCAAACGGAAGTTGCACGATAGAGTGAGCTATGAACGTCAGGAGAGGCTGAGATGGGTGGAGCGTGAACTGGAGAACGAATACTACGAGTTCAAGGATGACCCACATCACCTCTATCGCACTCATGAACTCTGTCACACCAACGACACCATAGAGAACCGTTTCCTGAAATTTGTAATGGGTCAAACGCTGCAACGCTTCAACATTGTGAGCCAACATATCAGGAATGCCGTCGCTAAATCCAAGATTATGGAAAGTAGGCTCGACGAGATGGGAGAGGAGCTGCAACGGCTGGTGAGCCATCCTTTCTTCCGGAATATCGGAGTGTTCAAGGGATTCTCGCAAGACTCGCTGGTGATGAAGAAATCCATCAACTATCGAACCATCTACCAAAAATGGATTGAGTTGCTTTGCGGATATGAACTGGAGGAAGGTGTTAACAAACTGGAGACGAAGGATATAGCCATGTTGTATGAGATATGGTGTTTCTTGAAAGTAAAGAACATTGTTTCCGACCTGTTGGGTGAGAAGGCTGTTGCTCAATACAAAGGCAAGAAGATGACGCCGCAGTTTATCCGTGATTTGAACTGGGGCACGCATTCGGAGGTTATCTTCCTGCGGACGGAGGACGATGTGGAATTGGCATCGGTAATGTATAATGCTCCAGTGAAAGAAGATGATAGTAAAGTGTCGTCTGCCATAAAGGGGACAAAGACATTTACCACTCAACAGCGTCCTGATATCGTGTTGCGTTTGACTAAACGGCAGAAGGGAATTCAATATACCTTCCTTTTCGATGCAAAATACCGCATAAGCGATTCTCATCCCGACGATATGGACATTCCACCAAGTGATGCCATTGACCAGATGCACCGCTATCGTGATGCCATCTATTTTATCGAACCAGCCAACCAGAAGCCCAAGCGTGAAGTAATAGGCGGATATGTCCTTTTCCCAGGGAACTACACTCGTGAGGAGTTTGAAAAGTCACATTATTATGAATCGATCAAGGCTATTGGCATCGGCGCATTTCCATTGAAGCCGTCAGACGGGATTATAGTTGATCCTAATAATAGTGAACAGGCATTGCGTGAACAGATAGCGGAATGGTTGAAGCGGAGCCGGATGAAGACTTATCTGTATAAGAATGTGGCGCCCCAACATGGATTGGAATACCAAAATCCTGACGATGTACTTCTTGTAAATTTCGCAAAGAAGGACAAACTTGCGAAGATGAAAGAGCTGGGATTGTGCTATCTTCGTACAGGCGAAGATGCGGGAGCAATTGTTTTGGAGCCAAGAGCATTGAATGCAAAGTACGTGATATTGCATAACGGAACATCTGGCACATTGTATAAGTTGAAAGGTGGGGGGCCGAGATTTATGTCTAAGGAAGCTTTGCAAAAGAAAGGCTTTGAAAACTTGGGGCATGATTATTATTTGGTATATTCTTTTGATACAAGTAAATCGCAAGACTATGCCATAATACCCGCTCTTGCGAGGAGAAATAGTACTGCACGCCCTTGGTTTGCTACTTGGGAAGAACTTATGCATTAGTTTATGGATAAACTCTCGAAACTCCAACGACATGACAAGGCTGCGATTAAGCGAGAACAGAGCGATGCTTGCATCAGCTCTGTCGAGCGTGAGCAGGCTCGGCGATCAGCCAATATGGCGGCGATTCGGTCGAAGGACACGAAGCCGGAGATGATTGTGCGACGTGGGCTGTGGAAAAGAGGTTTTCGTTATAGACTGAACCACAAAAGATTGCCTGGGCATCCGGACTTGGTGCTGAGGAAATACAGGACTTGCATCTTTGTGAATGGATGCTTTTGGCATGGACACAACGTGACGGAGTCACGGATGGAAGATGTCAGAGGGAAGATGGAAGATGTAATTGAGAGTTCGGAGTGTTGCAAGATTCCGAAGACGAACAGGGAGTTCTGGGTGGCGAAGATTCAGAGGAACAAGGAACGTGATAAGGAGGAACAGCGCAAGTTGGCTGAAATGGGCTGGCATTGCATCACGGTATGGGAGTGCGAGCTGACGCCCAAACGACGCGAAGAAACATTGGAATCATTAGCCTTCACGTTGAACCACATCTGGTTGCAAGACCACGGTGCCAAGACAATTCCTTATCCCCAGTTGGAGGAAGAGGATGTGCAGATACCAATGGCTGCAGAAGATTAAACTAAAAGCGTAGTATTATGGCATACAAACTTGAAATATGTCGGATGTATGAGGTCTGATGGTTGATGTGAAATATAATTTGTGGAATATGAATACAGTATGGGTAGAGTATGGCTTAACATATATTAACGGACACTAGTGGTCTTTTTTCTTTTGTTTCTCATTTTTAATTTGTACTTTTGCAACAGCATTAGTATGAAACGTAAAAGGCATGCATAATTTAATTACATATACAAATATTAATCTTATGAAGAAAGTATTACTTATCGTGACCTTGACCGTTCTGACTATCACAGCAACGGCAGGTGAAGTAACAGTTAAGAAGGCGCTTCAAAAGGCACGTGCCTTCATGTCTCAGAAAGAGAGCGACATGCAACTTGTGGCTCAGGACAAGAGTAAACAACCTGCGTGGTATGTCTTTGCCCCAGCCAAAAAAAACAGCGGCTTTGTCATTATGGCTGGCGACGACCGTGTCAGTCAGGTGTTAGGCTACACCGACGAAGGTTCCTTCGACCCTGACAACATGCCTGAGAATATGGAGTGGTGGCTGAAGGGCTGCACTGAGCAGATTCAGTGGCTGCGCGAAGGCAAGGCCAGTGCGAGGCGTGCTCCAGAAGGACGTCAGGCTGTGGCTCCTATGCTGACAACAAAATGGGGACAGGACGGACCCTACAACCTGCGAACTCCTGTCATCAACAGCTATCATGCCCCCACAGGCTGTATGCCCACCGCTTTGGCCCAGATTCTGTACTACTGGAAGAGCACAGCTGGTGCAAAAGCTTTGGATGCCTATACCACCTACACAAATGGAATCAATATGCCAGCCCTGCCAGCCACGACCTTCGACTATAACCTGATGCAGGACGAATACGACGCCGACGCCACTGATGCATCCGCTCAGGAGGTGGCCAAACTGATGCTCTACTGCGGACAGGCATTCAAAGTCGATTATCAAGAGTTGGAATCGGGAGCCAGCGGAGGCAGCAATGTCTTCGTCAACAACTTCTACTTTGATATTCACGGACGCGACCTCAAGCGTATAGCCGAGAGTCAGGAAGAATGGGATGCTACTCTCTATGCTGAGATGAAGGCCGGTCGCCCCATATTCATGTCTGCCATAAACTATCAGGCTGGTCATGGTTTCGTAATCGACGGCTATGACGGCAATGGTCTCTATCATATCAATTGGGGATGGAATGGTCGCGACAACGGTTTCTATGTGCTCGATGTTGCCTGCCCTAGCAGAGAGGGGCATGTTGCCCTCCAAGGCGAAGGCTACACCATCGGTCAGGTGGCTGGCTTGGAACTGCGGCCCGCTTCAGATGCTATCAGCCACAACGATATGGCGCTGAGTGTTCAAAGCCTTGAATTGGATGCTGCAAGCTACACGCGTTCATCGTCCGAAGAAGACTTTACGGTAAATGCTACTGCCTATGTACAAAACGACTACGGCAGCACGCTTAGTTTCAACAATACTGTGGGCGTGTTTACTACCGATGGCCAATTTTTGAAAGCTGGTACAATAAGTACTGTTTCCGATTTGCAAAACATGTATGGCGGTAAATGGACACGTACCATCAGTTTCGGCAGTGGCCTGAACGATGGCACCTATATCCTGAAAATGGTTAGCCGTCTGGTAGGAGAGGAAAAATGGAATGAGGACTTCGGCAGCTATCGTCACTACGCAGAGCTAACCATCAGTGGCAACAGCATGACGGCTAACGTGGTGACCAATCCATTTAACCGCAGTCTTACTATCAATTCCATGGAAGTTATCGGCAATGCTTGGCAGGGGGCTGAAGTTACGCTGAAGTTTAATGCCACCAACACGGGAACCTACTACATCAACAATGTCTATGCACACATCAACAATGTGCTTCAGTCTGCCATCGGACTATCTCTAGAACCTGGCGAAACAGGAGACTTCTATCTGCATTACACACCGACAAGCAGCGGTAATCAGACCGTAAATTTGCGCTCTTCCAAATATAATGGCAGTGGTACATCCTATTTGACCAGTTCTTTCACCGTTGCCGCCAAACCCGACGCCTTGACAGCCAACGTCACCTCTGCAGGCTGGGCAACATTTGTTCCTGCCTTCAATGTGACAGTACCCGAGGGCGTTGAGGCTTACTACGTTTCTGCTGCTTCTGATGTCAGTGCTACGCTAACTCAGATAACGGATAAGATTTGTGCCAAGGAACCCGTACTGCTGAAGAACGAAGGAACACACAGCTTCCCTGTTACCAGTGCCTATGTCGCTAAACTGGACGACAACCTGCTGAAGGTGAGCGACGGTGCACAGGGGGTAAACGACTACGTATTGGCCAACCACGGAACTGTAGGCTTCTACAAATGGATTGGTGCGGCTCTCGAATCCGGTAAGGTCTATCTGCCCGCAAGTGCTATTGCTTCTGGTGCTCCTGAATTCATCAGTATCCTCAATGATAACGTCACGGGCATCAGCACTACGCTCATGAATAATGAAAGAGTGAATAGCGAGGTCTATAATCTCAACGGTCAGCGTGTAACTCAGCCTACCAAGGGTCTCTACATTGTGAACGGAAAGAAAGTCGTTCTCAAATGAGATATTTGTGATAAATGAATGGTAATTTGTTCCTTATAAAAATAGACAAACATGAAAAAGATATATTTCTCTCCTGAAATGGAGGTGGTAGATATTGAGATGCAGCAGCAGGTGCTGGCTGGGTCACTGGGTATTGACTCCACAGGCATCAGTGATGAAAATGAGTTGCTCGCTCCAGAGATGGACATTTTCAACCTGTAAAACATGGACATACTGCAGTAATTTGATTACAATTACATATTACGAGGGGTTTTTTGAAACACCCCTCGTTTTTACCTACCCGCCCCGTGTCATTTGGCGTGAGACTATAGAGGTATAAAGAAAAAGAAGTATGAAAACGAAACATGTACAATATCAGGCTCATGGCACGTGTTCGCAATTGATTGACGTGACGGCCGATGAGCATGACGTTATCCAACAGGTGTTCTTCCTGGGAGGATGTAATGGAAACCTGCAGGGCATCAGCCAGCTGGTGAGAGGTCAGAAGATTGACGACGTGATTCGTCGCTTGGACGGCATTCGCTGTGGTATCAAGAACACATCGTGCCCTGACCAGTTGTGTCGAGCACTCGAACAGCTGAAGCAGGCTCCCTTAGAGGGCGAGTGAACAAAAAAAGTGGGCTGACACGTTAGTCTGCCCACTTTTTTATGATTTGATGATGCGATTTACTTCATCATCACCTTATTTTACCATCACCTTACGAACGGTGCCGTCGCTGAGGCGGATGATGTTCAGACCGCGCTGGGGAGCGCTGACCTGACGTCCGTCGAGCGTATAACGGGCAGCCTCAGTAGCAGTGGTGTTGTCGACATTACTGATGGCGGTGGGTTCGTTGTCGGTCACCTTGACCTTGGCCACGTTGGCAACCTTGCCGTCGCTAGCGATGAGGATAGCAATGACATAAATCTGATCCATCTGCAAGGCATTCTTCAGCTTAGCGTAGGTGGGGAGATCCAGCGTGTAGCTAACCTCTGTGGTTTCACCAGCTGTAAGGGTCTGACTGGATACTTGGTTAGAACCGCCGACGTATGAGCTGGCAATGGCAACATCGTTGAAAGTGTATCCCTGAATAGGATTAGTGCCATATTTTCCACCTTTGCAGATTTCTGCGAGGTCTTCTCCCACTTGTGAAGCAGTATACTGAGCATAGTAGTTGGTCTGATTCCAACCTGTGCCTGTACCTGTCAGGCCATCGGCAATCAGTACAAACTCCAATTTGTAGGTTCCGTCGAACAACGGACGGAGACTGGATTTGGCGACAACCTTCGTTTTGTCTGCGTTGAAGTTACCGCTGACTTGTACATCGGCCATTGCAGGGATGGCAAGTGCTGCCTCCATATCCAACAGAACGTCATTAGCTGAGCCGTAATAGGGGTCTACCTCTTCACCGCGATTGATGCGTGCCGAGGGAGCACCTTGGAAGCTGAGCTTAGCATAATTGTTGCTCGCAATAAACATAGCGTCGGAAGTCTGCTTGCTATATTGGTGGATGGCAACGCCAGCGAAACGGTTGCCAAAGGTTTCACGCATCTTTGCCATACCGACATGGCCACGGGGACAATAGCCACAGCCTGTACCGGTATACTGCTCTACCAACGCACTACGGCTGATGATCTCGCCAAGTGAATACAGGGTGAACGAAGCCGTCTTGTCAGCAGCCTCATTAGCGTTACCATTAACCTTGGTGATGGTCAGCGTCTTGTTCTTGATACTCTGGGTAGCCTCAGCAGGAATGGGAATGATGGCTTTTCCCTTTGACGAGAAGGCGATTGGAGTAGCAACGTCGACATGCTGTTCGGCACTGGCCGTTCCGTCGGTGGTGATGGTATAGTCGATACTGCTGATGGGGGTAATACCATTGTTGGATAAAATTACCTCTGCATTGGCACTTTCACCAACTTTGCCATAAACATTGCCAAAATCAAGTGGCGTCACAAGGTTATCGGCAAACTCGCCTTCAAGCAGAACCTGCAGGAACAGTCTGCCGAAGCCTTGACCGTTGAGGTCAGACCATGAGGGTACTTGGCTATCGGTTTTGATAATCAAGGTATTCGGGCTATCTGTTCCTGAAATCAGGACAGGATAAGAGTCTTCCTGATAAGATACCTTTGTGATGGTGAACGAATAGCCGACATAGACTCCCTCGGCAGGAATGGCGTAGGGCGACGTCAGGGCTACATCGATGTTGAGATTGCCGAGTTCAGACTGCGGTACGTCGACGACTTGGATGCAATCGCTCGTACTATTAGGCAGTTTTGAGGCTATCCATACTTTGGCATCGGTAGCGTTGGGAGCTACCAGTCCGAAACGAATGGCCTGAATAGTCTTGCCTCCGGCAACAGTATGATCACCAGGAATGAAGATGGCACAATGATAGGTGTCTGGGCTACTGACTCCAAGGCCACCTTTCTCCGATTCACTGTCGACATAACCCCACCAGCCTTGATTGGCACCTGGGGCAATAATTGCACGATGGTTGTTTTTGGCAACAGGATCCATGATCAGCTTTTGTTGTTGCAGTACCTGTGCCTGAACGATGCCTGCTACGGCAAACATCACGATAAGAGTAAAAATTTTCTTCATAAGCAAAATAAAAGTTTATTTAGTGAATGATTTGATGATTCTTCCGTCTGACAAACGGGTGATAGTGACACCTTGATGGCTGCTCGTTGCAGGCAGGCCCTGAAGGGTGTAACACTCTGAAACGGTTGCCTCGGTGCTGAAGTTACCGACGTGGGAGGGGTCAGCATATGCGAAGGTGACCTGAATGGCAGGGCCATCGGCAATCTTAGTGCCCAAAGCACTCAGTACCTCAATGGCCAACGTGGCCTTGCACGTGCCGTAAGCTTTTGGAAACCATTCGCACTGCAGGTCGCGCACCTCACCAGCAGCCATCTCACCTTTAGTGGTTTCAAAGGAACCCGTAGTGGTTTTGGTGATACAGCTTGACGGGAAGCAGATTTGGAACTGGCCATTGTCGAGGGTCTCAATCTGGTAGCTGATGCGCACCGAGGCATTAGACCCCGATGTGTTCTTGACAGAAAGACCGGTAGTGATGAAATTGCCCATGATTTCGTCTTCTGTCAGTTCGCTGACAGTGAGCGATGTACCATTGGCTACCGTATTGCCGCCCTTGTCGACAAACTGGAACGTTGAACTGTCCTGTGCCACAGCACACAGAGTGCTCAGCAGGGAAAACAGAAATAGAGTAAAAAGTTTCTTCATACGCATATATGTTTTATAATTCTATTTTTCGGACTTGCAGGACGCCTTGGTCGTTGTAGAGGAATGCGACGATGGCGAGGTCGTTGATTTTCCATTCGGCAGGGACTTTCAGCGTGTAGCTTCCTGTAACGGAATGCTCGCCTTCCTTTACCGTCATTTCCTCGCCCCATGAGCCGTTGAGAGCGGTGCGGAAGACGTGCTGATGGAGATAGGTGTCGTTGCGCGAACCGTCAGGCATCAGCTGAAACGCCGTTACGTTGTCCTCGACGACCCACAGTTGCAGGTGTCCTGAGATGGTGCCTTCGATACCCTCGACGTCGGCATGGATTGTCAGTTCGTCATCGTTACGCTGTACGGCTATGTTGATGGATACAGAAGCAGATTTCTGCAGCTCTTCGCGGATGCGGGTGTTCCATGTAGTATATTCCGTGGGAAGACCGCGATTAACGAGTCCTACGGGCTGGTATTCCAAACCCCAATGATCGTAGTATTCGTCACCAGTATCGGTACTCAGACCAAGAAACTTCGCATTGGTATGGAAACCCAGCGGACCGCTATGGATGGCCACAGCAATGACGCTGTCAGCACCGTACTGCTGCTGTAGGGCATGGATTTCGTCGTTGGCCTTCGGACAGTTGACACAGCGTTGGCCCGTGAAGTCCTCGAGCAGCACACAGCGCGACACACTATTATTGGGGACTGTCGGTTCCACATAGATAAGACGGTCGCCTTCATCGATGTGACTGCAGGCTACGAATGCCAGTGTGGCAAGTGCTGTAAGGATATATGTCTTGACGTTCATGAGCAATCGTTTTTAGAAGTTATAGTTGTACGACAGGGTGACACCTTTGCTGGCAGGTACATAGCGGCAGACGCCACCTGCGCAGTTGTAGCCGGCACGTGTACGGCCATAGCCCAACTGTAGGCGATGGGCGCCAGTGCTGAAGGCCACACCACCCTGATAGTAGTGGGTGTGGGTTTCGCCCGCATTATACATATCGCCTGCCGAGAGCATCCAATGCGGCGCCAGCGACAGTTCCAGCAGTCCGTAGAGCCAGTCGCCCTGATCGTCGGCAGTCGTCAGATACTGTACCTCGGCACGCAGGGCGGTCTTTGGAGCCAACTGGTATTTACCGTCGGCAATGAAAATGTTGCTGCGCACCATACCGCCTTCGCCTTCGACAACGGTTTTGTTGTAACGCTGGTTCATATACATCAGCGTCAGACGGAAGTCCTTGGTCCAGCGACGCGTCAGTTGGACGTCGATGTCCTGATAGAACGTCTCACCCTCCCAACGGACATGCGAGAAATTCATCTTGACATTCATGCCATACTTACCGCCCAGCGTGGTCTTGCGCTTGAAATTGTAGCCTGCCTCAGCCTGCCAAGCCCACTCGCCGCCCGCCAACTGTGTAGCGTAGGGATAGAGGGCTGCCAAGGCGTAGGTGTGGTCCTGCGTGAACGCTGGCAGATGATTGATGAACGACGAGGTGCCAATCATCGAACGGAGACTGCGGAATGCCATGTTTTCGCTACGCTTCGCCTGCAGCAACAGGCTCAGGCCTTTCATCGAGTAAGAGCCGGAGAAGAGCGCTGTCGTACCCTTGTCGTAGCTATACTGGTTGTCGAACGAGGGATCCTGCGTCTTTTGTGCGTATTCGGCCAAGAGACTCCACGGTCCGCTGTTCAGCGAGGCCCGCACGTCCCAGGCATTGACGAATTCCGGAAGATTCAGTTTGTGGGTAGCATCAACGAAGATGTCCTCCTGACTTTCGTATTTGTTGACCCACGAAGCACCCAGCGTCAGTTTGGTGTCCGACTTTTGCAGACTGGGAATCCATTCGTTCAGCGCCACCTCGGCATCGGCACCACTGACCAGCGATTTGTTCCACTTCCAATAGCGACGTTGCTTGCCAGAGAGAGCCTTAATGGTAACACCCTTCATGGGTTTCACCACCAGACGTCCGCCAAGGAGCGAATTGTCGATGCCTAGCGAGCGTTCCTCGTAGGTACGCAGGATGAGGCCAGAGCCAAACTGTTCGTAGAAGGTGCCTGCCGTCAGTTCCGCACAGCCCAGACGGCCCTTCACCCAGAAGTGGGGAACGCCCCAGCCTTTGAAGTCGTTTTCGAAACCGGGCAGGGGGTGTTCGAGATATTCCATGCGCACACCAGCATCAACGTACTGGCTTTGCAACTGCAGGTCGATGTATGTATTGGTGAGAAAGTCTTCCGTCTTCTCGGCCCCAATCTCGTTGTCGTTCTGAGGCAGCAACATATCGCTCTGCACCGTTCCGTGAAGAGTGACTCCTTGCTTCTTTTCCTGAGCATTAACTGCCAAACAGCAAGATGCGGCCAACAATAGCAATAGACTTCTCATGTATTGAACATTAACCATTGACCATTTCATTTGATTAAGTCTTTGACTTTTTCAATGAGTTCCGTTTCCTCGCCGTCAGTATAGCCCGCATGGCGATAGACAATGTTGCCCTGACCATCGACAATGAGGACATAAGGTATCATCTGGATGCCCAGTGCACGCTTGAGGTCGCCATTGGGGTCGAGCAACACGGGTCGAGCAACACATCGTATTCCCAATTATGGTTATCGACAAGGGGTTTCACCTTATTGATGTTCTGTCCTTGGTCAATGGATACAGCAAATATCTTGACGCCTGTCTCCTGCTGCCAGTCTTCATACACCTCGCTGATGGCATCGAGCTCGCGGTTGCACGGCTTGCACCACGTAGCGAAGAAATCGATGATAAACGGCTTACCACCATTGGAAAGCGTGTCGACGTTGACAGTCTTGCCATCCATGGTCTTGACTGTCACGGAGGGAAGCTGGGCATTGCTTGGCAGAGTAAATGCCAATAACAAAGCAAACAGGGAAAAGAGTAATTTTCTATTCATCGTTTCTAACTATATTTCGTTTACAGCGGACAAAAGTACAAATAAATGGGCGAAATTCCAAATTTTTTTTGAGATAATTGCTACAGCGGGTCGACGTCGTAGTAGATTTGCAGCGAGGAATAACGCTTGTCGGCCATCATCTGTTGTTGTGCCGTGAGCAGATATTGGCGCACACGAGGCATGTCGATGCCCAGTTCGAGTTTCAGCACCAGCTTGCGGATATTTTGTCCACTGACCTTGGCGACGGAAGGTTTGTCGGGCCCCAACACGCGAGCTCCGAACCATTGGCGCAGACGAGCTCCCATTTCCGTGGCGGCAGTCTCGACGACGGCATTCTGGCGATGGCGCAGAAAGACGTAAATCAAATGGGTGAATGGCGGATAATGGAACAGTTGGCGTTCGGCAACGAGATCACGGTATAAAGAAATGTAGTCGTTGTGTACCACGTGACGGATAACGGGCGTCTTGGGCTGTTTGGTCTGTAGGATGACCAGTCCGCGACGACGTTTGCGTCCTGCCCGCCCACTGACCTGCGACATCATCATAAACGAGTGTTCGAAGGCGCGAAAATCGGGTTGGTTCATCATGCTGTCAGCATTGACGATGCCCACAACGCTGACATTGTCGAAATCGAGACCCTTCGAAATCATTTGCGTGCCGATGAGGATGTTGGTACGACCAGCTCCGAAGTCGGTGATGATGCGTTCGTAGGCGTTGCGTGTACGGGTGGTGTCGAGGTCCATGCGAGCAATGCGGGCCTGAGGAAAAACCTCGCGCACCTGTTCCTCTATCTTCTCCGTACCAAAACCGCGAGTACGCAGGTCTGTACTGCCACAACAGGGGCACTCCGTAGGTATACGATAGGTAAAACCACAGTAGTGGCACGTCAACTGGTTCAGTTGTCGGTGGAGCGTCAGCGATACGTCACAATGCTGGCAGGTAGGAACCCAACCACATTGGTGGCACTCGATGACAGGAGCAAAGCCGCGGCGGTTCTGAAACAGGATAACTTGTTCGCCACGTTCCAGGGCTTCACGCATACGTGCCAACAGCAGGGGCGAGAAAGCTCCTGCCATCATTTTTCGGTGCTGGAGGTCTGCCGTGTCGACGACCTGTATCTCAGGCAGTTCGATACCTTTGTAACGTTCCGTCAGTTCCACCAAGCCGTACTTACCCGTCTTGGCATTGTGGTAGCTTTCCATAGACGGCGTCGCAGTACCCAGCAGTATCTTAGCTTTTGGCTCTTGTGCCAACATAATGGCGGTACTGCGAGCATGATAACGGGGAGCTGGGTCCTGCTGCTTGTAACTGGTCTCGTGTTCCTCGTCGACAATGACCAGTCCCAGTCGCTGGAAGGGCAGGAATACGGCACTGCGGGCACCGAGAATGACATCGTAAGGATTGGCCGACAGTTGTTTCTGCCAGATTTCCACGCGTTCGGCATCGGAATACTTGGAATGGTAGATGCCCAGACGATTGCCGAAGATGCGTTGCAGACGTTGCATCATCTGCACCGTCAGCGCTATCTCAGGCAACAGGTAAAGCACCTGTTCCTTACGTTCGAGGGCCCGGCGGATAAGGTGGATATAGATTTCCGTCTTACCAGACCCCGTCACCCCATGCAATAGCGTCACCTGTTTCTTCATCTGCTGCATCAGAATGTCGTTGTAGGCATTCTCCTGAGCAGCACTGAGAGGTTGGATGAGGTCAGGACGATAGTCGCCACCATGATTCAGACGACCGACTTCTACCTCGTAGGTTTCGAGCAACTGACGTTTCACCAGTTGGTTGATGGTCTCGGCAGAAGCACCACTGGCGTTCATCAGTTCTTCACGTGTGACCTCCTGCGGATGACAGTCCTCTTGATCCCACCCTGATAAAGCCAAATACTCGATAAAGGCCTCGAGTTGTTTCTTGGCCCTCGACAATACGTTCAGCGCTACATGCAGGGCCGTCACGTTACGGTATTGCAGGGTCAGACGGATGTAGGTCTCCGTGCGTGGCTTATAGCCGTCCTCAGCTTTTAGTCCTGCTGGCAATGCCGCTTTATACACCTCACCAATGGGCGACAGGTAATAGTCACTAATCCAGTGCCACAGACGCAGTTGCTGTTCGGTGACGATGGGTGTTTGGTCCATGACCTGCTGAATAGGCTTCACCTCATAACCCTCAGGTTTTGTCGTATGAACGCGACCAACCAGTCCGACATACGACTTCGAACGTCCAAAGGTCACCAGCACACGAACACCTACCTGCACCGTCATGCCTTCAGGCACAGCGTAGGTAAACATCCCATGCAAGGGAACTGGCAGAATCACATCAACATACGTCATACAGGCGGCAAAGATACAAAAAAATAGGCTAACTACAAAGAGTTAGCCTACCTTTTATGATGTTATGTTTATCTTACTTAACGTTTCCTACCTTTATTAAATACTCTGCAATCTGGACGGCATTCAGCGCAGCACCCTTACGAATCTGGTCACCACTGAGCCAGAAGGTCAGACCATTCTCATCGCTGAGGTCCTTGCGGACACGACCCACATAGACGTCATCCTTGCCAGCAGTTTCCAGAGGCATGGGGTACTTCAGGTTAGCAGGATCATCAACAAGTGTACAACCAGGAGCAGCGGCAATAGCCTTCTGAGCTTCCTCGACGCTGATGGGCTTCTCAGTCTCAATCCAAACGCTCTCAGAGTGACTGCGCAACGAGCTGACACGCACACACATAGCCGAGCACTTAGCATCGGTATGCATAATCTTGCGGGTCTCGTTATACATCTTCATCTCTTCTTTGGTATAGCCGTTGGGCTGGAAGACGTCAATCTGCGGAATGACGTTGTAAGCCAACTGGTGGGCAAACTTTTTGATGGTCTTCACCTCACCCTCTTCTACCATCTCCTTATACTGCTGTTGCAGTTCGGCCATAGCAGCGGCACCAGCACCTGAGGCGCTCTGGTAAGAAGAAACATGAATGCGCTTGATGTGCGAAATTTTCTCCAGAGGCTGAAGCACGACAACCATCATAATGGTGGTGCAGTTGGGGTTGGCAATGATGCCACGCGGACGGTTCAGCGCATCCTCGGCATTGCACTCAGGCACCACCAAGGGTACATCGTCGTCCATGCGGAAAGCGCTGGAGTTGTCAATCATCACAGCACCATACTTCGTGATGGTTTCGGCAAACTCCTTCGACGTGCCGGCACCAGCAGAGGTGAAGGCAATGTCGACATCCTTGAAATCGTCGTTATGCTGGAGCAACTTCACAGTCAACTCCTTACCGCGGAAGGTGTATTTCGTGCCTGCTGAGCGTTCTGAGCCAAACAGCACAAGTTCGTCCATCGGGAAATTTCTCTGGTCGAGGATGCGTAAAAACTCCTGACCTACGGCACCTGAGGCACCCACAATTGCTACTTTCATAAGCCTAATTCTTTTCCAATATTATTATTTGGGGTGCAAAGGTAATCAAAATATTCGAAATACACGCCATTTTCTTTCATTTTTTCACTATTTCGTCTTTCCGACTATCACAATGCCACCATTTTCAGGGATGACAATGTTCATCTGCTGTTTCTTGTTCTGCTTGACGGTCTTGACACTGCCAACGACGTTAGGATCGTTGGTGTATTTAGCATCGTCAGCATAGACGGTCAGTTGGGTGTCCTTCACAAACATGGGCAGCGAGAGGACCTTCTTCAGCGGCTGCTTCTCGGCATTGATACCTGCTATGTACCACGTATCGCCAGCACGGCGGGCAATGATGGCATACTTGCCAGGATAACCGTCGATGAAGCGTACCTCGTCCCAGTTGGTGGGCACCTGCTTCATGAAGTCGATAGCCCAAGCGGGAGCATCCTCGAGGTTGTTGGGAGCCAAAGCAAAGTGCTGGACGCTGCTCTGGAACAACACAGCGGTAGCCAACGCATAAACATCGCTGGTGCGACGATAGGTACCACGGTCGTTACCAGTGCTATAGCGCTTGTTGAGGGCTGAACCACCCCAGTCCATAGAGGCTACGGTGTTGCGGATGAAGACGTGCGTACAGCCGTTCTTGGCCTCAGCATCACAGGCACCCTGTCCAAAGCTCAGGTTCTCGGAAGCCAGCACAGCCTCAGAGGCTACGTAGTTCGGATACATACGTTCCCAACCGCGAGGCAGCGTGCATCCGTGGAAAATACACTGCAATCCAAACTCGTTGGCATCGGTCAGAATGTCTTCGTAGAGCTGCATCATCACCTGCTTGTCACCACCGAAGAAGTCAACCTTGATACCCAAGATGCCATTCTCCTGCATCCACTTCATCTCCTGACGACGAACAGAACTCTTGTTCATCTTCTGACGAGGTCCCTGAGGAGCGTCGTTCCAGAAACCATTACTGTTATACCACAGGAATAGACCTACGCCCTTCGACTGGGCATAGCGCGACAACTCGGCAACCTTGTCGTAACCAATCTGTGAATCCCAGTGTGCATCAACCAATACGGAACGATAGCCCAAAGCGGCCGAGAAGTCGATATACTCCTTCTGCTCCTTGTAGTTGCAGCTGCCGTCCATGCGGATAATCCACGACCAGGTACCCTTGCCATAGGTATAGTCCTTCGAAGCCTTGTATTTAGGCTGCACGAGGTCGTTGGCAACGGTGGTCTCCACGATAGGAGCCAGCGTGGTGCCGATAGTCATCGTGCGCCAGGGAGTCAATGCAGGCAGGGCGACCTTGGCATTCGAGGTGCCCCAGCCGTCCATCTCTGATGCCTGCGGGAAATCGATGCTGTATTTTGCACCACCGTCGTTCTTCAGCGCGCAACCGACATAGTTGCCGTCAGTACCTGTCTCAGAAATAATCACCCAACCCTGTGGAGTCTTAAACAAGCAAGGGAAGGTATAGCCCTGGCCCCAGCCGTTCTTACCCATCTCGTCGTCCCAGTTATAGCTGGTCTCATAGCTGGGATAGGTACGGGCAAAACCACCCATCGGCTTCACCTGCGGACAGAGGAACGTCGTCGTTCCCTCAGGCAGGATAAAACTGCTGGCCTCGCTCTCGACAACAGCACTAAACATATCCTTCTTGGCACCATAGATCTTATAGCGATAGGCCACGTCACGACCTGTCACGCGGAAAATGACATCCAGTGCGGGCTTGCCGTCTTTCTCAAACTGGCAGACAGCCTCCGTAGCCTCATAGCTGACGTGGCTCTGCTTGATGGTCTTCAGCGAATACTCGTCCTTAACGGTGGTTGTCTGACAGTCCTTCAGGGTAAGGCCCTGCGACAGGTCAGCGAAATTCATCACCACACCCAGCGGAGAGGGAGTGATAAATACGGTTCCGTCGAGCGTCACCTGATACGTGGCTTTACCGCCTTGGTCACTCACGGTAACGGCCATCTTGCCGTCCGGACTCTGGAATGTCTTCTCAGTTGCTTGGGCTGTCAGCAGACACAATGCCAATGCTGCAGCAGTCATCATTCGTTTCATCATAGTTCTTGTTTTTATTTAATATCTTACTTCTTACATCTTACATCATCCATCTTACCTCTTACTTCTCACCTCATACACTCCCCCCGCCTTGGTATCGAGATCGTACTCATAGACAGGACGAATATCCAACTGTTCGAATGCTTTCAGTTCTGGAGAGCGTAGGGGCTGCTTGACATCAGCCGATTCGTACAACGCATTGGGACAAGGACCAGCGGCTTCTTTCAGTCCCTTGCCCTGCAGAGGCACATAGGAACGCAGGCGCAGCTTACCTCCAATCGTCGAGCGTATGTTTGCAGAACGAAGTTCCCCTCCGTTCCATTTCTCGTCCACCACAAAACCGCCTCGAGCCCTGAGGCCTTTCACCTCACCATCTGTCCAAGCATCAGGCAGGGCGGGCAACAGGTGGACGGCACCGTCGTGACTCTGCACCAACATCTCGCAAACACCGGCAGCACAGCCGAAGTTACCATCAATCTGGAAGGGCGGATGGGCATCAAACAGGTTCGGATAGGTTCCTCCGTGCCCTCCCCACTCCACTGAGTCGGGAATCAGTGTCAGCATATTCTTGATGATGCGGAAGGCGTGGTTGCCATCCAACATACGTGCCCAGAAATTAATCTTCCAGCCCAGGCTCCAACCCGTAGCCATATCGCCACGTTGCTTCAGCGTGTTGGCAGCAGCCGAGAACAAATCCGGATGGGAATATGGGGAAATCTGATTCGAGGGATAGAGTCCGTAGAGGTGCGAGATATGACGATGCTCGTCTTTCGGATTGTCGCCATCCCACATCCACTCCTGCAACTGTCCGTAACGTCCAATCTGCATGGGAGGCAGTTGCTGGAGGGCAGTACGATAGACGGCAGTAGAATCGTCGCTGATGCCCAACACCTGAGCGGCACGCACCACCTGATTCAGCGCATCAAACACAATCTGATTGTCCATCGTAGAACCAGCCGTCACGGTAGTATTCTTACCCACGGGGCCGTGCTCTGGCGAAACGGTAGGCACCGTGACCAGCCAGCCAAACTCAGGATGAATGCGCATATAGTCCAACAGGAAGTCGGCAGCACCCTTCATCACAGGATAGTAGTCTGCCAACAACTGCTTGTCGCCAGTAAACAAATACTGTTGCCAGATATGTGTCGTCAACCAGGCGCCACCTGTTGGGAACATGCCCCACGTGGTACCGTCGACGGGTCCGGCAATACGCCAGAGGTCAGTATTGTGATGAGCCACCCAACCCCTGCAACCATACATCTCCTGTGCGGTCTTGACACCCGTCTCGCTCAGGTCCTTGATCATTGCAAACAGCGGTTGCTGGTTTTCCACGAGATTGCCAACCGTTGAGGGCCAATAGTTCATCTCGGCATTGATATTGATGGTGTACTTCGAATCCCAAGCAGCATTCTTCTTGTCGTTCCACACGCCCTGTAGGTTAGCAGGCTGTCCGCCAGGTTGCGAACTGGATATCAGCAGATAACGACCATACTGCATCATCAGCGACACCATATCGAGGTCGCTACCGTCGAACGTCGTCAGGCGCTGGTCAGTAGGCAAAGCCGCCGTTTCCGCAGGTTTTCCTGCGGGTTCGCCCAACTTCAGGCTCACCCTATTATACTGCTCCTGATATTTCTTCAGGTGCTCCTTCAACAACTGCTTGTACGCCTTGCCTTTGACGCCAGCCAGCGTCTGGTTATTCTTCTTTACTGGATTACCGCTGATGTCGTGATAGTTCACGTAGTTGGTGGCGGCGGTGATATACAGCGTCGCCGTAGTGGCGTCGTCCACCGCTATCGACGTTGCCTTGTGCGCTATCTTACCGTCCGACTCCACCAGGATGCGGCACTCGGCTTTCAGACCGGCCTTGATGCCTTCCTGTTCCACACCGTCAACAACGGCAGCCAGTTCGTTGACGCGTCCATTGATGCCTTCGTGCTCGTAAACCGAAAAGACCTGTGCATTCAGCTGACTGTCGAAGCTCATGTCGAACTCCAGCTCGCCTTTCTTCGAGGCTTCCAGTCGTACGATGATGACGTTATCAGCCTGCGAGGCGAAGACGGTACGCACATACTTCACGCCATTCACCTCGTAGTTCGTGGTATTCAGCGCATTGCCGAGATTTAGTTCACGACGGTAATTTACAGGCTCCGCGTCGCTGTCATAGTCGAACTTGAGTTTCAGACTGCCCAACGGCAGAAAACGCATGCCGTGAGGACCACGGAAGAAGTACTTATCCAACAACTGATGAGCTTCTTCTTCACGCCCCATCAGCGTCAGGTCGCGAACCTCCTGAAGGTGCTCGCGGGCTTCAGGACTGTTATTGTTGTGGGGGGAACCGCTCCAAAAGGTTTCCTCGTTGAGTTGGATTTCTTCCTCCTTGACGCCACCATATATCATTGCCCCCAGATGGGAATTGCCAACGGGCAACGCCTTCAGCCACTTCTTGGCGGGTTGGTCGTACCAAAGCTTATGCTCTTGCGCTGTAGCAGTCAAAGCCAACAGGCAGACTGCCATTGTCGTTAATAACTTCTTCATATTTCTTAATGTTCAATGTTCAACGTTAATCTCCTGTCCTTGATAGTTTACTGTCTTCGTGGTGCCGTCAGGCCAAACAATTGTGAATGCTCTTTCGGAGAGCATTCCAGGATAGCTGCCCTTCCTTGCACCAATGGTCAGCGTGTGCTTTTTGTCATTCCAGCCAAACCGGATGACACTATACATGCCCTTCTCGTAGTTATAGTTGTCGCCCTCGTCTTCGTAGAGCACAAAACTACCGTCAGCACCAGGATAGACGCGCAGCTCGAGGTTGACCCAAGCCTTCTCGCCCACATATTGCATCTCTGGACCTAACGGCAGGATGCTGCCGGCACGCACGAACATCGGCACGCGGTCGAACGTCGTCTCAAGGGTGACGCTTCGTCCGCCCTTGTATGCCTTGTTGGTCCAGAAATCATACCATGTAGCACCCTTCGGCAGATACTTCACAGCACTCTTCGTTGCCGTCCAGTCAATTGTCAATTGTCCATTGTCAATTGTCAATTCTTTCTTGTCCCATCCTGTCATGGCATCCGTGCGGATGATCTTTTCTTCCGTATACTGCGGGTCGACGATGGGAGCAGCAAGGATGCTACGACCGAACATAAACTCGTCGGTCATATTCCACACCTTCTTGTCCTGAGCGAAGTCGCTGAACAGCGGACGCAGATAGCTGTCGTTGTTGCTCGTCACCTGCCAGGCCGTGCTATATAAATAAGGTAACAGACGATAGCGCAGCCGAATCATCTTCTCGATGGCGTCATACACCGGCTCGCCCTTCTTGCCAAACTGCCATATCTCACGAGGTGCATCGGCACCATGACTGCGGAACACAGGACAGAACAATCCATACTGCATCCAGCGCACATACAGCTCCTGGAACTGAGGATTCTTCGGCGCCGAGGCTGGGCCTTGGGTATTGTAGGAACCACAGAAGAATCCACCGATGTCCGTATTGAAATTGGGATTACCCGTCAACGTGAAGCTCAGTCCTGCAGGCACCTGTTTGCGCAACATATCCCACGACGAGTTCACGTCGCCACTCCACATGTTCGAGCCGTAGTGCTGCTGACCGGCAAACGACGAGCGCGTCATGATGAAGACTCGTTTTTGGCTATTGGCTGTTGGCTGTTCTCTCTCTGAGAGTGTGGCGTTGCGAGGGCTATTAGCCTCTTTACGTTGGGCTTGATAGATGCCACGAACGGTTTCCAACGGGAAGGCATTACGCTGTGAACGCCAGGTACCGCCATACACCTTGTGCGCGTAGTCGCTCTCGCGGGGATTGAAGAAGTCGGGGTCGGTAGAGTCCATCCACCAGGCGTCACACCCGTAGTCGTAGAGCGTCTTCAGATATTTCCAATAGATGGCGCGGGCCTCAGGACTGAAAGCGTCATAGACCTTCACGCCCGAAGGATATTTCATGACGGGAGGCCAGATATGCGAGATGCCGCTCTGTGGCCACGTCTCGAAAGGCAACAGCAACCCCTTCTCGTTCAGTTCGCGGAACTGCTGCGTCTGAGGTCCGAAGCTGGCCCAGATCGAGATCATGAAGTGGGCGTGCTTGGCGTGCACATTCTTGATGAGCTGAGGCCCTGTGGCAAAGTCCTCCGACAGGAAGTCCATCGCATTCCACAGATAGTTCGAGCCCCAATACTGCCAGTCCTGAATGATACCGTCCAGAGGCACCTGCAAAGCACGGTACTGGTCAACGATGCTCTCCGTCTCAGCAGCTGTCTTATAGCGCTCCTTCGACTGCCAGTAGCCGTAGGTCCACAGCGGGAACATCGGCACGTCGCCCGTCAGGTGACGCATCTGGGCTATCACGCCGTCAGCACTTCCGCCATACATGAAGTAGTAGTCAATGCCCTGACCGGCCTCAGAGGTAAACGACATACCCTCGGCATTATCCTCAAACACCGTCGGCGAATAGTTCTCCCAATAGAGTCCCCAGCCCTTGATGCTCTGCAGCACATTCTGGAAGTCCTCCAGATTCGACTGCTCCATGCGTTTCTTCTCGCCCCTGCGGTTCATCTTGCCGTTCTGGATGGTTCCCAAACCGTAGATGGCCTCGTCCTTGTCGAGGAAGAAGCTCTGACTGACCTCGAACTCACCCGTATTCTTACGCACCATGCTGATGCCCTTTTCCCTCAGGAGCACCTTGCCCTTGTTCGTCATGAAGACCAGGATCTGCGTCTCGGGTTCCAGCTTCACTGTCAGCTCGCTGCTCTTCCACGTGTTGCCCGTATGTGTCACGGCAACATTCTCCGGTTTGGCAGTAATGACCAACGTCTTCGTAGGCTCATCTTTTACCACATGAACGATACTCGGCGTGAAGAACTCCACCTTCACGTCTTGGGCCTTAACACTGCCCAGCGACATGGCCATCAGCCACGCAAACATCACAATCTGCTTCATCATTTTAGGACTTGATCTGGTTTATGGCTGCGAAGGTACGAAAAAATCCCGAGCCCACCAAACAATACCCGATTTTTTTGAATTGACTTTTCGTACTTATATACCCATTTTTTATTTTTTTTGTGAGATATCAGAAATATTTCGTATCTTTGCCACCAAATTGCAATAACTATTATGAGATGAAAACTATAAGATCGGTACTACTGCGGATTCTTTGTTTGGCATTCTTGGGATGCTGGATGCCGGCAACAGGCGCTTGGGCACAGAACCCGCCTGACGGTGGACCTTGGCGTGCTGGGTTCCGTGCAGGACAACAACGTCATCCCCTTCCGCCAGAAGCTGTTCTATTCTGCTGCCACCTTCAATCCCACCTTCCCGGCAGGTGCTAATGCCGCTGGCGGCTACGACGACGTCACCGAGGCCTGGTGGATCAATAATCCCTATGCCCTGCTCACCATGAAGGAGGATGAAGAAAACTCACACGTCAATGTCCACGCGAAGGCAACCATCGACCTGGGCTACGGTCTTACGCTGACCGCCTTCGGCAGCTATTCGTATACCAACATCGGCAACGCCCACTATTACCCCACCTACGTGTGGAGTCACGGCGAAGCCTATCAGGGCGACAGAAAGACGACGGAGCTGCTGGGCAATATCGCCCTAAGCTGGCGGCGACGGATGGCAGAGCGCCACCAGCTGGAACTGTTAGGACTGATAGAAGGCGGCCGTGATCAGGACAAGGGAAGAACTGATAGCATTGGCCCTAAGGTTGAAAACCAATTATCTTAATACGAAGTTCTACACCAGCCATTGTACGGGTGACAATGTGTATGATGTGATGAAAGGCGTGATGGGTGAACAATTACAGTCCTTCAGTTGTGGAAATGCTAATTTGTCATTAGTATGATTACGCCACTGATGCAGATATAGGCATAGACGATGTAGCGGAAGATGCGGTTGGGAATGTGCTTGAAAACGTATGCCCCCAGTATCGTGCCGATGATGACACCACCGAGGCCATAGAGATAATCAACTGCTACAGTGGTGGTAAAAAAGCCGTTGTATGCTCTCACACCTGTCATCATCACATTGCCAATCAGGAAATAGGTCTGAGCCATTGCCATGTAATGCTCCTTCGTTGGTTCACTTTGGATGAAGTAAAGCACGGCAGGCGGGCCTTGCATACCGAAGAAACCGCCCATCAGTCCGCTCAATGTTCCTGCGCCTACTTGTACTTTCTTTGTTGTCGGCAGTTTTATGCGCTGGCTAAACAACATGAAATAGATGCTAATCAAGATGAGTGCTACACCAAGGATACGTCGCAGGATATGGTCTTCGATACGTGTCAGGGCAAAGATGGCAATGGTCGAGACGATGATGAACGTCAGCAGAATCGGCCAAAGCCGTTGCCAGGTAACATAGCTTCTTAATCGCCATACGATAGCAGCAGAGGTTGTTATCGCAAGTAGTCCTGAGAGTGTTGTTGCCTCGCCATACGTGGGCATAAGGAACGGCAGCATCGTCATGATGAAGATGCCGAAGCCGAAGCCCGTGGTGCGCTGGATGAAACTCGCACCGATGCTCAACAGGAATATGGAGATGACAATGCTACTCATTTCCTAATTATTTTAAAAACTTGGTGCAAGGACGGTGCAAATCGAACGCAAAAAGCTCAATTTTTGCTGAGATGCAGCCCGTTCTCGCAATTTTTAATTGCAAAGGTAACACATATTCATGGATTATTCGTATATTTGCGGAATCATTTAATATGTTTTGTGATATGATAGACCAGATTATTGAATACAACATTATCGTTGCATTGGCCCGTGTATGCTCTGCCGGT
The DNA here is from genome assembly GCA_902800245.1 of uncultured Prevotellaceae bacterium. Taxonomy (GTDB): domain Bacteria; phylum Bacteroidota; class Bacteroidia; order Bacteroidales; family Bacteroidaceae; genus Prevotella. The sequence continues at coordinate 34,426 of CADCDY010000021.1, forward strand.
ACTCACATGAAGGAGATTTCGATTGGGAGAGTCATTACCACAGAACAAGCAGGGAATCTTCCCCCAGACCTCAAACGCGGAGTACTCTCAGAAGATGGTATTTGGAATCTGCTCTCTGATTATCGTGAACTTCAAAAGAAAAAGCAAAAATGATTCGCGACTTCATTGCCATAGACTTTGAGACGGCCAATCAGCAGCTGTCAAGTGTCTGCTCTATTGGAGTGGTCATGGTGCGTAATGGGCAGGTGGCTGACAGTTTCTATAGTCTTATTCAGCCGGAGCCGAACTACTACAACTACTGGTGCCAGCGGGTGCATGGACTGAGCCAATGCGATACAGACGATGCCGAAGCCTGTGCTGCCATAGCTCTATACATATTATAGCAGATTCCGTAATTTTGGTAATTCTTTCCAAGATTTGGGTAGTAGGTGTATAGAAAATAGTGCGTACCTTTGCAAAAAAATTGCGAGAACAGGCTGCGCCTCAGCAATTTGAGCGAGCTCAATTGCACTCGGCTTGCACTGTCCTTGCAGCGAAATTCAAAACGTAATGAATATGAAGCAAATTATGATGTTACTGGCAGCAATGCTGCTGACTGCCTGTTCAAAGAATTACGAGGTGAAGGCCGCTACCGTGCAGGAAGCAGGCAAGACGCTGGTGGTGTACTACAGTTACACGAATAATTGTCACGAGATAGTGACCTCTCTGACGAGCCAAATTCAGGCGGATGTGATGCGCATAGAGCCTGCCGACAAGACGCAGAAGTACGAGGCAAACAACTATGCCATCGGCACACAGTTGCTGAATGCTATTAAAGCCAATCCTAACGATGCGGCGAGCTATCCAGCTATCGACCCTGTAAGCATCACCGACCTCTCGCAGTACCAGAACATCATTATCGTCACGCCGCTATGGTGGAGCCAGATGGCGGCCATCATGCAGACGTACCTATTTAATTATGGTGCGCAAATGGCGGGTAAGCACGTCGCGCTGATTGTATCGAGTCACAGCAGCGGCATTAACGGCGTGGTGGCCGATGCGGAACGACTGGTGAAGAACGTCACTTGGATGGGCAATGCACTGTGGATCAATGCCAGCAATCATAATAACCGTGCCTCGCTGATTCAGAACTGGTTGCCGACGCTGAACTTCGCAGAAAAACAAACTACTATGAGCAAGATGTATATCACTATCGACGGACAGGCACAAGCTGTGACGCTCGTCGACAATCAAGCAACAAAGACGCTTGTCGAGAAATTGCAGCAGGCTCCCGTCACCGTGACGCTGAACAGCAGCGGAGGCTTTGAGATTTGGGGAGCACTGGGTTTCTCGCTGCCCACAAGCAACGAGCAGATTAATGCGCAGCCTGGCGATGTCATCCTGTACAACGGTTCGAATATCTGCATCTTCTACGGCACGAACTCGTGGAGCTACACCCGTTTAGGTAAGATTGACGGCCTGTCGGAGAGCGAACTTCGCACGTTCCTCAAGGCTGGCGAGGGCAACATCACCGTTACGCTGTCGCTCTCGTCTGGGACAACCACCATCAATAGCGTCCGTAGCGTAGCTACAGAAAATGACGCATACTACTCGCTCAGCGGGCAGCGGCTGGCTCAGGCTCCTGCCCATGGAATATACATCGAAAACGGAATCAAAAAAATAGCGCGATAAGGTATGAAGAAAGTATTATTAGCCGCAGTGCTGATGGGCGGGATGCTCGCAGCTTGCACGAACAAACAAACTACAAACGAAAAGGATATGAATACAACGCTGACATTGACTCAGGAATGGGACAAGGTGTTCCCACAGAGCGACAAGGTGGACCACAAGAAGGTGACCTTCAAGAACCGCTACGGCATAGAATTGGCTGCCGACATGTACACGCCGAAGGGTGCAACGGGCAAGTTGGCTGCGCTAGCTGTCACGGGGCCCTTCGGAGCCGTGAAAGAGCAGGCGAGCGGTCTCTATGCCCAGCACATGGCCGAGCGCGGTTTCCTAACTATCGCTTTCGACCCCTCGTTCACTGGCGAGAGCGGTGGCGAGCCTCGCCGCATGGCCTCGCCCGACATCAACACCGAGGACTTCCTCGCTGCCGTCGATTTCCTGAGCAATCAGGAAAATGTGGATGCTGAAAGAATTGGCATCATCGGCATCTGCGGTTTTGGTGGAATGGCTGTAAATGCTGCCGCCATCGATCCTCGTATCAAGGCCACCGTTGCTTCAACGATGTACGACATGAGCAAGGTAAACGTGGAGGGTTACTTCAAGAGTGAGGACACCAAGGAGCAGCGCATGGAGAAGCGCAAGACCATCGCTGCACAGCGCACCGAGGACTTTAAAAGCCGTACCTACAAGCGTGCAGGTGGTGTCATCGACCCGTTGCCCGACGATGCACCGTTCTTCGTGAAGGACTACTACGACTACTACAAGACTCCGCGAGGCTACCACGAGCGCAGCGGCAACTCCACTGACGGCTGGAACGTCATCGGCTGTCAGTCGTTCCTCAACCAGCCCCTGTTGGCATGGGCGCACGAGATTGAGTCGCCCGTCCTGCTGATCCACGGCGAGAAGGCCCACAGCCGCTACTTCTCTGAGTACGCTTTTGAAAAGATGACGGGCAAGCACGTGGAAGGCCAAAGCGCAGTTGTCGGCAACAAAGAACTGATGATTATTCCCGATGCTGTCCATACCGACCTCTATGACGACAAGAATAATCGCATCCCTTACGACAAAATGGAAGCCTTTTTCCACGATAATCTCAAGTAATTTGCGAATAACCATCCAAGTTTCGGATTAATTTCGTATCTTCGCAGCATGAAACAGAAAATCTATGAGGTCGATAGTGTCGACGGCTATAACAAATGGTACGGTGTGGAGACGCTGCACCCGTTGGTGACGGTGCTTAACATCAAGGAGAGTCCTGAGTGGCTGAATGGCGCGACGCTTCGCTACGGAGTCTATGGAATCTTCCTGAAGCAGGGCGCGGGCTGCTCGGCTCGCTATGGACGTGAGAAGTACGATTATCAGGAGGGCACCATCGTGACGCATGCCCCAGGCGAGGTGTTTACCGTTGAATGGAAAGGACAAAGCAGCGAGAGCCATCCGAGCTTGCTCGAAGATGGCCGAGTCGCGTTGGACGAAGGCGTAGCCAATAAGGACTTGCCTATGCCACCCTCACGCGGACTGCTTTTCCATCCCGACCTGCTCTATGGCACGTCGCTGGGCAAAAAGATTAAGGACTATTCGTTTTTCGATTACGGTGATCACGAGTCGTTGCATCTATCGCAGGCGGAGCGCACGGTCATCATGGCACTGATGGATCAGATTGAGACGGAGATGCAACATGCCATCGACAAACACTCTCAGACTCTCATCACAGACACTATCGCCCTGATGCTCGACTACTGTCTGCGCTACTACGACCGCCAGTTCATCACGCGACACAAGGCGAACAGCGAGGTGTTCTTGGCTTTCCAGCAACAACTGAAGGACTATTTCCTCAATGGTCATCCAGAAAGGAACGGTTTGCCAACAGTTGCCTACTTTGCCGACAAGGCCTGCCTCTCGCCCAACTATTTCGGCGACCTCATCAGCAAGGAGAGCGGCACCACCGCCCAGCGCCATATCCAGGATGCCGTCATCGAGCGTTCCAAGCAGCTCCTCATCGAGACCCGTCTGCCCGTCAGCGAAATCGCCTATCAGCTCGGCTTCGAATATCCGCAACACTTCTCGCGCCTGTTCAAGTCGCGCACAGGTATGACACCAAACCAATACAGAATGACAGCATAAAACAAACAAAGATGAAAAGAGTTATAGTTATATCCACGAGCCTTCGTCATGGCTCAAACAGCGATATGCTCGCTGACCAGTTCGTGGAAGGTGCCAAGGCTGCCGGAAACGATGTAGAGAAGATTTCGCTTGCAGGTAAGGTTATCCAGTTCTGCAAAGGCTGTTTGGCTTGTCAGAAACTGGGGCGCTGTGTCATCAACGATGACGTGAACGACATCATGACGAAAGTGCTTCAGGCCGACGTCATCTGCTGGGCTACTCCCATCTACTATTACGAGATGAGTGGACAGATGAAGACACTCATAGACCGCATGAACGCTATGTATGAACTGGATTAT
>CADCDY010000022.1 GCA_902800245.1 uncultured Prevotellaceae bacterium
GAAGGAAATAGAGGTAAATCCCTGTATTTGGGAAGCTCAAATGGATGAACTGACACCCGAAGAGCGTTCGTTAATTGAACAAGCCATTGAAGGCACAAATCGTTCATATAGTCCTTATTCTCTCTTTCATGTAGGAGCTGCATTAAAACTACAGAACGGAGTGACCTACATTGGATGTAATCAGGAAAATGCTGCTTTCCCGGCTGGGATATGCGCTGAACGTTCAGCTATTTTTGCAGCTGGCGCACAATATCCTGACCAGCCTGTCGTTATGTTGGCCATTGCAGCCCGCAGCAGGGAGGGAGAGTTTACCAAAGAGCCGGTTAGCCCCTGCGGCACCTGCCGACAAGTATTGATTGAGACTGAAACTCGCTTTCAGCATCCCATTCGTATACTTCTTTATGGTCAACGCTGTGTATATATACTGGATAGCATAAAACAGCTGATGCCTCTATCGTTTACTGAATTCTAAACAACTTAACTTATATTATATAAAATGGTAAAGATCTCGAAAGAGGCCGCCCTACAATATCATGAGTCAGGTCGGCCCGGTAAAATTGAAGTAAAACCGACTAAAGCGTATCGTACACAAACAGACCTGTCACTGGCCTATTCACCCGGAGTGGCATACCCTTGTTTGGAAATACAGGAAAATCCTGATGATGCTTATAGATATACCGACAAAGGAAATCTTGTGGCAGTAATATCCAACGGAACAGCCGTTCTCGGTTTAGGTGACATTGGTGCAATGAGTGGTAAGCCCGTCATGGAGGGTAAGGGACTGCTCTTTAAGATTTACGGTGGAATAGACGTATTTGATATCGAAGTTGACGAGAAGGACCCTGAGAAGTTCTGTGAGGCAGTAGAGAAAATTGCACCAACCTTTGGTGGTATCAACCTCGAGGACATCAAGGCTCCTGAGTGTTTCTATATTGAAGAACGTTTGAAGAAGACACTTGACATTCCTGTCATGCACGACGACCAACACGGTACAGCCATCATCTCTGCTGCGGGATTGAAGAACGCATTGGAGGTTATAGGGAAAGACATTGCAAAAGTCCGTATTGTTGTCAATGGTGCTGGCGCTGCTGCTATCTCGTGTACGAAGTTATATATGGCCATTGGTGCACAAAAGGAGAACATTGTCATGCTCGACTCAAAGGGCGTCATTTCCGTTGAACGTCAGGACTTAAACGAGCAAAAGAGATTCTTTGCCACTAGCCGTAAAGACATTCACACGCTGGAAGAAGCTATTAAAGACGCTGATGTTTTCGTAGGATTATCCAAAGGTAACGTGCTTTCAAAAGATATGGTAAAGTCAATGGCTAAAGACCCTGTCATTTTCGCATTGGCCAATCCTGTTCCTGAAATATCTTATGAAGACGCTATGGATGCACGTCCTGATGTGCTGATGTCAACAGGTCGTACGGACTATCCGAACCAAATCAACAATGTCATTGGCTTCCCATACATTTTCCGCGGTGCACTGGACGTTCATGCCACAGCCATCAACGAAGAAATGAAATTAGCCGCCGTTCATGCCATTGCAGATTTGGCAAAACAGCCCGTGCCCGATGTTGTGAATGACGTGTATAAGGTCAACAACCTTAGTTTCGGTCGCGATTATTTTATCCCGAAACCAGTTGACCCACGACTGATTACTGAAGTGTCAGCAGCTGTAGCTAAGGCTGCAATAGACAGTGGTGTTGCACGCAAAAAGATTACCAATTGGGAAGATTACAAGAAATCGCTTAGCGTATTGCTGGGTCAGGAGACAAAGCTTACCCAAAAGCTCTATGCAACAGCAGCCAACCATCCACAAAGAGTAGTATTCGCAGAAGCTGTTCATCCCACCATGCTAAAAGCTGCTGTTCAAGCCAAGGCTGAAGGCATTTGCCATCCTATTCTACTGGGTAATGACGAATACATTGCCAAACTTGCCAAGAAACTCGATCTGAATATCGAGGGAATTGAGATTGTCAATCTGCGTCATCCAAGTGAACAAGAGCGTCGCGAACGTTATGCCCGTATCTTGACCGAGAAACGCCAAAGAGAGGGTTACACTTATCAAGAGGCGAACGATAAGATGTTCGAACGCAACTATTTCGGAATGATGATGGTTGAGACTGGTGAGGCAGACGCATTCCTTACAGGACTTTATACAAAGTACTCGAATACGATTAAGGTTGTAAAGGAAGTCATTGGTATTCGTCCGCAGTACAAGCATTTTGCAGCAATGCATATCATCAATTCTGCCCGTGGCACACTTTACATTGCAGATACATTGGTCAACGAGAACCCTGATACAGATGCTCTTATCGATATTGCAAAACTAGCAAGCAAAAGCGTTCGGTTCTTCAATGAAAAACCTGTTGTAGGTATGATAAGTCACTCTAATTTCGGAAGTAGCCAAAGCGAAGGCGCACTGAAAGTAAAAAATGCTACAATTTACATGCAGGAACGCTATCCCGATCTTCCCATTGACGGAGAACTGCAGTTAGGCTTTGCTCTCGATGATGATTTGCGTGACGAACAATATCCGTTCACCCGTCTGAAGGGCAAAAAAGTGAATACGTTGGTATTCCCCAACCTCACATCTGCACGTTCATCATACAAAATGTTGCAGATGCTGGGAACGGATGCTGAAATCATTGGTCCAATACAAGTCGGACTTAATAAACCAATCCACTTCGTCGACTTTGGAGCATCCGTACGGGACGTCATGAACATCGTTGCAGTTGCCACAATTGATGCTTACGTTGACAAGTTGAAGAAGAAGATAACAGCAATTGATGAATAATAAGAAATTTGCTCTTTAATATTTTTTAAGTAAAAAAACGACCCGTTGGAGAACAACGAGCCGTTTTTTTTCGTAACTTTGCACCGCTTTTAAAAGTAAGATTTTGCACACGTTCCTGATTATCAGGCAATTAAGACGTTTTAAGAAAGTATTTAAGATGAGACAATTAAAGATTCAGAAGAGTATTACGAATCGTTCGAGTGAGGCACTGGATAAATATCTGGTGGAAATCGGTCGTGCACCATTGATTAGTATCGATGAGGAAATCGAACTGGCTCAGAAAATCCGCAAGGGTGGTCCAGAAGGCGAGCGTGCCAAGGACAGACTGGTAACGGCAAACCTCCGATTCGTAGTATCCGTTGCTAAGCAGTATCAGCATCAGGGATTGACGTTGACTGACCTTATCGACGAGGGTAACATTGGCCTTATTAAGGCTGCACAGAAGTTCGATGAGACTCGAGGCTTCAAATTTATTTCATATGCCGTATGGTGGATTCGCCAAAGCATTTTACAGGCTATCGCAGAGCAAAGTCGTATCGTCCGCCTGCCTCTCAACCAAGTAGGTTCATTGAGTAAGATTAATCATGAGATTAACAAGTTTGAGCAGGAAAACCAGCGTCATCCGTCCATTTCGGAATTGAGTGATGCTACAAGTTTGGATGAAGAGAAAATATCGCAATCCATGATGGCCGACGGTCATCATGTGTCGATTGACGCGCCTTTCCAGGATGGAGAGGACAATTGTATGCTGGACGTGATGGCTTCTGGTGATGATTCCCGCACCGACCGTCAGGTTGATCACGAGTCAATGGCACTTGAATTGAACAACGTACTACAGAAAGTACTGAAAGAACGCGAGATTACTATTATCCGTGAATGTTTCGGTATTGGCTGTCACGAAAAAGGACTTGAAGAGATTGGCGACCAACTGGGGTTGACTCGTGAACGTGTACGTCAAATTCGTGAAAAGAGCATTGCAAAGCTCCGTGATTCGGGCAATGCACGCATCTTAATGAAATATTTGGGCTAAAAGTTTTGTGACTCCAATTTTTTTTCGTACTTTTGGGGTCGTGAATCAGAAGCTACGCATAATAATATTGATGCTGGGCATGATGACATTCATGTCCAGCTTTTGTTTGGCCCGCAGTTCAACAGACTCATTGATATTGAATCGAGTCTGGAACTATCGGCGAAACTTTACTGTTCCAGTTAATGGAATAGAACAAAACGTATATATGCGTTACAGTTTTGGCATGGATCGACGCAATGCATTATTGTTTCTGGTGCCCACGATGTATGTTATTGCAACAGGTGACCGTCATTTTGTAGGCGAGGCCTATTGCAAACTAAAATTCCGCGACGTAGATGAATATGACGTAAAAAGGCAAGTCGTTTGGGGAACCATTCCACGACAGCACACTGCAATGCCCATCTTATTAGAATTCAGCACCCCTGATTTCTATGATGACACGCTTTATCCAGACCATATTCTCTCACCATTTTACAAGGGAAATCGTTTATTATATAATTATAAAATAAGGTTAGTGGAGGATAACATGGCCGTCATCCGCTTTGCACCTATCAAGAAAAACACCCAGTTGGTTAAAGGTTTCGCAACCGTCGACGTCAATACAGGCAGACTGCAGTCAGTTGATTTTGAAGGAGAGTTCGATATGGTAGCTTTCAAAGTATCGGCTGAAATGAATGCGAAAAATACGCAGTCAAAACTACCTTTGCGATGTACCACTGATGCAAGGTTCAATTTCTTAGGGAATCAGGTCACAGCCAATTTTACAGCAGTTTATGATTGCCCACAAACGCTCCCTGACTCACTCGATAACGAGAAAAACCGAACTTTGATGGAAGAGTTACGTCCCATCCCGCTGAACCAACGTGAACAGGAAATCTATGCCCGATATGACAGCATCAATAATGCTTCCCACGATACCATCGCTGTGGACACAACTCAAGCGAAACATCATCATAAAAGTGAATGGTTAAAGACGCTTGGATGGGATATTATTGGCTATAACCTCATCAATGGAAACAGTTCTGATGTAGGTGCTGTGTCCATGCGCTTTTCACCTTTGCTAAACCCACTTTATCTTGGTTATAGCAAAAGTCGAGGTATCAGCTACAAACTAAAACTCGGTTTCAAATATAGTTGGAATGCTTACCGCTATTTAACGCTAAACCCGCAGTTCGGTTATAACTTCAAACTGAATCAGATTTTCTACGAAGTTCCTCTGCGCATGACCTATAATCCTAAACGCAATGGTTACGCACAAATCACATGGGCTAACGGCAACCACACTTCGAATAGTGCGTTGGCAGATGACTTCCATCGTGTCATGGGTGATACTATCAGTATGCCAGATTTCAAGGATATGCATTTTCGAGCTGTCAATAATGTTGTCGCCTACGATTGGTTGGAAATCATGACAGGTTTGGTATTTCACCGGCGTACGTCCTTAAATTCGGAACTCATGGAGGAAGCTGGATTGGAATGGGATTTCCGAAGTTTTGCTCCCCTATTGACTATCAAGCTGACACCATGGCACAAAGGACCAACCTTGACTGCTAACTTCGAACAAAGTATCAAGGGGGTGTTCGGCGCTAATCTCGACTATCAACGTTGGGAGTTTGACGCTTCATATCTAAAGCGCATGCCCGGTTTGCGCATTCTCAACTTGCGAGGCGGTGCAGGTTTTTACACACAGCGTAATTCCAATTACTTTGTTGACTACGAAAATTTCCGCGACAACAACCTTCCTACGGGTTGGGAAGACGACTGGGCCGGTCAATTCCAGCTTCTTAGCAGTTCATGGTACAACCAGTCAAACTATTATGTTCGAGGGCATGCATCTTTCGATACACCAATGTTACTCCTCTCTTACCTGCCACTTATAGGGCGATACATTGAAATAGAACGTCTCTATGTGAGTGCATTGTCCATACAGCACACCAAACCCTATTTCGAACTGGGTTACGGATTAACCAATCGCTATTTCTCCACAGCAGTTTTCACCAATCTGCTCGGAGGTAAAATTCAAGAATTTGGTTGCAAATTCACCATAGAAATATTCAGCAGATGGTAAAACCACTAACTATCTACAAAGCCAGTGCCGGTTCCGGAAAGACTTTTACACTGGCAACAGAATATATCAAGCTACTCGTCAAAAATCCGATGAGTTATCGTTCCATCTTAGCTGTGACATTCACCAATAAAGCGACGGAAGAGATGAAGATGCGCATCCTCAGCCAGCTTTATGGAATATGGAAACAGCTGCCCGATTCATCGGATTACCTACAGCATATCGTTTCTGCAACAGGCCTTTCCGAGTCCCAGGTCTGCCAACGTGCAGGCGAAGCTCTTCACCAGTTGCTACACAACTACAACTATTTCCGCGTAGATACCATCGACACGTTTTTCCAAAGTGTCCTTCGCAATCTTGCCCGTGAATTGGACTTGACTGCTAATCTCCGCATCGGACTGAACGACAATCAGGTGGAAGAACAAGCCGTCGACAGGCTTATCGACTCGCTCACTCATACCGACGTCATGCTGCAATGGTTGCTGAAATATATTATGGAGACTATCAGCGACGACCGTTCCTGGAACATCATCGGACAGGTGAAGCTGTTCGGACGCACCATCTTCCGCGATTTCTATAAAGAAAAGAGCGACGAACTGAAGCAACTGATTAACCAAAAAGACTTCCTAAGCAGCTATATGAGTCAGATGCGCCAGATTCGTTCCGGCGCTCTCCGACACATGAAGGAAATTGGCGACCATTTCTTTGATGTTCTCCATCAAGAAAATCTTTCCGTCGAAGATTTCTCTTATGGCAAATCTGGCGTGGCGGGGTTCTTCATCAAGTTACAGAATGGCCAATTCGATGAGGGCATCATTGGCAAACGCATTACCGACTGCATAGAAGACACTACCAAATGGTGTAGCAAGAAACACGAACGTGCCGACTTCATCTATTCCCTGGCAGACACCACGCTCATTCCTATCTTGCAAAACGCTATAGCCGAACAGCCCCGTCAGTGGAAGCTCTACAATTCTGCCAACCTGACCCTGCAACATCTGAACCAGCTGCGTCTATTAGGAAGCATCGAACAAAAGGTTCGTGAAATGAATAGCGAGGCCAACCGTTTCTTGCTCAGCGATACCCAGCAACTGCTCCATTCGCTCATTAAGGACAGCGACTCCCCGTTCATCTTTGAGAAGATTGGCACTCAACTGGAACACGTGATGATTGACGAGTTCCAGGATACGTCGACCGTTCAGTGGCAGAACTTCAAGATTCTCCTGCTGGAATGTATGAGTCACGTCGATACCGAGAATCTCATTGTGGGTGACGTCAAGCAAAGCATCTACCGTTGGCGTTCAGGCGACTGGCGGCTCTTGAATGCTATCGACCAAGAATTTCCTCATGCGGAATCGATGATAGACATCCGTCCGCTAGACACCAACTACCGTTCTGAACGGCGCATCATAGAGTTCAACAACGCTTTCTTCATCGAGGCAGCCCGACTAGAATATGAGTCACAGCGCGAAAACTATCCATCGGGTGCCGAACTACTCAAGCACGCCTATGCCGATGTTGCCCAGAAAGTTCCCGAAAAGCGGAAGACGTATGGCCTTGTCAACATCCGACTGCTACCGGCAAAGGACTATCAGACAGAAACCCTACAACAACTGACCGATACCGTGTCCATGCTGCTCGACAAAGGAGCAAAGCCGCAGGATATTGCCATTCTCGTACGAACCAACAGCACCATTCCCTTGGTGGCCGACTATTTCAGCCAGCACATGCCTCAAATACGCATTGTCAGCGACGAAGCTTTCCGCCTCGATGCCTCCGTCAGCGTCTGCCTGCTCGTTCAGGCACTCCATGTGCTAACCCATCCCGACGACCAGTTGGCCAAGGCGACTATCGCCAAACTCTACCAGCGCGCCGTGCTCGGCAATTCGGTTGCCGAAAGCGAGCTGTTCATCAAGGACCGTCCTATCGACGCCTTGCTACCTCCCGACTTCACCCAACAGACCGCCGCCCTACTCCATCTGCCGCTCTACGAACTGACGGAACATCTTTTCCATATCTTCCAACTCAACCGTCTGAAAGAACAAAGTGCCTACGTCTGTGCCTTCTACGATCAGCTGAACAAATTCACGCTCGACAACAGCACCGACATTGATGCCTTTGTCCGTGAATGGGAGGAAACCATTTGCAGCAAAACCATCCAGAATACGGCCACCGACGGCATTCGCATTCTCTCCATCCACAAAAGCAAGGGTCTGGAGTTCGACCATGTCCTCATTCCCTTCTGCGACTGGCGCCTCGAACACAGCGACATTCTCTGGTGTCAGCCCAAGGAGTCGCCGTTCGACGCCCTGCCCATCGTCCCCGTCGACTATAGCGCCAAGCAGATGATGGGCACCATTTACGAACCGAACTACTTGGACGAACATCTCCAGAACACCGTCGACAACCTCAATCTGCTCTACGTGGCTTTCACGCGAGCTTCCAAAAACCTCTTTGTCCTGGGCCGTCGCAATTCCAAAGGTAGCCGTTCGGCACTCATCGAGTCCGTATTGCCCAACCTGAAACTCGACGACAGCACCTTGGAGGGAATGGCGGATAACGAGTCGACTATCGAGTTTACCTATGGTGATCTCTACGTAGAATCCGAGAAACCAAAGAATACAAAGACTGCCAACGTCTTCCTGCAACCCGTCACTCCAAAGTCAGTCACCACCGAGAGTTTTGATGTCAAGACCGAATTCCGGCAGAGCAACAAGAGCCGTGAGTTTATCGAAGGCGACGACGAGCAACAGGAACTAAGCTATATCAAGATCGGCAGTGTGTTGCACAATGTGTTCTCGACCATTCACACCAGTGCTGATATCGAGAAGGCTCTATCTCAGTTACAGCACGACGGCGTGCTCTACGACGATGAGGTGACTGCCGAGAAAGTCACCAGCATGTTACGCCGTCGGCTCGAAAGTCCACGCATCAAGGACTGGTTCTCCGACCGCTGGCAGCTGTTCAACGAATGCAGCATTCTTACGCTCGACGCTCAGGGCAACATACAGGAGCGACGTCCCGACCGCGTAATGACGGACGGAAAAGAGACCCACGTCGTCGATTTCAAGTTCGGACGTCCCCAGGCTGAATACCATGAGCAGGTCCGCGAATACATGCAACTGCTGCGTTCCATGGGAATGCCTAATATCAAGGGCTGGCTCTGGTATGTATATATAAATAAGGTAGAAGAAGTGATATGAAAGATTTCCTCGCATACGTCGCCGAAGACATTCTCCGCAAATATGGCACCAATCTGTCGCGCGTTGCCGTGGTGTTTCCCAACAAGCGTGCTTCGTTGTTCCTCAACGACCATCTCGCACGCATAGCCCAACGACCCATTTGGAGCCCCGCCTATATCACCATCAGCGAACTCTTCCGTCAGCAGTCACCGCTTCAGATTGCCGACCCCATCAAGCTCATCAGCGACCTCCACAAGTCGTTCTGCCTTTGCACGGGCTCCGACGAGAGCCTCGACAAGTTTTACGGTTGGGGCCAGCTGCTGCTTACCGACTTCGACGATATAGACAAGAATCTGGCCGATGCCGACCGTGTCTTCGCCAACCTGCGTGACATCCATGAACTCGACGACATTTCCTATCTCACCGACGAACAACGTGAGATGATCCGACGCTTTTTCAGCAATTTCTCCGAGGACCACAACACCGAATTGAAAGAGCGTTTCCTTCGCCTGTGGAGCCACTTTGCCGATATCTACCACGACTTCAACCGTCGCCTGGCCGATCAGGGCCTGACCTACGAGGGCGCCCTCTACCGCCAGGTAGTTTGTTCAGCATGTTGCTGTGCCACAGCAACAGACACAACCACTGACGCCCCCTCCTTCCCTTACGACCACTACCTCTTCGTCGGCTTCAACCTGCTGCAGAAGGTCGAACAGCAATTGTTCTCCCACTTGCAAAAGGAGGGCAAGGCGCATTTCTACTGGGACTTCGACCACTATTACATGCAACATCACGAGGCCGGCCAGTACATCCGCCGTTACCTTGAGCATTTCCCCAACGAACTCGACACCACGTCGGAAACCGTCTACGGCAACTTCAACCACAAGCGACATATCAGCATCGTCTCCGCACCCACCGAGGACATCCAGGCTCGCTACGTCAGCACCTGGCTCCGCGCCACCGCCACCGACGCTTCTCCCGCCACCGTTCCCGACGGGTCACCGTCGGGTTCCTATCCCCGCATCACCGCCGGTCGCCGCACGGCCATCGTGCTCTGCAACGAGAACCTCCTGCCCACCGTCATCCACTGCCTGCCCGATGAGGTCGACAAGGTGAATGTCACCACGGGCTATCCTCTCTCGCAAACGCCTGTCGCCTCGCTCATCCAACTCTGGTTCGACCTACAGTTGCAAGGCCGTACGCCCCGCCTCCTTCGCACCTTCCAGCGCCATCCCTATGCCAAATACGTCAGCGACGACCAACAACCTCTGGCACAACTCCTGCGCGAGGTAGCCACCAAGGGTAGTGCCGACATCAGCGATCCGATGTTCCAGGAGTCGCTGTTCCGTGCTTATACACTGGTCAACCGTCTCGACGACCTGCAGCGCAGTGGCGACTTGACGGTGACGCAGACCACCCTGCAGCGACTGATCACACAGGTCATCCAGCAGACCAGCATCCCTTTCCACGGCGAACCTGCCGAAGGCCTTCAAATCATGGGTGTGCTGGAGACGCGCAACCTCGATTTCGACCACGTACTGCTGCTCTCCTGCAACGAAGGTAACATGCCGAAAGGTGTCAACGACTCGTCGTTTATTCCCCATAGTCTGCGTCACGCCTACGAACTGACGACCGTCGAAAACAAGGTGGCCATCTACGCTTATTATTTCCATCGCCTGTTGCAACGCGCTGGCGACATCACCATCCTCTACAACAATTCTACCGAGGACGGTCAGCGCGGCGAGATGAGCCGCTTCATACTCCAGCTGATGGTCGAAAGTCCACACACCATCACCCTCCACACGCTGCTCTCCGGACAATCGACACCGAAGTGGCAACCTGCGCCCATCGACAAGACGCCGCATGTCATGCAGGTCATCCAATCGCAGTTTACCACGCAGCACCCGATGCTCTCGCCGACGGCCATCGCCAAATACATGCGCTGTCCCCTGCAGTTCTATTATAGCTACGTGGCCGACATTCAGCAGCCCGACGTTCCCGACGACGAGCAAGAACTCGACAACCGCATCTTCGGAAACGTTTTCCACGAGGCTGCAGAAATCATCTATCGCCAGCTGCCCCACGAGATTGACAAGCCATTGCTTGACCACCTTCTAAAGTCGAAAGTTGAAATCGAGCGCGCCGTCGACGAGGCCTTTCACAAAGTGATGCCCTTTGCAACAAAGAGCGGACTGCACCTCATCAATCGCGAGGTCATCATCCACTACCTCCGCCAGCTCATCACCATCGACCGTCGCCTGGCACCCTTCACCATCCTCGGCCTCGAGCGCGACGTTAAGCGCCCGCTCAATTGTCAATTTTATCCCGCCACCATCGGCGGACGCATCGACCGGCTTGACCTCATCAACGACGAGTACATTCGCGTAGTCGATTACAAGACGGGCAGCAAACGCCTGAAGCCGCTGGCCGACGTCGATGCCATCTTCGAACCCGAAAACATCCACGAACATTCCGACTACTACCTGCAGACGTTCGTCTATGCCGACATCGTCAGCCGTCAGATGAAGGCCCGCAATCCCCAAGCCAAGGTTTCCCCCGCCCTGCTGTTCATCCAATATGCCGGCGGCGAGGATTACGACCCTACGCTCTGTCTTGGCCGCGAACCCGTCCGCGACATCACCAAAGTGTCAGCCCGTTTCAACGAGCTGCTGGATGCAAAGATTCAGGAAATGTTCTCGCCCGATGTGCCGTTCGTGCCTACCGACGACATGAAGACGTGCAGCACGTGTCCCTACCGCTTGATGTGCCGGCGCTGAACCCACCCGGCGGGAAGCGTGCGACGTCCAACGGGAAGCGCGCGACGACCGACGGCATTCACGTCGGGCTCTGCGGGAATAGGCATACGACCAATGCCGTTCTGAAGTGCCGGCGAAATGCTGTCCAACGCGAAATCATAAATCAGGTTTTCTTCATCAACGAGTACGAAATGCTGCTTGCCCTGCACGCTATCCTTCGGCGTTTCCCAGATGACGCGCTCGAAGCGCAGCGAGTCCTCAACGGCGGGCGTACGCAGCAGGCAGTCGGCAAAGTGGTAGTCAAACAGCGAATCGGCATTCTCCACAATCTCACCCATCACCACGTCGTCCGCATAGCCCGTCGCCAGCGTCCACCGGCAGTCGAGCAACATCGGCAACTTCGTGTTGGCAAAGCGTAATGCCGCACCGCGATTGGCCGAGAAAGGATAGAACTGCGCCAGCGTCGAATGCTCAACGATGGCTTCGCAGCCGTAGAACGACAGGCAGTCGCCGCAGGTATTGCTGAACTCGCAATACTCGACAAACACGTCGGAATGGCGCGCCGACAAGCCTTCGCCACTGGCGTTGTGCACAATCGTATTATACATATAAAGCGACGTGCTGTCACACATCAAAGCATCGACAGCATTGCGAATCTCGCAGTTGAAGAAGCGGTTGTCGCCGCTATGTGATTGCAGCTTGATGCCGCGCCACAGGCCGCTGATGCGGTCGTAGGGCAGATAGTCGAACATGCGGTCCAGACGGTCGCCACGAAACAGCGAATTCTCGGCCACCACATTGCCGTAGGCCGTGATGCCCGCGCCGTCGTGGAAGTACAGCGTCGTATTACGAATGGTCAGTGTGGCGTTCTCTTCGACCCTGATGCCATCGCCGTAGACGACGACGGGCTGCGGCGTCTCAATCACCGTATCCTGTCGGACTACCAAACTGTCCAACCGGATAGCGTCCCAGCTATATGTCCGCAAGTTGACGCGCTGCTGCACACCGCTCTCCAGCGTAAAAATGAGATTATCCTCCACCAGTTGCGGCTCGTCGGCATGGTTCTCGCGAGTGGTAACCTCGACGAACACCAGCAGGCTGTCGCCCTTGCGCACCTCGAAGTCGGAACCCACGGGGTCCAGATACATGCCGTCGACATTCACGCGGTAACCGCTCTGGTTGCTGCGTTCCAGTCGCGCGGTGACAATGCGGATGCCGTCGCTCGACTCGTTATGTACCCAGAAAGTCTGTGTGGACGAAGGGACGGTGGAAAAAAGCGTGTCAAACCGGACGGTATCCTCCGAGAATGTCAGTCGGTTACCGGGGCTATTGCTGAACGAATCGTTGTCCGTGCAAGCCGTCAATATCGCCACAGCGGCGAATAGAGAAAAGAAAAGTCGTCTTACCATACATAGATAAAACGACTTTTCCCGCAATTTATTGTGCTGGCTGGTTTCGCCAGCCAGTTTTTTTTATTTTCCGAAGTAGCGCTTCAGCAGTCCTGCGAAGCCGGCACCGTGGCGGGCCTCGTCCTTAGCCATCTCGTGAACGGTATCGTGAATGGCATCGAAACCGGCGGCCTTCGCGTTCTTGGCAATGCGGAACTTATCCTCGCAAGCACCGGCCTCGGCAGCAGCGCGCTTCTCCAGATTGGTCTTGGTATCCCATACGACCTCGCCCAACAGCTCAGCAAAGCGTGAAGCGTGGTCGGCCTCCTCGAAGGCATAGCGCTTGAAGGCCTCGGCGATTTCGGGATAGCCCTCGCGATCGGCCTGACGAGCCATAGCCAGATACTGACCTACCTCACTGCACTCGCCGTTGAAGTGTGCACGCAGGTCGTTAATCATTTCCTCGCTGACACCCTCGGGCTTGCCGTCGCCAATGCGGTGAACAGTAGCATAGGTGGTCTCACCCTCGTCCTTCAACTCAGAGAACTTCGATGCGGGAGCCTTACAGATGGGGCACTTCTCGGGAGCAGCATCGCCTTCGTAGATATATCCACAAACGGCGCAAATGAACTTTTTCTTCATAGTCGTTTTGTATTTGTTTAGTTAATAATAAAAGTATTTCGGTTCTCAACGACTGCAAATATACGAATATTATTCGATAAAAGCAAGTTTTTTCCAAAATATTTCTTAACTTTGCAGCATAATTCATCAGTCATAACGCAAAACGTATGAAAAAACTAACTATCTTATCAGCACTATTCCTCATGTGCACAACGGTTTCCGCACAGCTCGCGGAACCCATGTACGAACTCCCTGACCCACTCCTCATGAACGACGGAAGGCAAGTGAAAACCATCGCCGACTGGAACGAACGCCGACTGGAAATCGCCGACATGATCCAGACCTTCGGCATCGGACGCATCCCCGCTGTGTCGCGCGAGGCCGTCAAGGCACGTATGGACGGCGACACGCTCATCGTCGACGTCACCGTCAACGGACAGACGCTCACCCTGAAGTCAGCCATCGCCTATCCCACTGTCGGCCAGCCACCCTATGCGCTGATGATTGGTACCAGCATGCTGGCACTGCCCAAGGACATCTTCGACCAGCGCCCCATTGCCCGCATGAACTACCGCGAATCGCAGGTCAACGACTACTCCCAGTGGCGGCCCCACAAGGAGCGCGGCGAGCACAACTTCGACCGCCTCTATCCCGACCTCAAGGACAACGGTGCCTACAGCGAATGGGCTTGGGGACTGCAGCGACTCATCGACGGACTGGAGCAGCTCGGCCCTGAGAAAACAAAAATCGACGTGAAGCGTATCGGCGTCAGCGGATGCTCGTACGCCGGTAAGATGGCCCTCTTCTGCGGAGCCTTCGACGACCGCGTCGCCCTCACCATCGCCCAGGAACCCGGTGGCGGCGGAGCAGCATCGTGGCGCTATAGCCACAAGCTGGACAGCGTTGAAAACCTCGACCGCACCGACTATCACTGGTTCCTCGAATCCATGCGTGAACGTTTCCACGGCGACAGCGTCTATCTCATGCCCTACGACCACCACGAGCTCTGCGCCATGGTTTGTCCCCGCGCACTCCTCGTGCTCGGCAATCCCGACTACCGCTGGCTCGCCGACGAGAGTGCCGCCTACTCCATGGCTGCCGCCCGCAAGGTCTGGGAGCGCCTCGGTCTCGGTGACCGCGTCGACATCGACATCGTCGGCGGCCACGGCCACTGCCAACTGCCCAAGAGCCAGTATCCCATCGTCGAATCCTTCATCGACCGCTTCCTCCTCAACAAATAATAAAAGCCCGCAGTGACGCGGGCTTTTAAGTTTAAGTAGTATAAGAATAATTCCTATCTTTGCAAACAACAGCAATGGATACTTCAAACGCGTTGTCCTATCGTCCACGTAATGCAGGCCACGACTACTACGGTCTCGGCACCTATCTCGTCACCCTTGTGGTAAGCGGCCGTGAACTGCTGCTCTCCCATTTTGTGACCGATCTCGGTCGCAAAAACGATTTCGGCCACAAAACGACCCTTGCCCTCACCCCTCTTGGCGAGGCAGTGCAGGAGGCATGGCTAGAGACACCAGCCCATTCACAGACTCATGGTAACAAGGTTGTGGTACATGCGTGCGTATGTATGCCTGACCATTTCCACGGCGTTATCGAAGTACTGGAACCCATGCAGTGGAGCCTAGGCGATGTCATCCAGGCCTTCAAGGCTACCTGCACCAGTCGTTGGCAGCAGCAACAAGGGCTTCCGTCCTCTACTAATCGGTCAATCTCGGCCGATTGCAGAACCGACGCCGCCCCAGCCTGGCTACGTGAGAAGGCAGCCCTTCACTCTGACGAAGGCAGTCTTATTCGCAGTATGTCAAAGAAGCAGCGCCAGGAGTACTACACCTTCGTGCAGCGCCAGCAGCGCCCGCTCTTCGATGACAACTACGACGACACGGTGTGCCTTGACGAACGCCACCGACAGGCGATGATAGCCTACGTGCACGACAACCCTCGCCGTGCCCAATTGCGGCGACTCCTGCCAGACTACTTGTGCAGATGTCTGCATGTGCAGATAGGCGGTCGAAGCTATGGGGCATTCGGCAACCTATTCCTTCTGAGGTGGCCTCGTAAAGTGCAGGTGATGTGCCACCGCCGCCACCCCATCACTCGTCAGCCATACGAAACAACAGCCGACTACACCCGTGAGCGAAGCCAATGGGAGACGGCAATCATGGAGGGCGCTACCGTCATTGTCACCCCCGGCATCTCCCGCGGTGAACAACTGATGAAGAATGAGTGCATAGATCGTGGCTATCCGCTGATACACCTGCAGGCGACACCCATAGGCCAGTACTGGAAGCCCGAGAAAAAGCGCTTTGAGGCTTGTGCAAGGGGCTCGTTGCTTATATTGGCGCCTTGGGATCTCGGCACGATGGGTGCTGTCGACAATGTACCATCCGACAGCGACTACAGCCGCTTTCACAATCTGAACACTTTGGCCGCTGAGATATGTGCTTTTGATGGTGAAGCAAAGATAATGAGATAAAATGGAAAACGAAACTATTTTACAAAACGGGCTTTTTTTGTGCTCCTTGTCTTCGTTATCACCTTCCCGGCTGAATGGCGATCTGCTCCCTGATGAAGGTCAACAATCCCGAAGGTGAGGGCTGAACAGCCGGTGGAAAACCTCCAACGAGCCGGTAGTAAACCGGCAATGAATCCGAAAAAAGCAAATAATGAACTCGAAATAGAAGGAAACAGAGCCCGTCAAAAGCATTTTTCCTCCCTCTTCTTCTCATTCCAGTTTCTAGAAGCCCTCATCAGAAAGTGTTAAATTCTAGCAATTTTTCTTGACAGCAAATGGTTTCCATTCAACTCTTGAAATATTTTCGCCACAAAATAACCAACCATTATTGGACGATAAGGCAGGGTTATTCGGCAATAACCCAAGGTTGTTTGCACAGCGGTTCACTGAGTTGTGACAGATGACAGATGACAGTTTCGAAACAAGGCCCCATCTCCCACCGTTCACCAGCAATCTATGTCTATATATTCTAATACTTATATATACTATTATTTATAAATATAATTATTATAGTATAAACATTCAATTATTAATATAGATAATTCTATCATCAATCAGCTCACTACCCCTTGTTTTAAAACTGTCATCTGTCATTTGTCACAAGTTGCCCCAAATTTTCTTGTTATTCTTTTGTGCATTTAGAATTATTTTGTATCTTTGCAAACGGTTCGGGGAGAAATGAGTCGCCGAGGTGGGAGTATGCCTGCCAAGGAACTCTATCCATTTGTGAATGAAAACGTAGAACTGACGGATTGGGAGAAGAAACCAGCAGGAAAGATGAAATATATCCGCTGGACTAATAGCTTCCAGTTCTACTCTATAGACTATCAGAAGGCTGGATTCATTGTGAAGAAAAGTGGCAATTGGTACTTGACACCCGAAGGCGAGGCTGTGCTAAAAAAAACACCTGAGGAGGTAATGACAATTGCAAATGATGCCTATCATGAATGGCGACGACTGAACCCCAAGGTGGAGACTCCTGATGAAGAGCCCAACGATGAAACCGCCGAGAAAGACAACGGTGTGAATCTTGACATGCTGGAATCAGATGCCCGTGAAGGTATCAGAAAATTCCTTGTTTCTAAGAGTCCCTATGAATTCCAGGACATGGTAGCGGCTCTATTGCGTGCTATGGGCTATCACACACCCTTTATCGCACCAAAGGGAAAGGATGGCGGAATTGATATCACGGCTTACTTAGATCCACTCGGCGCTCAGACTCCACGTATTAAAGTACAGGTGAAGCATAAGCCAGAAACGGCTATCGGTGCCTCTGACATTCGCGCCCTGCTGGGTGTGCTCCGTGCTGGCGATATTGCGCTGTTCGTAACCAGCGGCACGTTCTCGCCTGATGCCAAGACTACAGGAACCAGTTCGCGTGAGTTCATCCGCTTGATAGACGGTGATGAGTTCATCGACATGTGGCTGGAGTTCTACGATAAGATGTCCGACGACGACAAGAACATGCTGCCGCTGAAACGGATTGCTTTCTTGGGGAATAACGAGTAGCGCTATATTGAGATATTGAGTGCAAATAAAAAACGGCAGGTTCCTGATATAGGAGCCTGCTGTTTTTATGGGTATTATACGTATTTACAACCTACATGGCCGAGGCGGCAAAGAGGTAGTCGTAGATGCATGAGCAGATGCCGAAGAGGGCGATGCCTGCGGTGCAGATGGCGAGGGCAACACGGGTGTTGACATCGGTCTTGAACGTAGGCAGGGGCGAATCGCTCGGCTTGATGTACATGGCCTTAACAATGAGCAGATAGTAGTACAAGCTCACGACGGTGTTGACCAAGGCTACGAAGACGACGAAGTAAGCCCAGAAAGAGCCTTGCTCGGCAGCAGCCATGAACACGAAGAACTTGGAGAACATGCCTGCGAACGGGGGAATACCGGCCAGCGAGAACAGCGCCAGCGTCATGAGGAACGCCAGCTTAGGGTTGGTCTGGTAGAGACCGTCGTAAGCGCTGATGGCTGTTAGCTGTTCTCTCTTTGAGAGTGTGGCATTGCGAGGGCCATTAGCTGTTGGCTTTCCATTCTGCTCTACGGTAGAAATGACGGTGAAGACGGCCATGTTGGCAACGACATACACGAGGATGTAATACATCAGCGAGGCCATGCCCGTCTGCGAACCACCAATGACTGCCAACATGATGTAGCCGGCCTGCGAGATAGAGCTGAAGGCCATGAAGCGCTTGAGCTCGCTCTGTCGGATGGCGAAAAGGTTGGCAATGGTGATAGAGAGCACGATGACGACGTAGAGCATGTACTCCCAGTACTCTATCATCGGACCGAAGGCCTTCATGAGGATGACCAGCGCAGCAAAGGCTGCGGCACCCTTCGAGCAGACAGAGAGGTAACCGGTGATTGGCGTAGGAGCGCCCTCGTAGGTGTCGGCCGTCCAGAAGTGGAAGGGCACCAGCGAAAGCTTGAATGCCAAGCCGCTGAAGAAGAACACGAGACCCATGATCTGCAGTGGCGAAGCCCAATAATTAGAACTGAGCACGTTGGCGGCATCATCGAAGTAGAGCGTACCCGTAGCGGCATAGATGAACGAAATGCCGTAAAGCATGACGCCACTGGAGAACGTAGCCACGAGGATGTATTTGGCAGCAGCCTCGGCACTCTTCTTCTTATACTTGTCGAACGCCACCAAGCAGGCCATAGGCACTGAGGCGGTCTCGAGACCGAGGAAGAAGATGAGGAACGAGCCGCTGGACATCATGATATACATACCGAGCAGGGTGCTCAGCACGAGCAGATGGAACTCACCGGCATAACGGCGGGCTTCATTCTCCAACCAAGGCTCAGCCATCACCACAACGATAAACGTGCCGAAGGTAAGGATGAGCTTCATGACCTGAGCAGCCTGACCTGCGACATACATGCTGCCGAAGGCCTCGGCAGGACCGACGGTGGTGAGCATGATGGTCTGGCAGAGCAGCAGGGCAGCAGTAAGCTTGCCCAGCACGCCAACCTTGCGCTCGCTCTTATGCAGGCAGAAGTCGGCAAAGAACACGATAATCAATGCGAGAACCAACAGGGCCTCGGGAATCATATTTAGAAATTGACTATATCCCATAATTATCAATTTTCAATTATCAATTTTCAATTAGATTATATTCGCCAAGATTGGTCCTACGGCGTCAGAGATGACGTTGCTTGCCCAGAGTGGGAACAGACCGAGGCCGGCGACACATGCGATGAGGCAGATGACAGCGACGCGCTCGTCCCAAGTAGCATCGGTGAGCTCGAGGTAGTGCTTGTTCTTCACCTCGCCATACAGAATCTTACCAACAACACGCAGGATGTAGACTGCCGTGACGACAATCGACGTACAAGCGATGATGGTGGCAATGCGATGGAACGAATCAGCATTCTCGAACGAACCGACAAAGATGGTCATCTCAGCAATGAAGCCCGAGAAGCCCGGCAGACCGAGGTTGGCCAAACCAGCCACGACGTAACCCACAGCGAGGAAAGGCATGATCTTCATCAGACCATCCAAGTAGCGGATGTCACGAGTATGCGTACGACCGTAGATCATACCGATGAGGGCAAAGAAGAGGGCCGTCATCAGACCATGCGAGAGCATCTGCAGGATAGCACCGGTGCAAGAGGTCTTGGTCATCATCAACAGGGCGAAGAGCACCAGACCGCAGTGTGACACCGACGAGTAAGCGTTGATGTACTTCAGGTCGGTCTGTACGCAAGCCGAGAAGGCACCATAGACCACTGAGATGGTAGTGAGGATGAGGAATATCCAAGCCAGTTCATTGGCTGCATCGGGCAACAGATACATTGCCACGCGGAAGCAGCCGTAGCCTCCCAGCTTCATCAGCACACCAGCGTGGAGCATAGACACAGCCGTGGGGGCTGAGGCATGACCGTCGGGTGACCATGTGTGGAAGGGGAACAGGGCGCCCAGCACACCGAAGCCGATGAAGATGAACGGGAAGAACATCTTCTGGATATCGACGGGAATGTTGTGCATGGCGGCAATCTCGTTGACATTCATGGTGGTAGCACCACTGAAATAGTAGATGCCCAACAGACCGATAATCAACAGGGCGGAACCACCCATCAGCATCAGCGTCAGCTTCATGGCAGCATACTCCTTGTTGCCGGAACCCCAGACACCAATCAGCAGGTACATGGGAATCAGCGCTACCTCGTAGAACATAAACATGGTGAACATATCGGTGCAGATGAAGAAGCCGTAAACACCCGTCGACAACAGGGTGAACCAAAGGAAGTACTCCTTGGTGAGGGGCTTCAGCTGCCAAGAGGCAAAGGTACCAGTGAACACGATGATGCTCGACAGGAGCAGCATCACGACAGAGATACCATCGACACCAACACTGTAGGCAATATTAAGTGGCTTGAACCAAGGCGTAGAAGCCGTCAACAGCATCACATCGGTATTACCTGCTGCACGCTGCTGAACAAAGTAGACGGTCAGCCATACGGACAGAGCCAGCAAGCACGAGGCGCCAGCCACCATCACACCACGCACCTGATTGAGCGACTTAGCCAGCCAAAGGCCGAGCAGCATCAGGGCGGGGATTACTACGAATAATGTTAATATACTCATTGTCGTTATTTCGTTTTAAATTGCAAGCAGAATTAATGTTAATGCCACCGTTCCCGTAAGGAACCATACTGCATACTGACGGACATCGCCACTCTGCCAGGGACGGAGAGACTCACCAGCCTCGTTGGCACCCCAAGCCATGAAGTTGAACGTGCCGTCAACGACGTGACGGTCGAACCAAGCCACGGGCTTAGAGATGCAGCGGAAGATGATGCGATGAGTGACATACTGCCAAATCTCGTCCTGATAGAAGCGCTTGTAGGCTGCACGGTGCAGCTTGGGGAACGTCTTATACAGACGATCAGCGATGGGCTGACTCTCACCTTTATAAATATAGGTGGCGAGGCAGATGCTCAGGATGGCAATAATCGTAGAAGTAGCAGCAATCTGCGTGTCGAAGTGGATGGTGTAGTCGGTACCAGCGGCAGACACATAGCTGCCGAAGGCAAAGCACAATGAGAGGAATGGTCATCGTAGCAGGAGCCTCATGAGGAGTGTGGTGCTCGTGAGCTTCCACATTCTCAGTACCCCAGAAGATGCCGTAGTACAGACGGAACATGTAGAAGGCCGTCATAGCTGCGATACCCGTCATAATCCAACCGCATACAGGACTGTAGGCAAAGCAGGCAGTAATGATTTCATCCTTCGAACTGAAGCCCGAGAAGAAAGGAATACCTGCAATAGCGAAGCAGCTGATGAGGAAGGTGATGTTGGTAATAGGCATATATTTGCGCAGACCGCCCATCATAGCCATCTCGTTAGAGTGAACGGCGTGGATGATACAACCGGCACCGAGGAACAAGCAGGCCTTGAACATAGCATGGGTAAAGAGGTGGAACATACCAGCCATGAAACCAAGCTGTGCATGATTGTCGAGCACACCATGATGACCAGGCAGCGAAACACCGAGGGCCACCATCATGAAGGCAATCTGAGAAATGGTCGAGAAGGCCAGCACACGCTTGATGTCGCTTTGGGCACAAGCCACAGCAGCGGCATAGAAAGCGGTGAAGACACCTACCCAGACCACGATGCTCATCTGAGGCTGAGCGTACTCAACCCAGAGGGGAAACATACGGGCAATCTGGAACACACCAGCTACCACCATCGTAGCAGCGTGGATGAGTGCAGAAACAGGCGTCGGACCCTCCATGGCATCGGGCAGCCAGGAAGCCTGCGGCAGCAACGGCCTTGGCAGCATTGCCGGCAATGAACGGAGTAGTACCCTCGCCCATCACGATGTTACCAGCAAACGAGAAGCTGAACGAATCAGTGTAGTAGCCGAACATCAGGATACCGATGAGGAAGAACATATCGGCGAAGCGCGTCACGATGAAAGCCTTCTTAGAGGCAGCGATGGCGGGCTTCAACGGATAGTAGAATCCAATCAACAGATAAGAACTGACACCCACGAGCTCCCAGAAGGTGTACATCTGGAAGATATTGGTGGCAACAACCAGTCCGAGCATTGACATGGTGAACAGGCTCAGGAAAGCGTAGTAACGCTGGAAGCCCTTCTCACCGTGCATGTAGCCGAACGAGTAGATATGTACCATCAGCGAGACTGTCGAAATGACAATGAGCATCATGACCGAGATAGGATCCAAGAGGATACCCATGTCGAAATGCAGATTGCCCAGAGGCAGCCAGGTAAAATTATAGGGAACGATGGTAGCGTATGTGCCATCATCCAGACGGTCGGCACCGAAATAGGCAAATGCCGTCAGGTAAGAGAGCACGGTCACCAGTCCCAGTGACGTGGTGCCGATAAGACCAGCAGTCTTATGCGACATCTTCATGCCAACAAGCGCAAGAATCACGAAGGACAGCGCAGGCAGCAGAAGAATCAGAAATGAATAACTATATATTTCCATAATTATCAATTATCAATTTTCAATTATCAATTATACTTACCATTTCATGTTCTTGATACTGTCAACGCTATCGCTACGGAAGTTGCGGTAGACATTGATGATAATAGCAATAGCCACAGCCGACTCGGCAGCTGCCACACCAATGACGAACAGGGTCATGAACATACCCTCCATGCCATTGGGATAGAGCAGACGGTTGATGGCTGCGAAATTGATGTCAACGGCGTTGAGCACCAGCTCGACAGAGATGAGCATGGCAATCAGGTTGCGACGTGTCACGAAACCATAGACACCGATGAAGAACAACAGGGCGCTGAGCGCGAAATAACATTCTACAGGTACCATAGCTTACTTCTCCTCTTTTTCTTTACGTGCGACAACCAAGCCACCGATGATGCAGGCCAGCAGGAACAGCGAGATGAACTCGAAAGCGAGCACATACTGATACTTGCCGGCACCCACGAGGGCCGTACCAATCTCTTTCATAGGAACCTCCACGTTGGCAGGAGCCAGCGTGAAAAAGCCTGTCTTCAGCAGGATAAGAGCAACCACCACCAGTCCAGCGAGGGCTGCCAGTCCGCCACCAATCATCTTGCTGGACTTCACGCGCTCCTCCAGACCCTGAAGGGTGCGCTTCGATACCAGCTGGATGGCGAAGACATAGATCATCGTAACGCCTCCGGCATATACGCTAATCTGAGCGGCTCCCAGGAAGGTGTAGTCGAGCAGGAAATAGATGCCTGCCACACCAAAGAGCACGAACAACATAAATGTTGCGGCTCGCATAATTCTCGTCGTGGTGACACACATCAGCGCTGAGCCGATGATGAACACCGCGAGAATGATAAACATAACTGTATTACCCATAGCGCGTTACTTCGTTTTAGTGTTAAACTTACCGATCTGCCACTCAGCACCACCTTCGAGGAGGTTGGGCAGTGAACCACCCTTGTAGACTTCTTTGTCAAGGTGGAGCACCAGTTTAGAGCGGTCGAACACGGCGTTCTCGAAATCATTCGTAAACTCGATGGCGTCGAAGTTGCAGGCGTTGGTACAGAGCTGGCAGAACATGCAGTCGCCCAGGTCGTACTGATAATCGTCGAGCACCTTCTTTTTCTTACCCGTCTCAGGATCCTCAGCCATGTGGCTCAGAATCTTGATGGTTCCATTGGGGCAAGACTTCTCACAAAGCGTACAAGCGGTGCACTTGTAGTCACCATTCTCGTCGCGCTTGAATACCAAGCGGTTGGTGAAGAAGTCCTTGAAATATTCCTTCCAAGAGGTCTTCATGCCAACAGCCAAAGTCTTCAGACCGTGCCCGATTTCTCCGAAATATGTTTTGTTATCTTCCATTGTTTTCTGGTTTTTCTAGATTGTCTAGTATACCTTACTTAATATATAGGCCGAGGGCCACAACAACAGTCATAATCACCAAATTGATGAGTCCCAGCGGCATGAGATACTTCCACTCCAGCTTCAGAATCTGGTCGATACGCAGACGTGGGAACGTCCACTTGATCCACATCAGAATCCAAACCAGGAAGAAGGTCTTACCCATAAACCATACAATACCGGGGATGTAGTCCATCACGGCGTCGAAAGCTGACACACCGATGTTCACAGGAGCCCAGCCACCGAGGAACACCGTTGCGGCGATACCTGCGATGATAAAGAGATTGAGGAACTCTGCGAGGTAGAAGAAGCCGAAGCCCATACCTGAATACTCTGTATGGTGACCAGCCGTCAACTCACTCTCAGCCTCAGCCATGTCGAACGGACCACGGTTGGCCTCAGCGTTACCGGCAATGAGGAATACGAAGAAGGCAATGATGGCAGGAATGTGTCCCTGGAAGATGAGCCACTTCCAAGGACCTGTCTGCGCCTCAACGATACCGCTCATCTGCATAGTCCCTGTCAGGATGACAGCGGTAATCAGGCAGAGGCAGAGCGACATCTCGTAAGAAATCATCTGCACGGCACCACGCATGGCCGAAACCACAGAGTACTTGTTGTTGGAACCCCAACCAGCCAGGAAGATACCTACCACGCCAATAGAAGAGATGGCGGTGAGCAGGAACACACCTACGTTGAAGTCGAGGATGGTAGCACCATTGTTCCAAGGCAGGAACGAGAAGGCACCAACACTTCCGATAATCACAAGAAGCGGAGCCACGAGGTAGAGCAGCTTGTCGGCGCGGTCGACGAAGAAAATCTCCTTGATGAGCATTTTCAGTACGTCGGCAAACACCTGCAGCAAACCCCAGTAACCTACTCGCATCGGGCCCAGACGGCACTGGAAGTAGGCACAGACCTTACGCTCCATAAATATCAGTACGCAGGCGATAAGGGCATATCCCAACAGGATTCCCGTGCCCACCAGCACGCACTCAATCAATATCGCTAACCAGTCAGGACATCCGATTGTAATCCTGAGCAACTGGTCGAACCATTGTGTAAATATAGAAAAGTCGAACATAATTATCTGTCAATATCAGGAATTACAACGTCAATAGCAGCACAGGTAGCGATGAGGTCGGCAATCTTCTGACCACGCAACATCGGGTCGAAGGCACCTACCAGCGAGAGACCCATCGGACGCATCTTCATGCGGTAGGGACTCTTGTCGCCACGGCTATCAAGATAAACACCAAACTCACCGGCCACGCCCTCTACAGAGTAGTACCACTGTCCCTCAGGTACCTTGATAATCGGCTTTTGCTTCACATAGAAGTCACCCTCAGGGATGTTGTCGATAAGCTGTTCAATGATGTTCAGGCTCTGGTACATCTCGTTGATGTGAACGAGGTAGCGGTCCATAGAGTCGCAACCAGTCAGTGTGCACTGCTCCCACTCTACCTTGTCGTACATGTCGTACGGATGGTTCTTACGTACATCGTTCTTCCAGCCAGAAGCACGTCCGGCAGGACCGGTCACAGCGTAGTTGATACAATCCTCAAGCGACATCGGACCACAGTTCTCCAGACGGTTGTGGGTAATCACGTTATCACCGAAGATGTCCATATACTCCTGGATGGTCGGACGCAGATATGTCACGAGGTCCTTACAGTTCTTGACGAAGTTCGGATCGATATCATCCTGCAGACCACCGATGCGGTAGTAGTTCTGAATCAGACGGCCACCCGTGGTCTCCTCCATGCAGTTCAGCACGTGCTCACGATCGCGCATACCGTAAAGCATACCCGTCAGAGCGCCCAAGTCCTGAGCCACACAAGAGGTGTACAGCAGGTGAGAATCGAGACGCTGAAGTTCATCCATAATTGTACGGATGTACTTGATGCGGTCAGTCAATTCAACACCCAACCCTTCCTCGATCACACCAACCAAAGCATGACGATGTTGCATGGCTCCCAGATAGTTAAGACGATCTGTTAAAGCAAGCGTTTGAGGATAGGTCATACCTTCCCACATCTTCTCAATAGCACGATGGATGTAACCCAAATGCGGATAGATGCGCTTGACAGTCTCACCGTCGAGCACCGTCTGCAGGCGGAGCACACCGTGGGTAGCGGGATGCTGAGGACCGATGTTAATCACATAGTCATCGGCACCGAACAGACGGTTCTGCTTGCTCTGCAAATTGCCATCCTTATCGATAAAGTATTCCAGACCGTAGTCGGGTTCTACATCATCCTCCAGCGTATATTCGTCGTTGAACTTCCAGTCCTTACGGAAGGGATAGCCCTTGAAGTCGCTGCGGAGGAAAAGACGACGCATATCAGGATGACCGAGGAATACAATGCCGTAGAAGTCATATACCTCGCGCTCCAACAGGTCGGCCACCTTCCAGATATTAGAAACGGTAGGGATGTAAGCCAGCATCTGACCCTCCAAATCACAGCTACCATTGCTCGACATGCCGTCGCCGCAAATCTGTGCCTTGGCAATCTGCTTCACACTGCAACGCTCGTGGGTCTGGGTATTCTCGAGGATATAAACGCAACCGAGTCCCTCTTCTGGACCGAAGTCCTCACCGACGATGGTTACAAGATAGTCGAAGCCCTTCTTGTCCTTCAAGTTCTGCATCTCAGAGGCGAACTTGTCAAAATCGAATGATAAGAATTCTAATTTCATGCCTTGTCCTCCTCTACTTTAGCTGTTTGCTCTTGTCTGTTAGCCTTTAGCTCTTCTACAAACTCCTGAGGAACCTCTGTGATAACCATTGGCTCACGACGATGGTCACCATGCTTAGAGCGGAATGTCAGCTCCTCGTTAGAAACGCCCAGTGCCTTCTCCTCAGCGGTCTGTTTGTGGTTGGCACCTCCGAAGAATTTCTCAATCTTCACCTTACGCTGCAGCTGCATCATGCCGTACATGATAGCCTCTGGGCGTGGAGGACAACCAGGGATAAACACATCGACAGGTACGATCTCTTCAATACCTTTCACTACATGGTAGCTCGATTTGAACGGACCACCGCTGATAGCACAACCACCGACGGCAATCACATACTTCGGCTCAGCCATCTCGTCGTACAGACGCTTCAAGGCAGGCGCCATCTTGTGCGTAATCGTACCAGCACACATAATCAGGTCGGCCTGACGGGGAGAGTTACGCGTTACCTCGAAACCGAAACGGGCGAAGTCATAGCGTGCACAACCGCAAGCCATGAACTCGATACCGCAGCAGGATGTCGCGAAGGTCAGAGACGTTGATGAGCTGGTCCAGCGAACCTGTCACCACATTGACGCCACCCTCATGGAGTTCGTCAACAATCTTCTCCAACGAGGCATTGTCGTTCCACTCCTCGTAGGGAATACTCTTGATGTGAGGCTTTCTTACTTCCATTCCAAGTCTCCTTTCCGCCAGGCATAAGCCAAGCCTAATACCAGAACTACCAGGAAGAAGCCGATGCTCAGCAGTGCTGCTGCGCCGAACTCCTTCACTACCACTGCCCATGGATACAGAAACACCGTTTCCACATCAAACATGAGGAACAAGATGGCGAAGTTTCACCTTCGCGTAGGATCTCGGTCCTATCAGCTTGGCTACCACGTAAGCCGCAACCACCAATGTAATAGCCGTCAGCAAGACGGTAATTAACAATGTAAAGTTCATAAAAAATTACAAATTATAGTATTGAATTCAATTTGTGTGCAAAGGTACTAAAAAAAACGCAAATAAAAGGCATAAATATGAAAAAAGTACAAAAGAAAAATAAAAGCCGCCACCTTTTCGAGGCAGCGGCTTATATCATTTCGACTTAGGGAAGGCTTCTTCGGACAGTTCCTTAAAGAAGTCGTAGCCCAGAATTACACTGATTCTCATCAGCAGGCGTACGTCCAAACTCTTACGCTTGAAAATGTTATAAACGTTCGTACGCTCGCAGGGAATCTGAGTTGCTAACCAAGCTGCTGACTTGCCCTGCTTCCTTAAAATCTCTTCAATGTGCTTGCCAATGTTCATACTCTTAGCCTTAAATTTAGTTTCTACTATGTCGTATCGGCTGCAAAGGTATGAAATAATCTCAATATATCAGCAGTTTATTACAACTTTTTTTTCTAAAAAAATATTAAAATATCAAAGTGTCAGCAATCATTGGTCATTATTGTAGAGCGTAATGCGACAAATCGGCTGTTAGCACAATGATTAGTAGGCTGTTAGAGCGATGCTTGGAACTGTTCTGCATCATGGAGGGAATCCAGTTTGCCAACGTCCAAGATCCGAAGGTCGTCCTTCAACAGTCCGACGATACGCGAACGGTGACAAACCGAGAGGTAGAAGTCGATGATGCCGAAACGGTCGGGGAACCTATCCATCAGCGGGAACAAACGTGGCGAGAACGAATGAATGCCGGAGAAGGCAAACATATTCAGCGGTTCTCCGTGCTGCGAGAGTCCCGTGCGACGAATATACTCATACGGCGACTTAATCTCTCCCGTCTCAATATTCTTCCAACCCATAAGCCGCATGGCATTGTCGAACAGCAGATAGCGCTTCGTCTTCCGCGGACTCACCAGTAGTACCGCATCCTCGTCCGGCTGATGCTGACGGGCCAGCCAGTCGTAATCCACATTATCGAGGATGTCGACATTATGAATCAGCACGGGTGTGTCGTCCAAAAACAGCGGTGCCGCCTTCTTTAGTCCCCCACCCGTTTCCAACAGTCCGTCCGTCTCGTCGCTGAAATGTACCAGCGGTGCGTAGTCTTGCTGCGCCACGTAGTCGACAATCTGCTGAGCGAAATGATGGATATTCACCACAAAGCGGTCATAGCCCTGTGCCTGTAACTTACGGATGTTCAGGTCGAGCAAAGGTGTCCCTCCCACCGGAACCAGTGCCTTGGGCATCGTGTCGGTCAGCGGTTTCAGTCGAGTTCCCAGTCCCGCCGCAAGAATCATTGCCTGTCTCATAGTCTATCTCGTTTGTAAAATCTCAATACATTACATTATATGTCAACATCCGGCTGCCAAAGGACGACTTCACCGGCATACAGCGATTTCTGCACGTCAATGAGCCGCTGGTTGCTGCTACCACGAAACAACAGGTCGGGGTCGCGCAAACTTTCAACAAAAGGTCCGTCCACCAATACGTCGAGTTCATAGAGCAGTTCGCGTTGTGCACGAGTAATGAGCTGCTCATACGTGAAACCCGTGTAACACCAGATGTCCTTGTTGGTCTGTGCATGAATGGCGCGAGCCAGTTCTGCGAAGCCGTCACACTGGTACATCGGGTCGCCACCACTGAACGTGACATTGGCATAGGGATCGGCGATGATGATGCGCATGAGTTCATCTGTCGTCATCTCGCGACCACCCTTGAAGTCCCACGACTGCGGATTATGACAACCTTTGCACGCATGGCGGCATCCGGCACAATAGATGGAGGTCCGAAACCCCGGGCCGTCCACCATCGTATCTTCTATGATATCCAACACTCTGATCATAGTCTAGAGATTCTAGAACATCTAGATTATCTAGAACATCCAGACGTCCTAGAATAATTCCTGCATACCGTGGTCTATGTGTGTCACGCGGTCGTTCAGTTCGGCCAGTTTACCGGCGTTCCAACGGTCGGTCGTTCCAACCAAATAACCCGTGATGCGCTGCAACTTGTCGATATTGGTGCTTCCACACTTCGGACATTTTTCCAGATGGTCGTCGGCATTCTCGTATCCACAGTCCATACAACGGTTGCGGTTGTGGTTCACACTGCCGTAGCCCATATTCAACTGATCCATCATATCCACCACACTCATGATGACCTGCGGGTTATGCGTGGCATCGCCGTCAATTTCGACGTAGAAGATGTGTCCGCCACGCGTCATCTCGTGGTACGGTGCCTCAATTTCTGCCTTATGTCGTGCGCTACATTTATAATATACCGGCACATGGTTCGAATTGGTATAGTAGTCACGATCGGTGACGCCAGGGATGACACCGAACTGCTTGCGGTCGCGCTTCGTGAACTTGCCGCTCAGACCCTCGGCGGGCGTAGCAAGCACGGAATAGTTGTGCTGATAACGCTCGCAGAAATCATTGACGCGCTGACGCATATACGACACTATCTTCAAACCCAGTTCCTGCGCCTCGGGACTCTCGCCGTGGTGCTTGCCCGTGAGTGCGACGAGACATTCAGCCAGTCCGATGAAACCGATACCCAGCGTACCCTGATTGATGACGCTCTCGATGGTATCCGTGGGGCCAAGCTTGTCGGCACCTATCCACAGACTCTTCATCAGCAACGGGAACTGCTTGGCAAAGGCCGTCTTCTGGAACTGGTAGCGGTCGTCCAACTGCTTGGCGGCCACCTCCAGCATATTGTCCAGCTTGGCAAAGAACATGCCGATGCGCTTCTGCTGGTCTTTCTCCTCCATGCACTCGATGGCGAGCTTCACAATATTGATAGTGGTAAACGACAGATTGCCGCGACCGATGCTCGTACGGGGACCGAAACGGTTCTCGAACACGCGCGTGCGACAGCCCATCGTGGCCACCTCGTGGACGTATCGCTTCGGATCGTCGGCACGCCAATCGGGGTCTTGGTTATACGTCGCGTCGAGGTTCAGGAAGTTGGGGAAGAACCTACGCGCCGTCACCTTGCATGCCAACTGATACAGGTCGAAGTTGCGATCCTCGGGCAGATAGTTCACACCGCGCTTCTTCTTCCATATCTGAATGGGGAAGATGGCCGTCTCGCCACCACCTACGCCTTCGTAGGTCGACAGCAGTATCTCACGCATGACGCAACGACCCTCGGCGCTGGTGTCGGTACCATAGTTGATACTTGAGAACACCACCTGATTGCCGCCACGAGAATGTATCGTATTCATGTTATGGATAAACGCCTCCATCGCCTGATGCACACGACCCACGGTCTTGTTGATGGCGTGCTGCTGGGCGCGCTCGCGACCTGTCAGCCCGTCCAACGGTTTCTTGATATAGTCTATCAGCGGCTCGTCATACAGTTCCTTATAGCTCTCGCCGTTCAGTTCCTCCAGTGCCTTCAACTCCTCAATATACGTCAGGCGCACATACGGTGCCAGATAGAAGTCGAACGCGGGGATGGCCTGTCCGCCGTGCATCTCGTTCTGGCAACACTCCATCGAGATACATGCCAGCACGCTCGCCGTCTCGATACGCTTTGCCGGACGCGAAGCGCCATGACCTGCCACAAAACCGCGCGAAAGGATATTGTCCAACGGATGCTGTACGCACGTCAGCGACTTCGTAGGATAGTAGTCCTTGTCGTGGACGTGCAGATAGTTATGCTCCACGGCGTCACGGCTTTCCGGTGACAACAGATAGTCGTCCACGAAGGGCTTCGTCGCCTCGCTGGCAAACTTCATCATCATGCCCGCCGGTGTGTCAGCGTTCATGTTCGCATTCTCGCGCGTCACGTCGTTGCTCTTGATGTTCACGATGTCCAGGAACACGTCGCGCGTCTTTGCCTTTCGGGCTATCGAACGCTGGTTACGGTAGGCAATATACTTCTGTGCCACATCCTTGCGGCTCGACTTCATCAGTTCCAGCTCCACCATGTCCTGGATTTGCTCCACCGTCATCTGGCTGTCGCCGCGCTGGGCAATGTGGTCCGTTATCTGGTATAGCAGGCGTTCGTCCTCGCCCTTGTCCGTGTGCATCATGGCCTTACGGATGGCGGCCATAATCTTCTGTTCGTTGAATCCAACGATGCGTCCGTCTCTCTTTACAACAGTTTGAATCATATTATTTGTGTGTATAGCTTTAAGTTAAAAAATAAACCATATTAATACGCCGACCACTGCGACGATGGCCCACAGGCGCCACTGCTTGGCCATGGGTTTCACGGCTCGCAACAGGGCCCGCTTCACGAACGGACGTCGCGCATCGGCCACGGTAGCGCCATTGCCCAGCAAGTATTCCTGCAAGCCGCGATACTGCGCCATGTCCGACGTCCACTGTCGGCGACCGCGCGCAAAGGCCAACCAGCCCTTCCACGCCACCAACCCTAATAATATAATAAGGTATAGCGTCTTCATAGTCTCACCACGTTTTGCGTTACATCTGTGTTCACGGCCACCACCGTCGCACCGCGTTCTGCGGCCTCACTGATCAGGCGTTCGCGACGCATACGGTCGTCTTCACTCAACGGCGTCGGCGGCTCATCGATGATAATCAGCTGTTTACCTGTATGCACGCCATGCTCCAACAGTCGCATATAGTCTGTCGGCACGTCGTCGTAGCCTTCAGGCACCGTCAGTCCCTGTGGCACGTACGCCATCTGACGACGGAAATACGGAGCCGAGAGCGTCGTCAGCAGTTCGCCATCGATGCTGATGTGCCCCTCGTCTGTCGCAATGAATCCCAGCAGTGCCCGCAGTAGCGTAGTCTTGCCCGCCCCCTGCTCACCGCTGATAGCCAGCACACTGCCCGTGCCGACTGTTGCCGACACCCCGCGCACCGACGCGCCAATCGATATGTTATGCAGTTCCAAAATCATAAAATCGCTTGCAAAGATACAAAAAAGTTTAGAGTTTTGCGAGAAAAATTTAGATAAATTTCGTAAATTTGCACGCAAAATAAAAAACTATGACGAAAACGACAAACCGACGCATGATGGCCGAATGGGAACCACAAAGCATGGTGCAACTCACATGGCCGCACAAGGACACCGACTGGGCACCCATACTGCCCGAAATCACTGCCGTCTACGAAGAGATGGTGCGTGAAATCGCCAAGCGCGAACCCTTACTCATCGTAGCCCCGGAAGGGCTTGCATCACACCTCTCACCTCTCACCTCTCACCTCTTAACATTCACCTCCAACGACACCTGGGCCCGCGACCACGGCTTCATTACGGTTCTCGAACAGCCAACAGCCAATAGCCAAAAGCCAAAAGCCATTCTCCTCGATTTCTGCTTCAACGGCTGGGGCGAGAAGTTCGAGGCCGCCCGCGACAACGCCATCAACCGTCATCTCTACGACCAGGGCCTCGTCCGCGGCACCTATGAAGACCACCTCGACTTCGTCCTCGAGGGCGGTTCCATCGAGAGCGACGGCAAGGGCACGGTGTTTACCACCACCTGCTGTCTCATGGCCCCTCACCGCAACCAGCCGCTCACCCAGGCTCAGATAGAAGAACGGCTGAAGCAATATCTGGGCACCGAACGCGTCGTCTGGATCAACCACGGCAGTCTCATTGGCGACGATACCGACGGACACATCGACACCCTCGTGCGCATCTGTCCCAACGACACCTTATTATATATAGGAGCCGACGCAGACCATCCCGACCTCCTCGCGATGGAAGAAGAACTGCGCACCCTACGCACCCTCGACGGCCGGCCCTATCGTCTGTTACGCCTCCCGCTCCCCCGCCCCATCTACGACGAGCCATCCGGTCCGGTGCTCGGCAGTTCCGCCGCCGAGAAAGGCGACCGCCTCCCCGCCACCTATGCCAACTACCTCGTCATCAACGGTGCCGTCCTCGTTCCCACCTACGCGCAACCCGACCTCGACGCCGAGGCTCTTCGCACCATCGCCCTCGCCTATCCCGACCGCGATATCGTCCCCATCGACTGCCGTCCCGTCATCCGTCAGCACGGCTCTCTACACTGCTGCACCATGCAATACTACTAAGAACATGAAAAAAAACGTGCCGATAGTTTTGGTCGACTCGTTTTTTATTCGTATATTTGCACCCAGAACTATCGAACAACTAATTTAAAACAACAGAAACGTATGAGTATTCTAATGATTCTTCAACTCCTGATCGTGCTCGGAGCACTCTGGGTTGGTTCACGTTACGGCAGTCTGGCACTCGGCGCCATCTCGGGCATCGGACTCGCACTGCTGGTGTTTGGTTTCGGTCTGAAACCCGGTTCTCCCCCTACCGACGTCATCTACATCATCATCGCTGCCGTCACCTGTGCAGGCATCATGCAGGCCTCGGGCGGTATGGACTGGCTCATCCAGATTGCCGAGCGACTGTTGCGTAAGCACCCCGACCGCATCACGTTCCTCGCTCCGCTATGTACGTTCTTCCTGACGGTCCTCGTTGGCACAGGACACGTCGTATATACCTTAATGCCAATCGTTTGCGACATCGCACTAAAGAAAGGCATCCGCCCTGAGCGCCCCTGCGGCGTAGCATCCATTGCCTCCCAGGTCGGCATCACCTGCTCGCCCATTGCCGCTGCTGTCGTCGCCTTCGTCACCATCTCCAATGCCAATGGTTTCGACATCACCATCCCCCGCGTGCTCATGGTCTCCATCCCCGCCTGTCTGTGTGGTCTGATGGCTGCCGCTGCCGCCTCCTACCATCGCGGACTCGACCTCGACAAAGACCCTGTGTTCCAGAGTAAGATTGCCGATCCCTTGATGCGCGACTACATCTATGGTAGCGGTGCCACCACCCTCGATAAGGTGATTCCCCCCGAGGCCAAGCGCGCCGTATATATCTTCCTGCTCGCCCTCGCCGTCATCGTGATGTTTGCCGCCGTACCGTCGCTCCTGCCATCGTGGGACGGCAAGGCACTGAAGATGAACATCGTCATCCAGATTGTCATGATTTCCGCAGCTGCCCTGATGATCATCTTCTGCAAGGCATCGCCGAAGAAGGCCGTCGCAGGCCCCGTATGGCAGTCCGGCATGGTCGCCGTCGTCGCCATCTACGGCATCGCATGGCTCGCCGACACCTATTTCTCCAACTATATGGACACCATGCAGGCCATGCTCACCGACATCGTCAAGGATTATCCGTGGTCCATCGCACTGGTGTTCTTCCTCGTCTCCGTGCTCATCAATTCGCAGGGTGCCGTCGTCGTAGCCATGTTGCCGCTGGCCTACTCGCTGGGCATTGCCGGTCCCGTGCTGCTGGGCGTACTGCCGTCGGTTTACGGATATTTCTTCATCCCCAACTATCCGTCGGATATCGCCACCGTCAACTTCGACCGCTCCGGCACCACCGTCATCGGCAAATACCTGCTCAACCACTCGTTCATGATGCCGGGCCTCATCTGCGTCACCACTTCGACCATCGTCGCATATCTCCTGTCGATGGTGTTCTTCTAATAAACAGAAACTGCGAGAACAAACTATCGGGGCCACCTTCACGATGGGCCCAGGCAGGGCTGAGAGAAATATAACACGGTGACATATAAGAACAGCAGGCTCCCACATCAGGAACCTGCCGTTTTTATTACATAGAAAAAAGCATCACGGCTTCCGTTTTTCTTTGTGGTATGCTCGGCATGAGCAATGTCTAACGGGTGGATAGTCAGTCATGGGGAGGTTCTAGGTTGTTAAGTTAACTTTTATTGATTAACTCACTTTTTTGAGCACATTCCTTCTTTTATTGGAGGGATTTGGCAACAAGTTGTCTTCCCTCCATTTCTTGATGTCTTCCATTTTTGTATTCCCTATTACCGTTCTTGCATTGAAGTTCTTGCAATCCTCAATGTTGGCAGATAAGATAAATTCTTGTGAAACATGTACCAGTCCCCCTTTTTTAATTGTTTTATAGCTATTTTCTTTGTTTATTCAGATATTATTCTTAATTTTGCAGTCAGAAATCAAAACGTTTTGAAGTTATGACAGCATTACAATTAAATGCGGAGTTGTTCCGTGAACTGAGCATTATTGCCGAGGACGAAGGCCTGATGAAGAAAGCATTGAAGGCCATTAAGAGATTATCTGCCAAGAAGCAGGCCATGGACGAGACGGAGTATATCATGTCTTCGCCAGAAATGGTGAGAATCATACGCCAAGGAGAGAAAGACATTGAGGAAGGTCGAGGACGTGTCATCAAGCTGGAGGATATATGGAAATAAAAATCATGCCGGAAGCTGAAGAAGACTTGGCCTATTGGAAGGCAACTGGCAATAAACGCATCATGAAGCGCATTACAAAATTGCTGGAAGACATTCTTCAGCATCCTTTCACTGGCATTGGAAAACCTGAGCCATTGAAAGGCGACTTGCATGGTGTCTGGAGCCGTCGTATTACCGATGAACACCGTTTGGTGTATTCCATCAGTAATGGCATGGTATATGTATATGTCCTTTCTATGCGTTTTCATTACTCCAAATAATTTATACTCCGAGCCCCTCACGATCGACCTCAAGGTCGCTTTGCTTTGCGAAGAACAAGTCAGCGGGGATTTTTGTTTCTTTTTCTCATATCTTGGTGTGTGAAACATGTACCAGTCCCCCTTTTTTACAGCGAATATGCCACACTTCATGTTCCAGCAGAGTCGGTTAACGCTTATAAAGCCGCAGACCCTTGGAAGAATTTCAAAGAAATCGTTGCTCTGACAGAGAGTGACCCCAAGCCTGATGCAACAGGAATCAATGTTGTTTGGAAGACAGTAGATAACAAGGCAGTTATTTACGACCTCAACGGTGTTCGTCAGTCCGAGCCCAAGAAGGGTATTAATATCATAAACGGTAAAAAGGTCGTGACGAAATAGAAAATTAAATAAAGGGCAAATAAAGGATAAATTAGTATGCTAATAATAATCCCCGATAATCAAAGTGAATATCGGGGATTATGTAATGTAACCTACTTACATGCTTTCATCTGAATATTCCTATTTTTTAGGCACTTTTTTGTAACTGTCAGCTGTCAGGTGTAAGATTAAGCCGCGGTGTACCCATTGATAGAGTTGGTTGTCTGTACCTTCGCGGTCTTTGCCCTGTGTGAAGCGGACATTGGAAAGGTCGGTACGCGTGAACTCGTCGGGCAACAGTTCGAGCATGTTACGAGGACCATGCTTGGATACAGGGGTGTCCTCGTCGGCTTTGCGGATGTAGTCGCCAAAGTAATGGAGCTTCAGCCAGAGGTCGTAGTGAAGGCTCCAACGACACCACGTCTTGATGGTCGATTCCCACTTCATGCCATTGGCACAATAGATGCAGATGGCCTTGCGGAAGACGTGTACCAAGGCACGATGGGTCAGGTTGTCGAACACACGGTCGCCCGAGGCAATGGCAAACTCGTCGCACTCTGCTTTAAGTTCTGTAATCATCTGGCGAGCCTGGCGACAGTCGATATAGCCAGTTGCTGCGTTCAGATTGTCGATGAAGGGTTTGAGTGCAGCATCATAGCGGTCGTCGTAGTCACCGAAGACAGGAGCCGGAGCACCAATTCCCGGGTCTGGTATGGTGGCCAGTGTGAGACGTGAAATCGGACCGTCGGTCATCACGTGTCTGAAATAGCGGACTGCCTTACCGGGAGTCGTCGAGGCTATCCAATTGAGGTGTAGCGATGTGGCCGCTGTGACGCTCTGGGTTCCGGCACGCTCGGCACCAAAGGTGTTGAACTCGTCATCGTCGAGCTTGAGGTTGGTGAACTGGTTCTTCGAGCCCGTTGCGTTCTCCACCTTGTCCCACTGTTCCAGTTCGTTCATCAGACAGAACAGAGGGGCTCCGTCGTTATCGTCGGTACGGCGAATCAGGGCGGCACTGGTCAGATTGGCCATGAGGTTGCGGATGCGGAACTTGCGACGTTTGGGCTTATCGACGTTGCTGTTACGGGTGTTGTACTTCTGATGATAGTCCTGTTCGGCTTTGCGTTCCGAGGCAGTGGTCACCTGAATATCGGCCATGATGTGCTTGACGGGCAGCGAAATACAATTCTTACCAATGCCTGTTTCGGCTACGGCCACACAGTTGCTGCGGAGCTCTCGGGGACGATTGTCGATGTAGCGGGCTGAGAGACCTACGGGATGGGCTTCGAGTGCAGGAAAAGCTGCTTGTGACACGCACTCCACATTCTCATCGGGTGTACACTTAGTGACCGCTTTGATAACTCTGGGAACCAGTTTGCGATTCATGCGTGGAGGTTCTGGGCTGGCATAGATATCACTCAACGTCAGCTCGTCGCAAGTGGGCTGTTCCTGGGTCTTGAAGTCAGTGACCATAGCACCCGACTCGTTCATCTTTTCGCTGACGGCCAGAATATGGCGCTGTTCGCGGGTCAGGGCACGACTGGGGTCGTTGTACTTCGAGTAGAAATCGCTGACGAGTCGCTGACAGTCCTGGCATTTCCAGTAATCAGGCGTACGCTGTCGCAGTTGTCCCTGCATCTCGGCTTTGGTGAGCAGCGACACGATGCCAGTGCTGAGCAGGCTCTTCAGTGAGTTGTGACACTTCCCGTCAGTCGAGAGACACGAAGGCTCAAGTCCCGTCTGACGATAGAACGCCTCAAAGATGTAGTCGGTACGCGGGGTGGGTGCCGTGATGTCGCTGTCGGCAGGCATGGCTACGGGTGTTTCGTCGGTGGCAGGGGTTGTCGGAGCAGTACTGCCGGTAGCCTTGTCCCATCCGTCGATGCTCAGACCGCGAAGATTGAAAGCTGCTTGGCGTGCTTCTATCTCACTCTGCGACAGGGGACGGAGAAAATCGGGCGACTGATAAACAGCATCACCGGTCATCAGAATGAATGACTGCTTCTGCTGTACCGCGTCGTCGCAAGGGATGTCCAAGGCCTTGCAAAAAGCCTCCTGAGTCTCGATGGCGGTCATGCCTACAGGACAGATGAGCCAGATGTGGCACTTGCCATTGCCACGCAGCGAGTGCTCGATGTAGATCACCTTGTTGTGCCACATGCCCGGCTGTTCGTTCAGCTTCATGGCACCCTCGACGGCCTGCTGGCCAAACTCGCGTTTGTCAACATCTACGCAGGTCTTGTAGGTGCAGCACTCGGCCAGAGCCTCTGCAGCAGCACGGTGGTTGTTGCGGAAACCGAAGTAGTGGGGACAGATGCCGACGATGTCGAACTTCTTCTGTTCCTTCAGCTGCTTCTGCTCTTCCTCGTCTGGCTCCGCGCGTACCTCTTTTACTATACCGTGCAGGATGGGGTCGGCCAGTGCCTCGGCAATCTGACTGCCAGTCCAGGGTGTGGCCGTTCCGATGTTGCCCTTGGTGACGGCG
This sequence comes from uncultured Prevotellaceae bacterium, assembly GCA_902800245.1. Classification (GTDB taxonomy): domain Bacteria; phylum Bacteroidota; class Bacteroidia; order Bacteroidales; family Bacteroidaceae; genus Prevotella. The sequence continues at coordinate 39,219 of CADCDY010000022.1, forward strand.
AACACGGGCTGTTGGCTAGCCTCGGCTGTAGCGGGGTTAGTTACTGTGCTGTTGTTGTCAACAGCGTTTACACTCTCGTTGTTGTCGAAAACGAGGCCCTCGACGGGGGCGCTGATGGTTGGATTATCCATATCTCAAAAAACTTTAATGAATAAAAATTTTCTGAGAGCAAAGTTACTAATAATATGAATACGAAACTTCTATAGTCACGTATTGCAGGGGTTTTCGTATAGTAATAGTAGGGGGAGAAATAAAAGCGTACTACGTTAGTACACTTGCGTAGGGTTTTGAGACTTGACGGCTTTAAGGAGGTTGTCCTTGAATATCTTGGCAATACTCCGACGGTCAAGGAAATCACGGTCTTGAATGTCGCTATTCAACCAACCATAGTAGGTGTCGGGCCAATCAGGGCTTACACCTTTTTGAATGGCTTGATAGCTGAACTGATGGTCATGCCATTCTGTTCCCCTAATGGCTGGCGGCATGGAATGCTCCAAATTCTTCGGATAGTTGTCTTTGGGATATACGCCCATACGAGCCATCCGTCTCACAAAGTCTGCCTTGCCTGGAGGAAAATCGCAGCAGTCCACCAATATGCGGTAGGGACCACCCCAGTCCCAGTCGCTTTGAAACCTGGGCAGCGTCAACTTCAGGGCCAGCACAATCTGGTCGTCATCGGCTTCTATCTTCTCCATCTCCAGAATACCCTTGCGACGCAGGTCCTCGGCAATCAGCTCGCGCCTTATCTGCCGCTCATCCTCAACAAATGGGTCGAGCATACCATTGATGACAGCCATCACCTCAGGGGAAGAAACACCGACTTCTGCAGCGCGAGAAAGCAAGAAACTCTGCATTTCCTCTGCACGCTGAAGACGCACCGTCTTGGCTTTGTTTGCCCACCACTTGGCCTCAGAGAGTGTTATCGGGTCGTACTTATTCTCCATCAATTTTGGTGGCATTCAGTTCATCTACAAACCACTGGTAATCCTTGTTCCTCGTTGTAAACTTAATGCTGCGCAGACCGTCAAAACGGAATATGCGCAGATAAGTGTCACGCAACTCAGCCATATATTTGACGGCTTGTAAGTTTGTAGGTACATACTGGCTAAAGGGCGGTTCGTTGTCAAAGTATTCATAGAAATAGAACGGGCTTTTATCGTCGGCAGACACCATGCACGATTGTCCCCCATTGGTATCTTCAAACTCCAGACATACCGCGATATCTGCCATCGGCTGATTATTATCGTCCATAGGCAAGATAATTTTGCAGCCGTATTTCGTCATAGCCCAGCTGAAGGAAGTGGCTATCCTCAATGGCATGTCAAGCATGTCCAGCTTGGCATAGTACTTCATCACATTCTTCAGCTCGCTGATAGATACAGTCTGGTAGTTTTGCGGACAAACCACGTAACAGTCCTCCAGTCTGGTATGCATCCACACCTGTCCGTCTGCGTTCCCTTTTCCTGAGCCTACAAAACAGCCCCCCAATTCACCATTTACACTGACAATGGGATGGCTGGCAACAGACAGCGCACCCTCCTTATCTTCCCTCATCATTATCAGCGTAGCAATGTGCAGGGCAAATTCACCGTTAGTGCCACAGATGATGTTATACGGGGCATCAAGCCTTACTAATTGAGTTTCCATATTATTCTTTGTTTTATTCTCTGCCTGCAAAAATACAAATAATCTTTGAAAATACAAAATATTTATAGTCGTTTCTTACACCTGACAGTCTGACAGTTGAAAACAACACCCCGTTACAAGGGATAAAGGAATAAAAAAGATAGTAATATAGAAGTAGTAGTCGTATCATCATTAAATAATATTTTCCTTTTATTATTCTCTCTTTCCTCACACCTATCATATCTCTCCACCACAACAATACAAAATCTAACTGTAAGACTGTCAGGTGTAAGAAAACCCTACCTTATCGTCGAATAACCTTAGGTTATTTGGCAATAATGGCAGGTTATTGAGTACACAAAAAGAACCGTCCCTTTTGTGTACTTTTTAACAAAAAAAATTGCGAAAATATTTGCATAATTCAGATAATTTTCGTACCTTTGTAACATAGAAATTAAGGCGGGAGGCGGCCACCCGATGTAGCTGGTCGCGACGAGTTTCTAATACCATAAAAAACACAACAAAAGAGGTATGATTGAACTGTATCTTTCGAAAGTG
>CADCDY010000023.1 GCA_902800245.1 uncultured Prevotellaceae bacterium
AAAGGAATGGGATCCCATGCCATTGCACTAACGTTCATCAATAGAATGAACAGACTTGAAAATAATAACTTCTTCATAACTTTGCTGTTTTAAAGTTTTTACGGGGCAAAGATATGAAGAGTTTTTAATTTGACCATAGGAAAAATGAAATAAGACTTTAGCGAAAATTTAGTTTTCGCTGCAAGTGCCTCATATTGAAAAGGATATAAATTTGTTTAGTAAAAGTTTAATTTGGCTGTTTTTAGTAAAGTTCGTTGAGTTTCTCTATTAATTCTGTAGCACCGCCTTTATCTATTTTGAAAATGCTAAGAAGGAGTTTAGTGCAAATTTGGGATATTCTTCCTTGGCTTAGCCCCAACATATTACTAACTTCCTTAGATTTAATTCCTAGACGGAATAGCACACAGACATTGAAGTCGTTATTGTTAATTTTATATTGTTTAGATAATAATAGATTATTGAACTCTGGCAGATTCTCAAGAACAAACTTCCGACATTCACGCAATTCCTCAACAGTTAGCTTCTTACAGGTGTTTTTCAATATTTTATTGCAAATATCTGACTCTAAAATACGTTTGTCAATTTCAGCATGGTCTAATAGATTTTTCTTCCTTTGCTCTTGAAGTATAACATTTTGTTCTTCATATAATGATTCTTTTATGGCAATCATGCTCAAGATTTTGGATATATTGTACTTGCCTTCTTTTTCTATCTACATACAATTTACGAATGATCAGAACTGCTAAAAATGTAACCAAAAAGAGTATAGCGATGCTAAACTGACGTTTCTCCTTTTCGGCTGAAGCTCTTTCTTGTTCACGTCTTGCAATTTCTTGATGACGAGTGTAATTATATAGAGCCTGCAGACGTTCGACCTCTTTTGTTGATCTTTGGGCATAGACAGAATCTAGCATAGTATAGGCACAAATGGCATATTTAGCTATAGAATCAGGCTTGTGTGTTTTATGATAAAGAAGTGCTAATCCGTTGGCGGCAGAATTTTGGTTGCCGAAATCCTTACCATCACGCAATTCCTTGCGAAAAAAATACTCAGCAGAATCCAATACGTTTGTGTGCAGGAAATATAGCCCTTTTGTCTTATAATAGATTTCACGACCAACTTCTATATTTCCGAGTGAGTCAAAGTATCCAGATTTCGATTCATATGTATGCATATATTGTCTTGCCTTTTCCAACTCATTATTAGAGATAAGGGTACTCAACGTATATCCTAATGTCCTAGCGGCATATTCAGGATATCCACATCGTTTATATAATTTTGCTACATGTTCGCAAACCAAAATTAACGAATCATGCATCTTGAGATTACGATATGCCTGACCAGATTGTGCATAGCTCATTAATGCCGCTAAAGTGTCTTTACCCATCCACGCGAATTTAGATGATTGTTTTGTATGATGGAGTTGTTCTTTGTACAACCCTTGTTCATAGAATATCTGGGCCATCTGAGCATACACTCTGGCGAGTTGTGGATAATCACAACCGACGCTAAGGGTGTCGGCGCAGTCAATGGCGTCCTGATAACACTGGAGGGCCATGGGGGCTTCGCCGTGGTCGTGGTAGGCGCGGCCCAGGAGGTAGTGGGCCAGCAGGCGGTCGTTAGGTGTGCCGTGGTCGTCGAAGAAATCGACGCAGGGCTGTACGTCGGCAGCGGTGAAGGGCTGGTCGTTGCGGTTGCGCTGGTTGATGCTGTCCAGCTCAGCGCGCATACGGTTGCGCTCCGCCTCTGTGGTACAGCAGGCGAACGCCAGGAGAATGGCTATGACGGTCAGCAGATGCTTCATGGTGCATCACTCGTTTCTTACCCTTTATTTTTTCGTCAGCCAGTAATATAGGAAATAATCATAGATATAATATTTCCCATTATTATTTGTGACAATGTCTTTTTCCTGAAGGGCAGACAGACACCTTTGTACTGCACTGGCCGATGAAAGGTGGTATTTCTTGATAAACTCTCCACTCGTTGGCTGAACATCCTTACCAGCATGGGCCAACGCTATGAGCAGTGCTTTTTGTTTGGCAGAGAGTCTTGCCAGTAAGTCCTGGTAGGTGTCGTCTTTTTCTTCTATGGCATAACCGATAGCCATTTCAACCTCATTGATACCACAGGGGGTGTCCTTTTCCGCCATTGAAAATAGTTCATTGCATATCTTTTGTATGTACCAAGTGGTGCCTTCAAATTTCTCATAAATATAGCTAATAGCTTCATTCTCAATCTGCAACCCGCCCTGTTCAAAATGATTTCTGATAAAAGAAGTATATGAATCAAGAGGAATAGGTTTTAATGATAACATTGAAGAACTTTGATAGAATGGTCTGGCTGGTGACGAGAACATCTCACCCATCATGTGACGCTTGGATCCGGAGAAAACGAACCTTGCATTGTTACAATCTTGAATATAGGTTCGCAACAAGGCCTCAACATTTTGCTCTGGATAATCCATGATGGTTTGAAACTCATCAATGGCAACAATGCATGGCTTGTCTGCAGAACCAAGATATTGGAAAATCTCATCAAGAGACACTTTTGGCGACTGTATATCACCTACTTGAAGGTTCCAACTCGGTTGTCCTAAGGCATCAAGCGTAATACCAGTTCGTAGTGATCCAGCAATTTGTATAAAACGTTCCCAGGCTTTACGCTCTTTCGATTTCAGAACGGAAAGAATCACCCTTCCCATTTCATAAATCAGTTCGGACAATGACTTTGTGGCATAGATATCCACAAGAAACAAGTAATAGTCTTTCTGCAGTTCCTGTTGGGCAAAGCAATGACGTATAAGACCTGTCTTACCCATTCTTCTTGGCGACATCAAGGCTACATGATTGCCATTCATCAGAAGGGATGTTAAGCGCTTGGTTTCTTCCACTCTGTCGCAGAAGTACTCAGGTCCGTTATAACCATAGGTCAGAAATGGATTCTTCATATTCTCATTACCATTATTGTTGTATTCTGGGTGCAAAGATAATAAGAATTCTTTAATTATACAAATCTGCGTAACGCTTTTTTGTATAATTGCATGATAAAAGGGCCAAGGAGTACTTTCGACGAAGTCAAAGGCTGACGCAGTCCGCCTCTGTGGTACAGCAGGCGAACGCCAACACGATGGCTATGATGGTCAGCAGATGCTTCATCTGCCTGCAAAGATACAAAAAATTCCCGATAAACACTATGTCTATCGGGAAAAGTTCAATCTTATTGTCTTTCTGCAAAAATATTACTTCGCGTAAGCAACGGAGCGGGTCTCGCGGATGACGGTGATCTTGACCTGACCGGGATAGGTCATCTCGTTCTGGATCTTCGATGCAATCTGTCCGCTGAGTGCCTCGGTCTCGGCATCGTCCATCTTGTCGGCACCGACAATGACACGGAGCTCGCGACCAGCCTGGATGGCGTAGGTCTTGGTGACACCAGGATAGCTCATGGCGATGGCTTCGAGGTCGTTCAAACGCTTGATATAAGCCTCGACAATCTCACGACGTGCACCAGGACGTGCACCAGAGATGGCGTCACAAATCTGTACGATAGGCGCGAGCAGCGTCTGCATCTCCATCTCATCGTGGTGGGCACCGATGGCATTGCAGATATCGGGCTTCTCCTTGAACTTCTCGGCAATCTTGGCACCGTAGATAGCGTGTGGATCATCGGTATCCTCGTCGGGCACCTTACCGATGTCGTGCAACAGACCGGCACGCTTAGCCTTCTTGGGATTCAGACCCAGCTCGGCAGCCATCACGGCACAGAGGTTAGCCGTCTCGCGGGCGTGCTGCAACAGGTTCTGACCATAGCTGGAACGATACTTCATCTTACCGATGATACGGATGAGTTCGGGGTGCAGACCATGAATACCAAGGTCGATGGTAGTGCGCTTACCCGTCTCGATAATCTCGTTCTCCAACTGTTTCTTCACCTTGGCAACAACTTCCTCGATACGTGCGGGATGGATACGTCCGTCGGCCACCAACTGGTGGAGGGCCAGACGACAAGTCTCGCGACGAATGGGGTCGAAGGCGGAAATGACGATAGCCTCAGGAGTGTCGTCGACAACGATTTCAACACCGCAGGCAGCCTCCAAAGCGCGGATGTTACGACCCTCACGACCAATGACACGACCTTTGACGTCGTCATTGTCGATGTGGAACACGCTGACGGAGTTTTCGACAGCGGTCTCAGTAGCTACGCGCTGGATGGTCTGGATAATGATTTTCTTGGCCTGGGCATTGGCATTGAGCTTGGCCTCGTCCATGATTTCATTGATGTAGGCAGCAGCGTCGGTCTTGGCTTCGTCCTTCAGCGACTCCACCAGACGGGCCTTGGCCTCGTCGGCAGAGAGTCCGGAGAGTTCTTCCAGTTTGGCGCGCTCCTGCATCTGCATCTTCTCGAGTTCTTCCTGCTTCAGCGTCAGCACCTTCTTCTCGTTGTCGATACGCGTCTGCTGGTTGTCGAGGTCATTCTTGCGACGTCCCAGTTCCTCCTGACGCTGGTTCAGCGAAATCTCACGCTGCTTCAGCTTGTTCTCGCTCTGCTGGATGTGCTGGTTGCGCTGTTGCACTTCCTTTTCCAGTTCTGCTTTCTTGTTCAGGAATTTCTCCTTCACCTCGAGCAATTTCTTTTCTTTGATTACCTCTGCCTCCTTCTTGGCGGCATTCAGCATTTCATTATATTTTCCCTTCGCGACGAAGCGGAAAATCATAAAGCCGCAGAAACCACCTACAATGAGGGCTGCAGCAATCAGAATAATACCAACAATAATGTTCATAAACGTTCTAAGTCTTATATATATATGTTAATGATCTCTACTTTTCATCACCGAGGGCTTCCTCGATTTCACTTGTCAACTTAGCGAGAACATTATCATAGGGCGAGGTATCGTTATTGGCACGCTCTTTCTGATACATCAGCGTGATGTCGATTAACGTCATCAGTGCCACTGTATGATCACTTTTGCGCCCCTTGTACGCCTGTGCATAGGCGTTGTAGCGCTCGGTGATGAGCTTGGCTGCAGAGCGATAGTATTCTTCATCCTCACGATTGATGACGACTTCTATCTCTTCGTCGTAGACGTGCAACCTGATATGTAATCTGTCCTTTTTCTGTTCTGGCATAGCATCAATTCCTTATTGATTTTCATCGCTGAGGATAGCAATGCATTTATTGACATCGCGAATCAGCTTCGACAACCGATCCTTGGCTCCTGTCAGGTCCCCATCGGTAATCTCTATCATCCTCGCCATTTTCAGTGAATTATAGTCCGACTGCTGCTGTTCCAACTTCTGACGCAACTGATTCATATCCTGTTCGTTCTTTTGCAACATCTCATACAGACTCTTATTCTCCTTTTTCAACTCTTGAAAGCGGAGAATCATCTGTCGGATGCGCGTCTCAAACGTCGCCAAAGCTTTCTCGTTAGCGGTCATACTTATTCACTTTATCCCACAAAGGTAGAAAATATAATTGACAATTGAGAAATGTCAAATTGAGAATTAATAATTTTTAACTCTTATTCCTTCGGTTTGGGCTCTTTCTTAGCCAGCATCACCACTTTATACACGAAATTAGTGGTCCACTGCTGCGAGAATCCAAGCTTCTGGGCATACTGTCGAATGGCCACTACGGTCTTCATGACACCAGCATCCGAAAAATCGTTCTTCGTGAAGATATCGTTGACGGTCTTTTCCGTCATCGTACGGATGGCACTCTTGAAGATGCTGGGCACACGGAGCTTGAATTTCATCAGATTGCCCGTGAGCATCATCAGGTCCTGCGTGAAGCCCGAGAACTGATACATGTAGGTCTGTATGTCCTGTGGTTTCTTGCAGCGCTTGCGGATGCTCTGGTCGATTTCCTTCGTAAAGTCTTCGTCCATGCCGTAGAGTTCCTTCAGCATTTTCTTACACTTCGTCTTCTCGGCCAATCCCAGTTTATTGTTTTGTGTAGGCACCTTCAGGGTAGCCTTGAACACGCGCAGGTCGGGCAGTGCAGCCATATTGGTGATGCCCAGGTCGGCAGCCATCACTGCCTGAAAATATACGCGAATCAGAGTCATGAAGTCTTCCATGCCTCCTGCTTTCTGTTGTCCTTCCTTTTTTCCGAATAAATTTGATAAAAATCCCATATCTTATATTATGCTATTGTATAAATTAACCATTTGTTTACCATCCCCATTTCTCGTACTCGACATTAATGCCGCCCTGCATATACCAGTTGGCCAGCGTCTGCTCGTAGAGCTGGAAGAGCTGTACAGGAGCTTCCACATCCTCGCTGAACGGATAGACAGACAATACGCTGTCTGACGAAGGTGCTGACGATGGTGGGAACAAAAGGTATGCAATCAGGTCCCCAATATCTGTAAGGGTTATGCCGGCATCTTCCAGCATCTCCTCGGCATCCTCGGGAGTGAGGTCAACCTTTGCCAGCGCATCCTTGATACCAGGAATAAATTCCATAATCATAGCCAGAATGCCAGATCTATTGGCACGATGGGATGCAAGCAGCTGTGGAGCACTGCTATCCTTGATGATCTTACGCAGGTCGATACCCCAGCTCTCCAGTGTCTTGATGACCTTCATGAGGTTGAGGTCCTTCACCACGTTGTGGTAATAGCGGTTCTGACCACCCTCGTAGTAGAGTACGGGCCAAACCTCAATGGCGGCAACATGGTTAGCCTTAAACACCAGTGTGTTAGTCTGCAGGTTGGTCTTTCCTGGTACGAGGCTGGGCGTGAAGCCCTTCTCCCTCATCCATGGGATGATGGCTCGTACACACTGGATGGGCACGTAGTTGTCGTGACGGCTGTGTTCGATGAAGTAACGCTGTGTGGTGTCAATGTCCCAGCCGTTCATGAGGTTGATTTTCTCCAACGCTGCCATAAAAGCCTTGGCCTGATCGCTTTCCAAATCCATATAGGCGGGCTGGATAAGATGACTCAGCGAGTCATCCATACTGACACCATAGTCACCGAGCGTTTCCTTCTTCTTGGTCTTGACATACTCCTTCGCACCAGTAGCCAGAGGTTCCTTGAACAAGTCCTTGTAGTCGATGTTCAAGTGTAAGTTCTCAACGGCAGAAATAAGCATCATGACAACGTCCTTGCAGTCCTCACACCAGTCGCGCTTGACATACTCCTTATAGGCTATGACATAGTCGGTAGGACCACCACCGGCAAAGGACTTGGTGATGGTAACCTTGTCCTTGTATTCCATATCGCGCAATTTGGCCACATAGAGCGTCTCTGAGCCACCCTGCGAGAAACCAAGGTTGAAGAGGTATTTACCCATAGGTATCTGCTTGTCGGTAAGCAACTTACGTGCAGCCACCAGACCGTCGAGCGAATTGCGGGCATTGACGTCACCACTATGGTAGAACGAGGGTTTGTCGATGCTTGAACCATAGCCTATGAAATCGCTCATAATGAGGATATAGTTAGGCTTCAACGGATTGACAATCAGTCCGTTAATCAGTTCCGAATTACCCGTCGAAGGAGCATCCTCGGGTGAGCCCAGCGTGGCGCGGTTGAAGAGCAAGATACCATCGCAGGGCGCCGAGCCATCTACGATGTTGGAAGGTATCATGATGACGCCGCTGATGGTGACGGGCTTGCCGTCAGCATCCTTAGAGGGATATTCGTAGACGTAGCGGCGCACGGCACGCGTACTCAGAGTGACACCACCAGCACGCGTCTTCACCGTCGTGTCTCTCTCTAAAATAATTTTATAGTCTGCAGACTGAGCCACAGCTGTCAACACAACGTTGACAATAACCAATAGGAATAATATTAAGCGTTTCATTGTCTTCTCATTTTTATATTACCATCCCCATTTCTCGTACTCGACATTGATGCCTCCCAGCATAAACCAACTGGCAAGCGTCTGCTCGTAGAGTTGCATGAGTTGTACAGGAGCCTCGCAACCACCTGCATTACATCTTCAACGGTTATGCCTGCATCTTCCAGCATCTCCTCGGCATCCTCAGGAGTGAGGTCAACCTTGGCCAGCGCGTCCTTGATACTCGGAACAAGGTTCATGAGCGTAGCCAGGATGCCAGCCCTATTGGCACGATGTGTCTCAATCTGCTGGGGAGCCAATTTGATATTGATTAACTTGCGCAAGTCGATGCCCCAGCTCTCCAGTGTCTTGATGACCTTCATGATGTTGAGGTCCTTCACCACGTTGTGATAATAGCGGTTCTGACCGCCCTCGTAGTAGAGTGCAGGCCAAAGCTGAATGGCGACAGCCGTCTGTATAAGCCACACGATGGCAGCTGGGTCGTGGTTGAGTTTGAACACCACCGTATTGGTCTGCAGATTGGTCCCAGGGAATGATGACGCGTCCCGTCTGAACAGGTACATAGCGGTCGTGGCGTGAATGTAAGAGGAAGTACTTCCGGGTAGTATCGGGATTCGTCCATGTATCCATCAGCGACTTTTCGCGCAGCATCTTGCGGAGAGTCTTTGCAGCCTCGCTCTCGACATTGAAATAGGTCGGTGTGAGCATGTGGCTAAGCGAATCGGTACCGATATTCTTGGTAATCTGCGGCATGTGGATTTTCTTGTCGAGGAACCATTCCTGAACATGTGATGCCAGCGGTTCCTGGAAAGTGTCATGGTAATTGAGGCCCAAACCATACCACTCGTTATAGGCTATAATCAACTGTGCTATGGCGCCCACGAAATCACAATAGCCGATACGCACATACTCGGTATAGGCCTTCTCGATGTCGAGGGGGCCACCGCCTGAAAAGGTCTTGGTGATGGTAATACCTTTGTCCTTGTACTCCATATCGCACAACTTGGCGACAAACATCGACTCTGTGCCTCCCTGCGAATAGCCCATATTGAACAGGAAACGTCCCTCGGGGATGTCCTTGTCCTTCATCAGTGCCTTGGCTGCCAACAATCCGTCAAGCGAATTGCGGGCGTTAGTGTCACCACAGAGGTAGGCCTGAGGCTTGTCCTTGGAAGAACCGAAACCGATATAGTCACTCATGACGAGCACGTAATTGGGTTTCAAGGGGCTACACATGATGGCACCTGACAATCTGTCTATCTCGGAGGAGGGAGCCTCGTCAAGCGCAGATATGGTATAATGGTTATAGAGCAAGATACCATCGGAGGGTACAGTTCCTTTGACAATTTCCGACGGGGCGAGAATGACACCGCTGATAGTGGCATCGTTGCCCTTTGGATCCTTCGATTGATACTCGTAGACAATATAGCGTACCTCACGCGAGCCCAACGTAATACCGTTGAGCTTATACTTGATGGTAGAATCCTTTTCTATGATGATTTTATAGGATGCTTCCTGTGCTTCTGTCATCAAGACACATGACAGCATCAACAGCATCATAAGTACTATTTTCTTCATAGCATCGGATATTTATTTGATAATACGCTTGCGAGCAGTCTGGCCATTCTGTTCAATAAACAGGCCATTAACAGGCTGGTTGACACGCTGGCCATTCATGTTGTAATAGACAGCAGAGGGCTGGTCGGCCTCGTTGAAATTAACATCCTGAATAGACGTTTTACGGTCTGTCACCTCGAAGGTTGCAGCTACGGGATAGTGGTCGCCTAATGGCTTGCCATCGTGTTTGTAGCCTTCCGTATCGTAGACGAACGATACAGGTTTTATCTTCGTACCAGTCGTAGGATTGATATAGAGAATCTTATCCATTACCTCACCGTTTTCGAGCATGTTGGCATCATCCTCACAGGCAACAATGCCATCCACAGGGTCGGGGTATTTGCCACCCTTCTCCAGTTCTACCCATACGTCAGAAGCAGTACCCTTGCCAGAATCGGCAATGGCATCAATGAACTTGGCCTTAATCTGATCACGGCAATAGTAGCTATTCATGTCGCCAACAACAATAATGGGACGGGTGTCCAGATGAGCCAGCACATCGTCCTTGAGTTGTTGCCACTGACTCAGTCGGGCCGCACGGTCAAGCGTGTCGACACCTTCCTTCTCGTCAGCCAAATCGCCGGCATCCATGTGCATGTTATAGACAAGGATGCGTGTACCGTTGACCAAGGTCAGTTCACTACGACGGAAGCCCTTGCGAATCAACTCGTCAGCAGCATGGCTGAACTTACCGAAGTTTTTCTTCCAAAGCACCCGCTCGGTACTGGTCATCGTGATGTTATTCTTCCAGCAGGCACCCAGACCATCAGTATCAAAGTCTTCGTTCTGCAGGTGCAGGAAGTCAATCTTCTTGCCAGGGATGTCAATGCCCACTCCACCAAGCCATGTGTCGAGTTTATAGTCATCCTCCAGCCAAGTGGCCAACACCTCGTGGTAATTGAAGTCCTCTTGCGTGCAAATGATATCGTAGTTTTTCTTCAACAGATATTTGCCGATGCGGGCTGTTCCTGCATCACCAGGACCATCAGCATTAACCTTGACAAACCAGATCTTCTGAGGAAGACCATCAATATTCAGCGTAGCGACACTGAACCTCTCATTCTCCTGAGCACTAATCCCATGTATCCACGAAAGCAGTAATGCCAGCGTTAGGGCGCGTAAATAATTCTTCATTTATTATTCCTTTATTGTTAAATATCTTAATTATCGCCTACAAAATTAGATATTTTTGCGAAATCTACCAAATGTTTAAAGAATATTTTGTATCTTTGCCACAAAATAGTCACAACTAAAAGTTCATTATATGAAAGGTATCGTATTAGCCGGAGGCAGTGGAACGCGCCTCTACCCTATCACAAAGGGTGTATCGAAGCAGATGCTGCCAATCTTCGATAAGCCCATGATTTACTACCCCATCTCAACACTGATGCTGGCTGGTATCCGCGAGATTCTCATCATCTCGACGCCCTACGACCTGCCTGCCTTCAAACGCCTGTTGGGCGACGGTTCGGACCTGGGCGTACGTTTCGAATATGCCGAGCAACCCTCTCCCGACGGTCTGGCGCAGGCTTTTATCATCGGTGAGAAGTTCATTGGCGACGACTGCGCCTGCCTTGTCCTTGGCGACAACATCTTCTATGGCAGTGGGTTTACCGGTATGCTGAAGCAGGCTGTTGCCAACGCAGAAGAGAATGGTCAGGCTACCGTCTTCGGCTATTACGTCAACGACCCTGAGCGCTATGGCGTAGCAGAATTCGACGAAAACGGCAACTGTCTGAGCATTGAGGAAAAACCTGCCAAGCCCAAGTCGAACTATGCTGTCGTAGGACTCTACTTCTATCCCAATAGCGTGGTGGAGATTGCCAAGAACATCAAGCCATCGGCACGTGGCGAGCTGGAAATCACCACCGTCAACCAGAAATATCTGGAGGACAAGAACTTGCTGGTACAGACACTCCAGCGTGGCTTTGCCTGGTTGGATACCGGCACTCACGATTCACTCAGCGAAGCCTCAACGTTCATCGAGGTCATTGAGAAACGTCAGGGACTGAAAGTAGCCTGTCTCGAGGAGATTGCCTACAAACGCGGCTGGATTAGCAAGGAGCAGTTAAAGAAACTGGCCGAGCCAATGATTAAGAATGACTACGGCCAGTATCTCATGCGTCGCGCAGAGGAATAAGTCAGATAATCCTTACTTCGAGAAATACCGCACGCAGTTGCGCAGGGCTGTGGGATTACCCATATCGTACATCGCGCCCTTCAGTCGGATGCCCATCATGCCGCTCTTCTGGCGAACAGCCTCAAGGGCGGCAGTCAGTTCAATCTCACGCGTCATATCGCTCTCTGCATCGGCTTTCTGAATGTCCGCGTCGAGTTGTGCGAAGACCTCTGGCGTCAGGATATACTGTCCGAAGACGGAATAGTACTCTTTCTCGCCCTCCTTGTTACGCACACCCAGGAACTCCTCTGCATACGATGCCTTGGGTTTTTCGTGCATCACCGAAACGCTAAGGATGGTATTGTCCTTATCCTCCCACACACCGCTTAGGATACCATAATGACTCACTTCTGCCAGTGGAATAGGATGGATGCTGACCATCAGACGGTTGTAACGCTCATACTGCTCTATCAACTGCAGGGCACAGGGTTTGTTCGACTGGCTACGATAGAGCGTGTCACCCAACAGCAACAGTACGGGCTCGTTGTTGGCAAACTCGCGCTGGTAGACGTAATGCAGGCGCTTGCCAATATCAAGAATACGGTTTTCGTACTCCTGCGCCTCTTTGTTTAACTTACTCAGATGCTCGTCACTCAGTGGACGCTCGAAGAATTCGGTATACTGGATACGTTCTTCCTCCGAACCCAGTACCAGACAGATTTCCTCCACACCGCTCTTCACCAGTTCTTCCAGCAGAATCAGGATGACAGGGCGAACCATACCGTCGGAACAGGGAATGGGGAAGAAGTCCTTCTTTAACGAACGGGTAGCAGGATAGAGGCGCGTGCCAAAGCCTGCCACAGGAATGATGGCCTTACGGACGGTATGCACGGGGTGCAGCGTCAGCGTGTAGGCTTTCATGCCCTGCGCATTCAGATAATCCTGCAAACGTTGCTGGTCCTCTTCACTACGTGCCAGGAACTGTACGGAACCGTCACCATGCGAACCGACACCCTTGCCGCCCCAGACCATCGGCTGTATCTGCGGATCGTGCAACACCTCGTGCAGCTTCGGAGCCCAAAGAGCTGGGGACATCGGAGCAATATGCTGGTCGAACATCTCCTCTGCATGAGTCATCAGCTGACCTAGCGCTTCTGCATCACCGGAAGCCATATACTTAATGGCTTTGTTCACAATATCGTGGTTCCATTCACCCAATGCCTTATGCAGGTTCTGCTCGGCTTCTGTCGAGGCAAAGGGGTAGGCCTTGTTCAAGTCTGACAGAATCCTAATGGTGTCCTTCTCTGCACACAGATCGGCAAATACCCAATACAGTGTCTTCTTCACATTCAGCGGCTTCACCTCAATCTCGTCACCATCGAAAGTCATCAGGTTGGGTTTCACACCAAAAGCACAGGCCTGGTCCAGACGTCCGCAACGACTCGACGTACGTAACTCGCCCAGATAGGCAATATTCATCTCACCCAACGTATTGAGGTTGAGATTATATAATAAATTGAACGCGCGCGCGACAAGCACACAGATGGCTGCGCTCGACGACAGACCGCTCTTCATAGGCAGCGTCATCTCGGTTATGCGGATGCGCACACCTCCGACTTTATACCACTCCAGCATGTAGCTGGCAACACCAGCGCAATAACTGAAGAACGAGCCCGATTTAGCCACGCGTTTCAACTCCTGTTCACTCATCCGACAGGAAAAGTCACGCCACACGTCAGACAATTCCGGAGCATCACTATGCATCTCGAAGATAGTAGATTTCTCCACTTCGGCATAGATACCTTGTTCAATACCCGTCACAATTGAAGCACCTGGCAGAATGTCGGCATTCATCGTGCGATAGTGACCTGCCCAGTCAGTATGTTCTCCAAATAGGCACAGACGGCCTGGAACGAAAAGTTTTTGCATATTTTCTGTTTTTATGTGCAATATTTATGCACAAAGGTACGAAAAATTTAGTAAAATGACAATTTTTAAGCAAAATATTTGGCAGTTTTGATAAAAATATATACTTTTGCAGGCGATAAAGTTAAAAAAGTTAGTAACCAAACATCAAAATTCTACTGCCTATCGACAGAACTCTACTTCATAAAAATTGAAGAAAATATGAAGAATTATGCAAGCATGACCGACGAAAAGTTGGCCTTGCAGTATGCAGGAGGAGACAACAGGGCATTTGATGAGTTATTAACTCGCAATCAAAAAAAGCTCTACGATTACATTCTGTTCGTGGTCCGCGACCCCGAGCATGCTAACGACGTGTTCCAAGAGACGTTTGTCAAGGCTATCACCAAACTGCAGGAGGGTAAGTATACCGACTCCGGCAAGTTTGCGTTCTGGCTAACGCGTATTGCCCATAACGTCATTATGGATACCTATCGTCAACAAAAGAATGTTCACATTATAGAACCTACCGTCGATAACGACCTAAGTAAGCTGAAGAGTGACGGCGTGATGGACCTCAATCGCGAGAACGAGTTTGTCAACGCCCAGATTCTTCGCGACGTGCGCCATATCATGGACTCGCTGCCCGCTCCACAACGCGAAGTGGTGTATATGCGCTACTATCAGGAAATGTCGTTCAAGGAGATTGCCGAGACCACTGGTGTCAGCATCAACACATCTCTTGGCCGTATGCGCTATGCCATTATCAACATGCGCCGCATGGCCAAGCAACATGAAATCCAGTTAAGCATGGAACTATAGTTGTTGGCTATTGGCTAAAGCCAAAAGCTAACTGCTAAAAGCTAAAGGCAATGCAAGTCATGAATGACTTGTTCTGGCGTGGGGCTATGGAACACATAGCTTCCTGCCACCAGTACGTCCACACCGGCCTTAACCAATCGTGGGGCCGTCTCGTTTTGTACGCCGCCGTCCACCTCTATCAGTGCCTTCGAACCGCTCTCGTCTATGAGTTTACGCAGTCGCTGTGCCTTCTGAATGGTGTTCTCAATGAACTTCTGTCCGCCGAAACCGGGATTCACACTCATCAGCAACACCATATCGACGTCGCAGATGATATCTTCCAACAATGACACAGGCGACGCAGGATTCAGCGTCACACCGGCCTTCATGCCTGCCTGATGAATCTCCTGCACGGTACGATGCAGATGGGTACACGCCTCCACGTGGACGTTCATCATCATCGCACCCAACTTGGCAGTCTGTTGGATATACTGCTCCGGGTGGACAATCATGTAATGAACGTCAAGGGGTTTCTTGCACTTCTTGGCCACAACCTCAAGCACAGGGAATCCGAAGGAGATGTTGGGCACGAACACGCCATCCATCACATCCAAATGAAGCCAATCGGCCTCACTGCGGTTAATCATTTCCAGTTCGCTGTCCAAATGCAGGAAGTCAGCTGCAAGGAGCGACGGTGAAACCATTGTAGCCATGATTCACTTGTTTTTTTGAATTACACATACGCGCAAACTGCTTCAAAAACAGAATGGTGGCGGGGTTTGGCATAAATTCGTCTTGAGTAAAATGCTGCATAGGCAAAATCGTTTTTGGGGTTATTTCTACTATTAAAACGCAACATTTTCTCATTTATTATATAAAACCGAAAAATTATTTTATCCGACACGATTCCACGTCCTTCATGCCGTTCAGAAAGTCGCGGGCCAGCATGCGTTTCTTGCCTGCCAACTGCAACTCCACTATCTCCAGCAATTCGTCCTGTGCCGAGATACACAGCGACTTACCCTCGATGCTGATCGTGCCTGCGCCCCTACCCTGCTTACCGGTCTTGCGTGTCTTCCACACCTTCAGTACCGTCTCCTTGCCGTCGGCAGCGACCAGCGTCGTCCACGCTCCAGGCACGGGACTCAGTCCGCGCACGAAGTCGTACACCTGCTTGGCACTTTTCGTCCAGTCTATCTCGCAGGTCTCCTTGAAGATTTTGGGAGCGGGCTTGATGGCCAAACCATCAAGCACATTGTTTTGCGCCACCGTTTCGGGATGGCCGTCTGCCGCGACGATGGCGTCCAGCGTTTCCAGACACAGCTCGGCACCCAGATGCATCAGTCCGTCGTACACATACTCCACGTCGGCATCGTCAGGAATGGCAAACGGTTTCTTCATGATGATGCGACCCGTGTCGATGTCGTGATCCAGGAAGAATGTCGTCACACCCGTCTCCGTCTCGCCATTGATGACGGCCCAGTTGATAGGCGCAGCACCGCGATATTGGGGCAGCAGGGCTGCATGGACGTTAAACGTACCGTATTCCGGCATGGCCCACACCACTTCCGGCAACATCCTAAACGCCACGACCACCTGCAGGTTAGCCCGGTACGACCGGAGCTGTTCCACAAACGCAGGGTCCTTCATCTTCTCGGGTTGCAACACGGGCAAGCCGTGCGCCACAGCATACTGCTTCACCTGTGACGGCTGCATCTCCGTCTGGTGACGACCCACGGGTTTATCGGGCTGCGTCACCACTGCCACCACGTTATATCCGTTCTCCACCAGCGCCTGCAGCGTCTCCACCGCAAACTCCGGCGTACCCATAAACACAATTCTCAAGTCCTCTTTCTTCATTTTTCCTTATCGTAAAAATCAAAGGGTTAAAATCACTCTTTTTGTTTTCTGTTGCAAAGATACGATTAAATGAGTAGAAAACCAAATTTTATTTGAGTTTTCTCGAATGTGAGTGTCTTCGACGCCAGTCAAATATACAAACTATTTTTGAAACCACCAAACTTTTCCTCATTTCCTCACATCATGCACAAGAAAAACGAGTCAACCAAAGCACCCACGAAAAACCGTTCATTAACTCAAGTCATCAATCGAGTTAATATAATCGACGAATCGAATTAATAAAGAGGAATAGACGCCCTCCGAAAACACACAAGATTCCGCAAGGCCTTGATTCTTCATGATCATTTATTTATAGTATCTCCTCACCCTCATAAAGTGATGAATACTCATAACAGTCATTAATCTCTTTCAGGGTCATCGCACCCTTCCGCTCCATGAGGTTAATCAGATAGAGGCATTTCTTCAGTTTCGACATAGCGGCAAATTATAATCCATCATTAAAAATGCTTTTCACTTCACTATAAAGATATTTACTCAATTCTTGAAACTCATTCGTCAGAAAATGGTAACGCCTCATCATCATGTTGTTCTATTGGTTTGATATAATCAGAAGCACGCGCAGAGGAAAAACGCAGAGGATTGTCTGACGTTTCCTAATTTTGGTTGATTATCGCGTGACTACCCCTCACCCCTCACTCAAATCTTTGGGAATACCTTTACAGAGATGAGTTAAGAGCCAGTGAGGGGTTGGCTTGACCCTTCACTCACCCCTCACTGACCCCTCACTCGTCACATCAAAACCAACAAGGGACGCAAAGGAAGCTAACGGACAGGCAGCTTCTTGCTCATTGGAAAGCAGCTTCTTGCTCGTCGTTATTCCGCAGGGAGCAAACTCTGATTCCGCAAGGAGCGGAATGGCAGTCCGTCGGGCGCGGACTGGGAGTTTCCATTAATGAGATTGCTGAACAAATCTAGAGCCCAAACCGTAAGAGCAGATGAACCTATAGCAATTAGTGAGGGGTGAGGTAAAGGTGAGTGAGGGGCTAAGAGCATCCCTCACCCATCCTCAAGGCCTTTATATAAAGCTATTCTCAGCGTTTCGAGTGAGGGGTGAGGGGTCTATGTCAAATACTTTCGGAGAAATCGGAAATACTTTCGGAGTATTTGAAATTTCTTTCGGAGTATTGCAGATTTGAAAAAAAGTGGGCTGATGTATGGTCAGTTCACTTTTTTTTCGTACCTTTGCGGCATGATGAAAAAACTAAAACGTATTACTATCCTTGCAGTATGTCTGCTGACAATGGGAATGGAGATGAGTGCGCAGGACGGAATGGACCGATCGGCGCGGGAAGTGATTGACGATATGTCGCCGGGCTGGAACCTGGGCAACACGCTGGAGGCCGTGGCTACATGGAGGGGAGTAGGCTTCCTGAACAACAAGAGCGGGCTCGGTGGCGAGACCGACTGGCAGGGTACGAAGACCACGCAGGAGGTGATAGACTATGTGAAGAGTCTGGGGTTCCGGAGCATTCGCATCCCGTGTGCATGGGCTTACGGCCACATCAGCAATGCGGCGACGTATGAGATTGACGCAACATGGATGGCGCGCGTGAAGGAGATTGTGGACTACTGCATACGGGACGGCCTGTATGTGGTGTTGAACGACCACTGGGACGGCGGATGGCTGGAGAACCACATCGTAGATTCGGACGCGGCGACCATTGCGAAAAACAAAGAGGTGTTGACGGCACTGTGGACACAGATAGCAACGGCTTTCAAGGACTACGACGAGCACCTTTTATTTGCGGGACTGAACGAGCCGAGCGTCGGCGAACAAAACGCGACGGACGCCCAGAGACAAGCTGCGACGAACAACCTGATACAGTATAACCAGACGTTTGTGGATGCCGTTCGCGCTACGGGCGGCAACAACGGGAAGCGCGTGCTGGTGGTGCAGGGACCGTCGACGAACATCGAATATACGTGTAAGTTTATGACGGGCAAGATGCCGACGGATGTCGTCGAAGGTAAACTGGCCATCGAGGTACACTACTATAACCCCTGGAATTTCTGGGGCATGGAGAAGGACGAGTCGTGGGGCAACGTCTTTTATTATTGGGGCAAGGGCAATCACCTGAGCGGTTCAAAACATAACCCCACATACGGTGAGGAAAGCGATATGAAAAAGCAATTGCAGATGATGAAGACAAACTTCGTAGACATGGGTTATCCCGTGGTCATCGGCGAGTTCGGTGCCAACTGGCGTGACCTGTCGTCGCTGCCCAAAGAGAGTCAGGAGAAGCACAACGCCAGCATCAAGGCGCACTATCGCGAACTGCACCGGCTGTGTAAGGAGCTGGGCGGCATGGTGCCGATGACGTGGGACACGAACTATCTCAATCAGGAGGGCACGAAGGGTTGTATGACCATCGTTGACCGCAAGAACCTACAGGTCTTCGGCACGTATGCAATGGATGGCATCAACGAGATATATCCTCGTCCGTCGGAGTCGTCGCTAAACCCTAAGGTCGTCCTCTCCCGTCAGCAGGAGGGGACATTCTACACCCTGCAGGGCATACGCATCGAAGGAGAGCCGACGGCGAAGGGCATTTACATTGTACAAGGAAGGAAACTGGTAAGATAAGGCTTAGCGTATTCTATAACCAACACCGAGCATCAGATTGTTCGTGTAATTATAGTTATAGAGGCAATAGCCAACGTTCAGGAAGAAATGGCGGGTGACGTCAACCTTCAGGGCCAGCGTCTCGTAAAACGTGGAGAAGCCGCCGACATAATGGCCTATGCCACAGCTGGCACGGAACACAGGCATGTTCAGTTCGGCACGGGCCTGCAGACCTATCGCCACCTGTCGCGACCATTGTGGCTGTTCGTATTCGAGCTGTCCGTCGCCATTGACATCGGTCGTCGTCAGGTTGACACTATGGTCGTAGACGCCATCAATGGAAGGACCTATGGCAAAGGCACTATTCAGAAGATACATCGGACTGACCTGGAATCCGGCGACGCCAAAGGTGGCAGGCAGGACGAGGCTTTTCTTCTTCCAACCGCCATATAACACCACGTCCGTTACCCAGCGTTTGTCGGGACGGTCGGCCGTAAACAGCGAGGCGCGGCTGATATTTTCGTCGCGATTGAAATAGCAGGCTGCCGAGAGACGGACACCCATAGTGTTTAGGCCCTCGTTAGGCATGCGCAGATTGGCATTGGAATAATGGGTGTAGCCATAGCCCACATTCAGGTCGACGTTACGTCCTACCATGAAGCGCAGGAAAACATCGGCCCCGATATAGGCATTAACAGGCGTGCCCAGCACGTGGTTTATCCCGTTGGTCACTTCGTCGTAGGATTTCCAACCGAAGGAAGCACCGAGATTGAGCTCGTAGTTCAGCGACACGTTACGCGAGAGGTTGACGATGGGAGCACCTTGTACGATGTAAGCTATCAAGGGCGTACCCAACTGGCGGTTGATGGACAATACGCCTAGTCCCACACCATGATAAGCGCCAATGCGTTCGGGATTGCCAGACTGCTGGACGGTGTATTTCAGGCGCATGAGCATGGAGGTTCCGATTTTTTCTCTCTCCGGATTGGCTCCCCGCAGATAGCTGTTAGACTGTATCACCATGCTGGGTACGACGTCGGCTTCCACACGATGTACGAATGTCGTGTCAGCCCATGCAGACAAGCCCGTCAGCATGAAACCAATGAATAGCAGCGTGCGCAATCGGAGGGTTATTTTGTTGAAAAAATGTCGCCTTTGTCTCATTTTCAGCGCAAAGGTAGCACAAATCGAGGGAAATACCAAAGGAAAACTCATTTTTCTTTGGTTCTTTGCTCACTTATTCGTACCTTTTCGCTTCGCGAGAAATTACTCTCGTTCGAAAATATCCAAATAAATTTGGTATTTTCCTCACTTATTCGTAACTTTGCCGAATGAATACAAAAACAAGAAGAACAATGAAGAAACTACTAATGACATTGACCCTGATGGTGCTGACGGCTGCGACGAGCCACGCCGCACAGGTAGTCGTAGAGACAAAGAACACGTCGCTGGTATTGGACGTAGAGAAGGGCCGACAGCCCCAGTATGTGTATTACGGACTGCGACTGGATGCGCAGGAATTGCAGCATCTGCAGACTCCCCGCGATGGTCGGATGGACGCCTATCCCGTGTATGGCATGAACTGTCCCGCCGAGGCCGCACTGGCCATGAAGCACGGCGACGGTAACATGTCGACGGCAGTGGTCTGCGACAGTTGGGAGCAGGCGAACGGCACGGTGAGCATCACGATGAAGGACCCTGTGTATGGCACGGTGGTGAAACTGAACTACAAAGCCTACGCGGCCGAGGACATCATCGAGATGTGGTCGGAGGTGACCAACACCGAGAAGCAGACGGTGACGCTGACGACATTTGCCTCGGCCATGGTTCCCATCCGCAGGGGCGACGTATGGATGTCGAGCTTCTACGGTTCGTGGGCCAACGAGGCACGGTTGGTGGAGGAACCGCTGACAGCCGGACAGAAGCAGATAGTGAATAAGGACGGTACGCGTAATGCCCATACGAGCCACGCGGAGGTGATGTTCTCGCTGGACGGCAAGGCACGGGAGAATGCCGGACAGGTCATCGGTGCCGCACTGTGCTATGCGGGCAACTACCGTCTGAAGGTGGTCACCGACGACACAGAGTACCACTATTTCTTTGCGGGCATCAACGAGGATAACTCCGAATATCACCTGAAAAAGGGCGAGACATTCGTAACACCGAAGTTGGCGCTATCGTTCTCAGACAAAGGGCTCTCGGGCGTGTCGCGCAATTTTCACAAGTGGGGCCGTAACTACATGCTGGCCAACGGCAACAAGGAACGCAAGATCCTGCTGAATTCGTGGGAAGGTGTCTATTTTGACATCAACCAAAAGGGAATGGACCAGATGATGCACGACATCGCGTCGATGGGCGGCGAACTGTTTGTGATGGACGACGGATGGTTTGGCGACAAGTATCCACGCAAGGTAGACAACTCCAGTCTGGGCGATTGGGTGGTGGATAAGAACAAATTGCCAGAGGGCATCGAAGGTCTGTTGCGCGACGCCAAGAAGAACGGTGTGAAGTTCGGCATCTGGATTGAGCCCGAGATGGCCAATACGACCAGTGAACTATACGAGGCTCACCCCGACTGGATAGTGAAGGCTCCGAAACGCGAGCCCGTGTTGGGTCGCGGCGGCACGCAGGTGGTGCTCGATATGGCAAATCCGAAGGTGCAGGACTTTGTGTTTAACGTGGTGGACGAGCTCATGACGAAATATCCTGAGATAGACTATATCAAGTGGGATGCCAACATGCCGATTATGAATCATGGCTCGCAGTATCTGACCATGAACGACCAGAGCCACCTCTACATCGAATTTCATCGCGGTCTGGAGAAGGTGTGTCAGCGCGTGCGTGCGAAATATCCCGAACTGACCATCCAGGCATGTGGTTCAGGTGGCGGACGTGCCAACTGGGGCATACTACCCTACTTCGACGAGTTCTGGGTTTCGGACAATACCGACGCCCTGCAGCGCATCTACATGCAGTGGGGAACGAGCTATTTCTTCCCTGCCATCGCAATGGCCTCGCATATTTCCGCAACGCCCAACCATACCGTATTCCGCACGACATCGCTGAAATACCGCATTGATGTGGCCATGAGCGGACGTCTGGGCATGGAGATTCAACCCAAGAACATGACTGATGACGAGAAGGCACTGTGCCGCAAGGCCATCAGCGAATACAAGGAGATCCGCCCCATCGTGCAGTTCGGTAACATCTACCGTCTGGTGTCGCCCTACGACCGCAAGGGTGTGGCGTCGCTGATGTATGTCACTGATCAGCAGGACAAGGCCGTGTTCTATTGGTGGAAGACGGAGTCGTTCCAGAACGAACACCTGCCACGTGTACGGATGGCCGGTCTCGATGCTAATAAATATTATAAGGTACGCGAGCTGAACCGCATCGACCTGAAGCCGATGGATTGTGAGGGTAAGAGTTACAGCGGTGCCTACCTGATGAATCACGGACTGGAGATGCCGTATCGCAACGAAACGGAATGGGCGAAGAAAAACGACTGGTCAAGCAGAGTACTGCTTCTCGAGACCTTTTAGCCTACATCCGCGAAGGTCGCGAGATGACGCAGGGCGAGAAACTCAGGCTGATTATCAGCCTGAGTATTCCTTCTATTCTCGCACAGATCTCCGCAACGGTCATGTTCTTCATCGATGCATCGATGGTGGGCCACTTGGGCGCTAAGGCCTCAGCAGCCATCGGACTCGTAGAAACCACAGGATGGCTCTTGGGCGGACTGGCATCGGCAGCCAATATGGGGTTCTCGGTGCAGGTAGCGCACGCCATCGGAGCCAACGACATCAAGCGCGCCCAGCGTGTATTGCGCCAGTCGCTGGTGTGTTGTGCCATTTACGCCGTTGTCATGATGTGCATTGCCGAGGCCATTAGCATTTCCCTGCCCTATTGGTTGGGCGGTTCGGAGGAAATCGCCCACGACGCAACGCTCTATTTCGCCATCTTCTGTGCGGCTGGCATCTTCTTCCAGATGGAAGGTCTGGCAGGTTCCATGCTAAAGTGTTCGGGCAACATGAAGATTCCATCGATGCTCAACATCCTGATGTGTGTGATGGACGTTGTGTTCAACTATGCGTTCATCTATCTATTAGGTATGGGCGTTGCGGGTGCTGCCATCGGCACCGGAGTGGCCATGTTCATTACGGCCTTGCTGATGATGTATTTCCTGCTGTATCGTTCGGACATGCTGGGCATCCTGAAGAGAAGTGAGCGGGAAGAGGTAAAAGGCAAGAGGTTGCCGCTGTCGTGGGACAAGTTCAAGCCGCAGATTGACGTCGTGGGCAACGCATTTAAAATAGGTGCACCTATGGGACTGCAACACATGCTCATGGGGTCGGCACAGGTTGTCAGCACACTGATTGTCGCACCGCTGGGCACTATCGCCATTGCCGCCCACTCGTTGGCCATCACCGTCGAGAGCCTCTGCTACATGCCCGGCTTTGGCATCGCTGAGGCTGCCACAACGTTGGTCGGACAAAGTTTTGGTGCAGGGAAGAAACTGCTCACGCGACAGTTTGCCCATATGTCGGTGGGACTGGGTATGGGGGTGATGACGCTGATGGGAGCGTTTATGTATGTGTTTGCGACAGAACTGATGGCCATCATGACACCCGTCAAAGAAATCATTGCCTTGGGTACACAGTGTCTGCGTATTGAGGCCTTCGCGGAACCATTGTTTGCAGCGTCCATCGTTTGTAACGGTGTGTTCGTTGGTGCTGGCGACACGCTGAAACCTGCCATCATGAGCCTTGGCTCCATGTGGGGTGTGCGTCTGACGCTCGCCGCCCTGCTTGCAGTGACCTACGGTCTGCCAGGCGTGTGGACGGCGATGGCCATCGAACTCACTTTCCGCGGCATTATTTTCCTCGTCCGACTATTCCACGGAGGCTGGATGCGGAAGATGGCATAAAAAAAGGATTCATCGCTGAATCCTTCTTTCTCCTAACAATCTTTCTACTTAAGGACTTTCGTTGTAATAGCCTTTCCGTTTGCTATTCGCTCCACGCGGATGTTTACGCCCTTTTGCGGCTCTTCCAACCTGCGTCCGTCCAGCGAATAATACTCTGTGGCGACAATGGCCGTAGTGCGGACGGTATCCACCCCCGTCGCAGGCTTATTATAGGCAGGATAGTACTCTTCGAAATTACTCTCGCCATCCGCATTACCAGCTTTCATGATGTCCTCGACTAATGAGTTGGCATAGACCTCAATGTTGGTGTACCAGCTCTGGGGGTCAAGCGTCTTCGTGGTGCCGTCACTCTTGTCGTTAGGATTCAGACCGTTAGCAATCTCCCATGCGTCGGGAATACCATCTTGGTCGGTATCGAAGTCGGCTGGCCACGAGGTAGATTCCAGCACGTACTCGCCCTGGTCTTTCACGAAGTCAATGATGCCGGGACGGTGCTGTATGGTCTTGCCATCACCGGTCTTCGTGGCAGAACCAGTGTAAGTTGTTGTCCCGTTGGCAGCCTCGTCCATGTAGCGGGCATCTACGGCATCGCGATAGAGCGAGGCACCTACATGGGCCAGCACTTTTTCAAAAGCCGTCTCAGCGGTATGGGTGGTTATGTCGCCAGTCTCAACAGGTGTGTCGAGTTTGATACGGACACAATCGGTGCCGCTGCTGTTCTGCCTGTATGTGACATTCTCTCCATACAAATGTTGGGCATCAGCACAATACTTCTCGCCATCTATAGTGTATGTGCCGCTGTCGTAAATGACGCCCTGCCAGTCGTAGTTCTGAGCCTTGCTGCCTGCTGCCGTCACATAGTTGCCATTAATGTAATAACGGGCACAATAGCCCATGAATGGGGAATCTTCTGCATTACCACTGTTGGCAACGGATACTTGGGTGACACGGGTCTTGTTAGCAGTAGCGGGACCTGCCTTATAGTAGTTGTTGACAATATTGATATAGCCGCCGCCTGTGCCGCCGTAACAGCCGTTGCCATTGCCCCAGTTGTACATGACACAATTGCGGAAGTCAACTTTCTCGGCCTCAATAGAACTGTTGTATTTGGTCTTGTCGTAGCCTGTCCAGTTGTAGCGGGCACCACAGAAACGCGGTACGCGGTTCTGCATGTGACAGAGAAAATTGTGGTGGAAAGAGGCATCCTTACCACCCCAAATGCCGCCATAGCTGTGTTCTCCCTTGGTGTGTCCGGGATTGGCCAGGGCTTCACCAATAGTACACCACTGCATGGTGAAGTTGCGGTTGTCGTAGAATGAGGCAATCTCGTCGATTGACCACGAGAAGGAGCAATGGTCGAGTATCATACCTGTGAAATTGCGGCACCAGATGGCATCGGCTCCGTCGTTGACATTCTTCTCTTCACCACGACGAATACGGATGAAACGCATAATAATGTTGTTGCCATTTGGACGAACCGTATAATACCGCAACGTGATTCCTGGATATGGAGCTGTCTGACCGAGGATGGTGGTGTTTGCTCCGATAGTCACGTCGCTAGCTAAAGGAATAACGCCACCTACATCGAATACGATGATTTTCTTTGTGGAGCCACTGACGGCAGAACGGAATGACCCCGTTCCGCTATTGTTGAGATTAGTCACGTGAATAACTTGACCGCCACGTCCACCAGTGACGTAGCGACCGTGTCCCTCTGCACCAGGGAATGCCGGGGCGTCCGTCTGGGCCCCCGACATCACTGTTGTCAACGCTGCGACCAGCGTTAGAAAACACTTTTTTAGTAGAATCATTAGTAGTTGTTTTGAATTCGTTGCAAAGTTACGCATTTTTCTCGGAATATTGAACAGGAATTGATAAAAATCAAGCGAAAACGATTACGTCTTTCTCCTTACTTCTTTTTGACATCAAGCGAGTAATCGGAATCGGTGTCGTAGCCGAGCATTTCCATTTCGAGCGAGGCCCAAATGAATGGTCCCACACCCTTCGCGTCGTTGTCGCGGATAGGTTCAGAGAGATAGTAGCCATAGCTGCCGTCGCGGCGACGGTTCTCCTTGACGCTGCCCTTTGGATTGATTTTCTTCATGGCGGCAATGACCTCAGGCGTCTCGGCAGGTCCGAGGCCAGCAACGCTACAACACTCGGTGAGCGAAATAGTCTTGTCAGGATGTACCTTAATAAATTTATTTATGATACCCTTATAGGCCTTGATACCGGCATCGCGATATTTCTCACCGACATAGCCCTTGCGATAGGCCTTCAGCAGCGCATACGTAAACATAGCGGAGCACGTACTCTCAAAATAATTCCCTTCGCGACCAGGGCTGTCCATCACCTGATACCACACGCCATAGTCCTTATCCTGCCATTTCAGGATGGCGTCGAAGTCGCTCTTGAGCAGGTCGATGACCTCCGAACGGCGGGCGTAGTCCTCGGGCAGGGCGTCAAGCACTTCGATGAGTGCCATCGTATACCAACCCTGCGCACGGCCCCAGCAGTGTTGCGACAAACCTGTCTCCTTGTCTGCCCAGAAGGTCTTGCGCGTCTCATCGTAGGCATGTCGGTTCAAACCCGTCTTGGGGTCGAGAGTACGCTGGTAGGTAATCTTCAGCTGGTTCACAGCGTCATCATAGATACTTTGAACGTTAACCTTAGACCCTTGACTTTTGACCTTAGACCTTTGACCTTTGACCTTAAAATTATCAACGTTCAACGTGATCGGAGCCGTGAGACAACGGAACGGCAGGCCCATGAAGATACCGTCGAGCCATACCTGATAGGCGTAGACAGCCTTGTGCCAGAACACACGGTCGACGATGGTACGCGGCTGGTCTTGCAATTGTTTCATCATCAACTGCATGGCCTTCAGATTCTTTGCCTCGGGCCAGTTCTGATACATGCGTGTAACGAAATGGCCTGTGCGGATGTTGTCGAGATTGTAGTCGAGGATATTGAATCCGCGAATATTACCATCAGCGTAAATCATCGTGTCAGTATACTCCTGACAATACTTGCGGATAGCCTCACCACCATAGCACAGATAGGTATCAAGCATGCCTTCAAGTTCAATACCCATGACATAGCTCCACTTCGGACTCGTCGAGAAATCAAGCAGATAGCTCTTCGGCACGCGCTGTATCTCACTGTAGGTGAGCCATTCACTGTAGTGTTTGTAAGGCTTGTCCTGCAACACCAGCGAACCGTTAATCATAAGGTTGTCGTAGGTAACGTCCTGCGCAAGACCAATTTGATGGATGGGCTTGCTATAGACGCCGTCGAACTGGCAGTTCTTGACAGTAATGTTGTTGACGGTATAGGCCAGCTTAGGGTCGTCGTAACCTACTATCATCACGCCATACTTCGACTTCTTGCAGGTAACATTCTCCATCGTGACGTTGCGGACGGTAGGATAGAAACCACGACAGCACACCTCGCGGGGCTCGTAGTCGGTATTGATCTTAAGCACGGCCTCGCCACACTGGCCGACAGTGATGTTACGCATATTGATATTCTCAATGATACCTCCACGGCAGGAGTTCGTCTTGATACGCAACACGCGGTCCAACGACGGGGAGTCCATCTCGCAGTCGTGGGCATAGACATTCTGACAACCGCCGGAGATCTCCGAACCAATGACCACACCACCGTGACCATTGTTGAACTTCGAATTGCGAATAATGATGTTTTTCGACGCACGGCCGGCAAACGCACCCTGACCACCCTCACGACCATCGTTATTGCGGCCGCTCTTGATAGCGATGCAGTCATCACCGGTGTTGAAATAGCAATTCTCGATGAGCACGCGGTCGCACGACTCGGGATCGCAGCCGTCGCCATTGGGTCCATTATTATTAATATGTACGCCGCGCACGGTGATGTCCGTTGACAGCAGGGGATGAATTACCCAGAATGGCGAGCGCAACAACGTAACATCCTCGATGAGGATGCCCTCGCACTGATTGAAGTTAATCATCTGCGGGCGCAATCCGTCGGTAGGACCGAAACGACGCTCATCCATAGGCACGCCGTCCTCGGCCTGTTTCAACAGACGGGGACGGCTGTTCTCGTTCCACTGGTGAACGGGCATGCCGTCCTTAAAGCCAAACTTTTTACTGCCCACCCACGGCCACCATGTGTCGTTCGAGCCACCACCGTCGATGGTGCCCTTGCCGGTAATGGCGATGTCATGTGCCTGATAGGCATAGATGAGCGGCGAGAGGTTCCAGCAATCAAGACCTTCCCAGCGCGTAGGCACTATGGGATAGAGATCGGGCTCGAAGGCGAACTCCAATACAGCACCCTCCTCAACAACGAGGTTGACACCACTCTTCAGCTGAATGGCAGCCGTAAGAAACCGCTGACCGGCAGGCACGATAACACGTCCGCCACCTTTGGCAGAACATTTGTCAATGGCCTTCTGTATCGCCTTCTGGTTCCTTGCGGCAGTATTGTCGGTCTTAGCACCATACTTGGTTATCACATACGCCTTGTCGGCAAACTGCGGCAGACGGATGCTCTGCTCAATCTGTTTGTACTCCTGGTCGTTCCAGCCCTTAGCCTGTACAGCAACAGCCACAACGGTGAGAAGCATCACGATTTGTAGAAATCTCTTCATGTTTTTTATTTGTTCTAGTAGTTCTGCTTGCAAAGGTACGAAAAAACGGACAAAGTACCAAATATCTTGAGGCATTTCCTAGCGCAATCGTTTTAGTTGTTGCACGGAATGATGAAGGAAAGGAGCAAAAAAAAGAAAAAAGGAGGGCGATGCCCTCCCCTTTCAGATATCGTCAGTTTAAATCTCCCAACCAATAGCTGAAGCACCTAACACTGCAGCCGACGCACCATCGAGACCACTAACCAGGAACTGAGCCTTGCCCTTGAAGATCTTCATGACATGCTCTTCATAGCTACGCTTGATGGGTTCCATAATCAGGTCGCCTGCCTTCACCATACCACCAAAGAAGATGTAGGCCTCAGGACTGGAGAATGCCGTGAAATCGGCACAGGCCTCACCCAGCATCTTACCGGTAAACTCGTAAATCTCCTTGGCTAACTCATCGCCCTTGCTCGCAGCGATAGACACGTCAAGCGAGGTGATATCCTCCGGATTCATCTCGCGGAGCAGCGAAGGACGGTCGGTCTTTGCCAGCAGTTCACGAGCCGTACGAGCCACACCCGTTGCCGAGCAATAAGCCTCCAGACAACCAGTACGACCACAACCGCAACTGCGACCCTCTGCACCACGAACCATCGTTACGTGACCCAGTTCTCCGGCAAAACCGTCGTGACCATACAGCAGCTGACCATTCACCACGATACCAGAGCCGACACCCGTTCCCAGCGTGATGACGATGAAGTTCTTCATGCCACGGGCGACGCCATAGACCATTTCACCCAATGCAGCAGCATTGGCATCATTGGTCAGTGCCACGGGAATGCCGTTCAGTTGGTCGCTGAACAGTTTTGCCAAGGGGACAATACCATCGTGTGCCCAGGGTAGATTGGGAGCGAATTCGATGGTGCCGTTGTAGTAGTTACCATTGGGCGCACCGATACCCATAGCCTTGATTTTTTCAATACCGCCTACCTGTTCAATGATAGGCTGCAATGCTTCAACAGAAGCTTTGACATAGTCTTCAACTTTGGTGTAACCACCAGTTTTGATAGCTGTAGTAGCCTTGATTTCACCACGAGCATCAACGATGCCGAATACTGAGTTCGTACCTCCCAAGTCTAATCCGATGACATAGGGCTTAATTCCTTGTTGTTCCATTGTTTTTATGTTTTTAAGTTATGTCTATTTTACGAATCTGCCTACAAAGGTACAAAAATATTCCGAAACTGCAAGGATTTAGCAAAATATTTCGTACCTTTGCAGTCGATATGGCATTTCCGATACATATAAATATCGTAGATTTGGTATTCAAGGGCATGCTAATAGGCATGATTGCATCAGCACCCATGGGACCTGTAGGCATCCTTTGCGTACAGCGCACATTGAACAAAGGGCGCTGGTATGGACTTGCCACAGGCATTGGTGCTTCCATCAGCGACATCATCTATGCCGGCATCACGGGCTTCGGTATGGCATTTGTCATGGATTTCATCAACAATGACCAGAACAAGTTCTATCTGCAAATTATCGGTAGTGTGCTGTTGTTGGGCTTCGGCATCTATACGTGGCGCATGGACCCGACAAAGAACATGCACCAGTCCGGACAACAGAAAGGAACGCTGTGGTACAACATCTGGACGGCCTTCTTGGTCACATTCTCCAACCCACTGATTATCTTCCTTTTCATGGCACTGTTTGCACAGTTTGCCTTCGTCATTCCTGACCATCCGTTCGAGATGATGGTGGGCTTTGCAAGCATCATCGGAGGAGCACTGCTATGGTGGTACGGTCTGTCGTGGTTGGTGGACAAGGTTCGCACCATCTTCGATGACCACGGCATCCGCATCATCAATCAGGTCATAGGAGCTGTGGTGACGTTATTCTCTGTTATTTCACTGTTCGGTACAGTGACCAACCTTTTCAGATTCTTTTAACGCAAAAACGTTATAACATCATAACGACCAAGGAAAATGTTTATCTCACAAGAATTACGAAAGACCAATATTGCCGAATATCTGCTATATATGTGGCAGGTAGAGAATATTATCAGGGCTTTCGACTGTTCCCTGACACGCATACGTAAAGAATATATTGCGCGGTTCGACTATACCGACGAACAGAAAGAAGAACTGACCGACTGGTATGGTCATCTTATTCGTATGATGAATCAGGAGGGCTGTCGCGAACAGGGACACCTGCAAATCAACAAGGTGACCATGCAGACACTTGTCGAACTGCACACCCAGCTGTTGGCATCGACGAAGTTCCCGTTTTACAATGCAGAATATTACCGTGTGTTACCCTATATCGTAGAACTCCGCAACCGTGGTGCCAATAAGGACGAGAATGAGATTGAGACATGTTTCAATTCGCTCTATGGTGTCATGATGCTACGTCTGCAAAAGAAGGAAATCAGCACCAATACGGAGCATGCCATCAAAGAGATTACCACCTTTTTAGGGATGCTCTCAGACTATTACAAGAAAGATAAAGAAGAAGGATTGAAATTCGAATAATGAATATATTGATTACAGGCTGTAACGGCCAATTGGGTAACGAGATGCAACTGCAGGAGAAGGAAAATCCCCAGCACACCTATTTTAATACGGATGTCGCTGAATTGGATATCACCAATCAGCAGGCTATTGAGACTTTTGTAGCGGAAAACGACATTGACGGCATCGTCAATTGTGCCGCCTATACGGCTGTCGACAAGGCAGAGGACAACGAGGCACTTTGTCAGTTGCTGAATGCCGAGGCGCCTGCCTATCTGGCTCATGCCATGGGGAAGCGTGGCGGTTGGATGATTCAGATTTCTACCGACTACGTATTTGATGGTACCAATCACACACCCTATACGGAGGATGAGGACACCTGTCCCAACAGCGTCTACGGCAAGACGAAACTGGTGGGTGAGATGAACGTTCAGAAACTGTGTGAGCGTTCGATGATTATCCGTACGGCATGGCTGTACTCGACTTTTGGCAACAACTTCGTGAAGACCATGATTCGTCTGGGTAAGGAGAGGCCGGAATTGGGTGTCATCTTCGACCAGATAGGCACACCGACATACGCCCGCGATTTGGCCCGCGTCATCATGACTGCCATTAACAAAGGTATCGTGCCGGGCATCTACCATTTCTCCAACGAGGGTGTCATCTCGTGGTACGACTTCACCAAGGCCATCCATCGCCTTGCGGGCATCATGTCGTGTCATGTGCGCCCCTTGCATACAGCTGAATATCCGACACCTGCCGCCCGTCCGCACTATTCCGTGCTCGACAAAACGAAAATCAAGCAGACCTACGGCATTGAGGTGCCTTATTGGGAGGAGTCATTGAAAGAATGTATTGAAAAGTTATGAATCAAGAAATAGAAAGAAGAAGAACATTTGCGATTATCTCGCACCCAGACGCTGGTAAGACCACGCTGACAGAGAAGTTTCTGCTGTTTGGTGGACAAATCCAGGTGGCTGGTGCAGTAAAGAACAACAAGATTAAGAAGACCGCTACTTCCGACTGGATGGACATCGAGAAGCAGCGTGGTATCTCGGTGTCGACGTCCGTGATGGAGTTCGACTATACACCCGATGGGTCGGACGTTGAGTATAAAGTAAACATCCTCGACACCCCAGGTCACCAGGACTTTGCCGAGGATACGTACCGCACGCTGACGGCCGTCGATTCTGCCATTATCGTGGTGGATGGTGCCAAGGGTGTGGAGACGCAGACACGTAAGCTGATGAATGTATGTCGTATGAGGAATACACCCGTCATCATCTTTATTAATAAGATGGACCGCGAGGGCCGTGACCCCTTCGACCTCTTGGACGAGTTGGAACAGGAACTGGAAATCAAGGTGCGCCCGCTGTCGTGGCCCATCAATCAGGGTGCCAAGTTCAAGGGTGTGTATAACATCTACGAAAACAAGCTCGACCTGTTTACGCCCGACAAGCAGCGCGTAACTGAAAAGGTCAGTGTGGAGGTCGGTTCCCCCGACCTCGATAAACGCGTCGGGGAAACCGACGCCGCCAAGCTCCGCGAAGACTTGGAATTGGTAGATGGCGTCTATCCCGAATTCGACGTCGAGACATATCGCTCTGCTGAGGTGGCTCCCGTGTTCTTTGGTTCAGCCCTGAACAACTTCGGTGTGCAGGAATTGCTGAACTGTTTTGTGGAGATTGCTCCCAGTCCCAAGCCCACCAAGGCTGAGGAACGCGACGTACAACCCGAGGAACCGAAGTTTACAGGCTTCATCTTCAAGATTACCGCCAATATCGACCCCAACCACCGTTCGTGTATTGCCTTCTGCAAAGTGTGCTCTGGAAAATTCCAGCGCAACCAGCCCTACCTGCATGTGCGTCAGGGTAAGACATTGCGATTCTCGTCGCCCACGCAGTTTATGGCACAGCGCAAGTCGACCATCGACGAAGCGTGGCCCGGTGACATCGTGGGTCTGCCCGATACGGGTGGTATGTTCAAGATTGGCGATACCATCACCGAGGGTGAACAGCTCCATTTCCGTGGTCTTCCTTCCTTCTCGCCTGAACTCTTCAAGTATATCGAGAATGACGACCCCATGAAGTCGAAGCAGTTGCAGAAGGGTATCGACCAATTGATGGACGAGGGTGTGGCCCAATTGTTCGTCAATCAGTTTAACAATCGCAAGATCATCGGAACAGTTGGACAGTTGCAGTTCGAGGTCATCCAGTACCGTCTGGAGAATGAGTACAACGCCAAGTGCCGTTGGGAACCCGTACACCTGTATAAGGCGTGCTGGATTGAGAGTGACGATGAGAAAGAACTGGAGAACTTCAAGAAACGCAAGTACCAGTACATGGCGAAAGACAAGGAAGGCCGTGACGTGTTCCTTGCTGATTCGGGCTACGTGCTATCAATGGCACAGGAGGACTTCAAACATATCAAGTTCCACTTTACATCAGAGTTTTAGAACACGAATATATGACGAGAGAAGAAGATATCAAGAAAGCCGTAGAGATATTACGTAAGGGCGGAGTCATCCTCTACCCTACCGATACCGTATGGGGCATTGGTTGTGATGCAACAAATGCGGAGGCTGTGAAGCGCGTCTACGCCATCAAGCAGCGCGACGACTCAAAAGCACTCATCTGCCTCGTAGATAGTGACGCCCGTATGCAGCGCTACTTCCGTAACATACCCGATGTCGCCTGGCAACTCATCGACAGCCTAAAAAGTGTGTCCGACGATTCTGTCGTCGGAACGAAGGATATCTCCCCCACGAAGCCCACCACCATCATCCTTGACGGTGCCATCAACCTCGCTCCGAACCTCATTGCCGAGGACGGCAGCTTGGGCATTCGCATCACGCAGGAGCCCTTCTCGAAGGAACTCTGCTATCGTTTCCAGAAAGCGCTGGTTTCTACCTCTGCCAACATCAGTGGCGAACCCGCCGCACAAAACTACTGCGACATCGACCCGCGCATCATCGAACAGGTGGACTACGTCTGCTGGAGTCGTCGTCAAGAACATAAACCCCATACGCCAAGCAGCATCATCCGTCTGCGTGAAAACGGCGAAGTGACTATTATCAGACAATAAAGAACGATGGAGCGACAAAGTGAACAGGTGATAGGTCCCAAGTGGTTACAACGACTGCATGAGTGGCGCGTACAGAATGTCAGCGATAAGATGTTCCTGCTCGTACTGGCATTCCTTGTAGGACTGTTATCTGCTGTGGCTGCATACGTCCTGCACGGACTCATCAACATCATCGTCGCCCTGCTGACAGGTAAATTCGCCACTGATTCATACAACTGGCTCTATCTGGTTTATCCCGTAGTGGGTATCTGGCTGACGTCGCTCTTCGTACGCTATATCGTGAAAGACAACATCTCACACGGTATCACGCGCATCCTCTATGCCATCTCGTCAAACCGTTCCCGCATAAAGGCACACAACACATGGTCGTCGGTCATCGCTTCAGCTATCACTATCGGTTTCGGTGGTTCTGTGGGAGCCGAGGCACCGATCGTACTGACGGGGTCAGCCATCGGCTCTAACCTCGGAAAACTGTTCCGCATGGACAACAAGACGCTAATGACGCTCGTTGGCTGTGGGGCTGCCGGTGCTATTGCGGGAATCTTCAAAGCACCTATCGCAGGACTGGTCTTTACGCTCGAAGTGTTGATGATCGACCTGACGATGGCGTCACTATTGCCCATCCTCGTGTCGTGCGTGACGGCCACCTGTTTCACATACATCTTCAGCGGTAATGCCGTCATGTTCTCCTTCCAGCTCGATAGCGACTGGACGGTGGAACGCATACCGGCATCCATCCTGTTAGGCGTGACATGTGGACTGGTATCGCTCTATTTCATCCGTACGATGAATGCCTGCGAGGATATGTTTGCACGTTTCAAAGACAAACCATACGTCCGCTTGGCTATCGGTGGTGCTATCCTCAGCACACTTATCTTCGTATTCCCGTCACTCTATGGTGAAGGCTACCACTCTATCAACCTGCTGCTGAACGGTAAAACAGAAGCAGATTGGAATCAAATCTTGGAAGGATCACTGTTCTATGGACATTCAGAATACATTATTATATATATAGGACTGGTACTACTCACCAAAGTCTTTGCCACTTCTGCTACAAATGGTGGTGGTGGATGTGGCGGTACATTCGCACCCTCGCTATTCATTGGATGCTTCACGGGATTCCTCTTTTCACGACTTTGGAACATCCATCAGATAGGTGTCTATGTGCCAGAAAAGAATTTCTCGCTCTTGGGCATGGCGGGTGTGATGTCGGGAGTCATGCACGCACCACTGACAGGCATCTTCCTCATTGCCGAGATCACCAGCGGCTATAACCTCTTCATGCCACTGATGATTGTCGCCGTTTCCAGCTATCTCACCATCAGCATCTTCGAACCTCATGGCATCTATGGTCTGCGCTTGGCAAAACAGGGAAAACTGGTAACCCACCATACCGACCATGCCGTATTGACGCTGATGAGTCTCGATTCTGTCATTGAGCGCGACTTCCAAGCCGTTGACCCAGATATGGAGTTAGGACAGATGGTACATAAAATCAGCCGTTCACACAACAGCGTCTTGCCCGTGACCGATGCTGCAGGAACACTACTTGGAGAAATCAATCTTATCAAAATACGCCACGTCGTCTTCCGCACCGAACTGTACAACCATTTCCGTGCATCACAACTGATGTCACAACCAGACGCCATATTGAGTGACACTACACCCATGACACAGGTGATGAAGATTTTCGAGCGTACACAAGCAGACTGGCTCCCCGTCATCGACGAAAGCAACCATCTGAAGGGTTATATCTCACGTAAACGCATGTATGATATGTACCGTAAGATGGTACACGACTTCAGTCAGGATTAAAACATATGAAGCCCTAGGTCATTGCTGACTCAGGGCTTCGCTTCAGAAAAAGTGGCGGTCTCCACTATCATTATTTGTAACACTTTTTGCCACAATTAACAAAGATTAACACACCGCAAAAACAATTAAATAAAAATTCTTCCTACATTTGCAAAAATTTGAATCCTTATGAAACAATTACTAGTAACCGCATTAACGACATTATTTTTGCTACTGTCAGGTAGCGAGGCAGTATGGGCAGACGATTTCATCGTGGAGCGAGCCGTCAACTTAGGTCAACTTGACTCATGGGCGGACATAAGTAAGTTCCAATGGGAGGAAATCAATTACGGCATACAGGACAACGGTGCCGAGATGGATGCTCTCAAGGCGGTCTTCCGCGACCCTGCTCCGAAGGACACCGTGGGCTTCTATAACCAGATATACTCGGCGCGCGACAACCAGTACATCGTCTTGCGTCTGGACAAGGCTCAGGGCAACCGGCCTTTCCACGTCCGCGTGACCTGCATCAAGAGCACCACAGACCCCTCGCTGAACAACACGAAGGTGTTTTCCGCCAATAACTACGCCTACATCATGCCACCCATCA